>CAYPUT010000024.1:0-17196 GCA_964413945.1 uncultured Spirochaetaceae bacterium
AGGGACGAACACGGTTGCGCTTCATTATGGGTACCGGCGCCTAATCACGATCATGGCGACGCCGGCACCAACCACGACGATGTTTGGTAACCACATCATCAACGCCGGCGAGGTGGCCGGGTTCTGAACGCCGATCGTCTGCCCGGCGACCAAGAGGCTCCAATAGACAATCGCGACGAAGAGTCCGAGACCGAAGCCAACCGAGCGGCCGCTTCGCTTGGCGAACCGCCCCAAGGGGAAGGCAAGGACGGCAAAGGCCAAACAACCGAAGGGAATCGAGAACTTCTTGTGAAACTCGATGGAAAAGATCTGGAGGGTCCGGTCGGTAATAGGACGCTCTCGTTCCCGGACAACCAGCTCCCGCTGCTCCACCAGCCCCGAGAAGCCCGCCTCCGCCGCGATGCTGCCCTCTTCCACCGCCTCCTGATAGTAGACGTACCGGCTGTAGAGAGTCGCCGCCTGCCGGGCGGTATTCCGCCGATGATCCTCCCGACGCTCACCCAAGCTCTCCCTCTTTTCCAGCATAGCCGAATAGACGTCCCGGGAGCTCATTTCCCTCGGTCCCGGCGCCTGAATCGCCGCGGCGATATCCCGGAGGACCACGTTGTACACCATCTGCTCGGCTTCGAGGTACTCCTGCGCGGCGGCCTGTCGGCTGTCGTAGGAATGGGTAACGACGTCGTCGAGCGTCAGAGAGATAACCCCGACGGCCCCGCCCTCCGAGGTTATCCGGGCTCGGTCAGAGACGATGACCCGACTCTTTCCTTCTCGGTTACGTTCGAGAATCATCAAGTCTTCGACGACACCCTCTTTGACCGCCCCGGTCACGATAATATTCTCCTGATACCGGGTAATGGAATACTCGTCCAGCTCGAGGGCCGGGTTACGGTAGAGGAGCTCTCGGTAGAGCCGGCTAAACTCGAGGGTGCCCAACGGAAGGAACACGTCGTTCACCGTAAAAGAAAAGAGGGAAAAGACAAGCCCGACCGCCAATATCGGAGACGAAACCCGGCGTGTCCGCACACCCGAGGCCTCGAGCGCAAGAAGCTCGTGGTCCGCCGAGAGCCGCCCGACGGTCATCAGAGCTCCGACGAGGGACCCGAAGGGGAAAGACAAGGCCACGATTGCCGGCAGGGAATAGAGAATCAAACGTAACACGTCCCCGAGGGGAACGTTCTTCGTCAGAATGTCTTCCGCAAGGAGCAGAATCTGATTGATAAAGAACGCAAAGAAGAAGAACGAAAACGCGACCCCGAACGAGAGCAGGAACTCCCGTACTACGTAACGTTCGACGACTCGACGACCGCCGAAGCGGTCCTTAAGACCGACCGGTTGAGCCAAACCCTCCGGCTCCTCGAAGCGACTCTTCGGGCGTCCCGAGCACAAAATCGGCCCGTACCACCGGCGCGATAACCAGTTGGGCCAACCGTTCCCCCGGTTGTATCTCGAAGGCTTCGCTCCCGTGATTAATAAGGATCACACCGATCTCTCCCCGGTAGTCGCTGTCGATCGTTCCCGGGCTGTTCACTAAGGTTACCCCGTGGCGTGCTGCGAGACCGGATCGGGGGCGTACCTGTCCTTCGTAACCGTCGGGTATTGCGCATTTGATTCCCGTGGGAACAACCGCACGCTCCCCGGGCTTTAGCTTTATCGCTTTGTCTATCGCGGCCCGCAGGTCCGCCCCCGCGGCTTCCGCGGAGGCGTAACGCGGAAAATGCTCGGCGTCTGCGTCCACGATTACGCGGACGCCGGCCGCGGCCTTCTCTATCCCCTCCGGCGCGTCTGCCACGTTATCGTCTATCGCGGTCCCGACCGCCGTCCCGGCCCCGACTATCGCGACCACCGCGATCCCTGTCCCGGTCTCGAGGCCGGTGTGGTGTGTCGTCGGCGCCTTCGTAGATCAGGCTCAGGTTTACACGTCCCATCTTGTCGATCTCGATAATCTTGACCGGAACCGACTGATTCATGCTCAGGACGTCTTCCACCGACTCAACCCGGTGGTCGGCCATCCGGGAGATGTGACAGAGGCCTTCCTTCCCCGGAAGGAACTCGATGAAGGCGCCGAAGTCCACGATACGACGGACAACGCCGTCGTAGGTCTTTCCGATTTCGGGTTCCTCGAGGAGAGACATGAACGCCTCTTTGGCTTGGTCACCGCTTCCCGACTCCTTGGTGTAGATGGTAACCGTCCCGTCGTCGTCGATATTCGTGTTGACGTCGAAACGCTCGCTGATACCCTTGATCGTCTTACCGCCGGGGCCGATCATAAGACCGATCTTGTCCGGGTCCACCTTGAAGGAGATAATGCGGGGAGCGTACTGGGAGAGAGACTCCTGGGGCTGCCGGATCGCTTGTCCCATAATATTCAAGATAGCGAGACGCCCCTTCCGGGCCTGCTCTAGCGCAATGCGCATTACTTCGGTGTCGACATTCTTCCGCTTGATGTCCATCTGGAAGGCGGTAATACCCTCCTCGGTACCGGCGACCTTGAAGTCCATATCACCGAGGTGATCCTCTTCGCCGAGGATATCGCTCAGCACGACGAAATCGTCCCCCTCTTGAACCAGCCCCATCGCGATTCCGGCGACGGGCTTAAGAACCGGAACCCCGGCGTTCATAAGCGCGAGGCTACTTCCGCAGACCGTGGCCATCGAGGAGGAGCCGTTGGATTCGAGAATCTCGGAGACGACCCGAATCGTATAGGGAAAAGAGCTCTTTTCCGGAACCACCGCTTCGACGGCCCTTCGGGCAAGGTGACCATGGCCGATTTCCCGTCGCCCGGTTCCCAGGCGCCCCGTCTCTCCGACGGAGAACGGCGGAAAGTTGTAGTGCAGCATGAAGTTCTGCCGCCGGTCGCCCTCGATGTCGTCCATAATCTGTTCGTCGTAGACGGTACCGAGGGTTACAATCGCGAGAGCCTGCGTCTCTCCCCGGGTAAAGAGGGCCGAGCCGTGGGTCCGCTTGAGGGTCCCCACTTCGCAGGTAATGTTGCGGATATCCGACGGGCCCCGGCCGTCGGTGCGCTTCTTGTCCCGGAGAATGGAGCTTCGTACGATCTCCTGTTCCAGATCTTCCATGTAGGCGTAGAACAAGCGCTCTTGTTCCTCGGCTATCTTCTCGGCGAAGGCCTCGTAGGTCTCCTTGATGACGTTCTTGATGGCGTTGTGACGCTCGAACTTGCCTATTACGAAGCAGGCTTCGAGCATCTTCGGCCGCGCGAAGGCATCGATCGCGTCTTTCTCTTCGAGGACAACAGTCTCCTCGACGAGGGCAAGCTTCTCTCGCCCTGCGGTGTCCCTGAGCTCTTTCTGGGCACGGCAGAGCTCGGCGATCGGGGCCCGGGCGAAGTCGATTGCCGCGAGAAGCACGTCCTCCGACGCCTGATCGCCGCCACCCTCGACCATCGTGATACCTTCGTCGGTACCGGCGACGATAATATCGAGCTCGGCCTCCTCTATCTGCTGAAAGGTCGGGTTGGCGATAAGCTCACCCTTTACCGAACAGATCCGTACGGCGCCGATCGGCCCGTCGAAGGGAATGTCCGACACGGTAACCGCGGCGGAGGCCGCGACAATCGCCACGACGTCCGGCGTATTGATTTGATCCGCCGAGATAACGGTGGGTACCACTTGAATATCCCGTTTGAAGGCCTTCGAAAAGAGCGGGCGCATCGGCCGGTCGATAAGACGGGAGACCAAAATCTCCTTGTCCTTCGGGCGCCCTTCCCGCTTAATGAAACCGCCGGGAATCTTTCCCGCCGCGTAGTATTTCTCGTTGTATTCAACCTGCAGGGGGACGTAGTCGAGCCCCTCAACCGGTCTCTCACTGCAGCAGGCGGTGGCGAGGACCGCCGTCCCGCCGTAGGCGGCGAAAACCGAACCGTTCGCCTGCTTTGCCATGTGTCCCGTCTGCAGGACGAGGTCTTCGTGTCCAACTTTGATTGTTACTGAATGCATTCCTCTATCCCTGCTTACTTGCGAAGACCAAGTCGCTCGATGATGCTTCTGTAGCGATCAAGATCGTTGTTGCGCAAGTAGCGCAGGAGGCGACGTCGCTGTCCGACGAGCTTTAGGAGGCCCCGCCGGGAGCTGTGATCTTTCTTCTCAATCTTCAGGTGCTCGGTAAGCTCGGTAATTCGATCGGTAAGTAGAGCAACCTGCACCTCCGTGCGGCCGGTATCCTTTGCGCTCCCACCGAACTCTTTTACGAGCTCTTCCTTCCTGACTTTGGTCAATGGCATCTAATTCTCCTCAGGTCTCTACCACATTCGGCTCCAAGCCGTTCTAATGCTTCGATTTAGTAGGCTCATAGTATTCTCATACCGGCGGTTAATGTCAATTCAAAGAACCGCAAGGTAGGAAAGCTCTCCCCCATGTGACCGACACAGGGCCAGAACGCTTCCCTCGTGAACCAGCGAAAACAACCCCTCCCCCGGGGGCGTTCGGCCGAGTAACCCGGCGGTCAGGACTGTCCCGTTTCGAACGCGGACGGCCGCCTCGTCTCCCACCGCAAGCTCCGGAATTTCGCCTCCGAGAGCCAGGAACTCCCGGGGAGTCAAGAGACCCTGCCCCTCTGCCCCCGTCTCGAGAGACACCGCAGAGTGCACCGAATAGGGGCCGATTCGGGTCCGCCGGAGCTCCCGAACGTAGGCACGGCTTTCGACAGCCAGGCCCAGGTCCCGGGCCAGGGTTCGAATGTATGTGCCTTTTCCACAGTCGATCCGGACGCTGAGGTCGGGAGGGTCCCAATCGAGGGGCTCGAAGGCGTGAATGACAACCCGCCGGGGAGGAATATCGACCACCTGACCGCTTCGTGCCAGACGGTGCGCCCGAACTCCGTCGACATGCACCGCCGAGAACGCCGGGGGCCGCTGGTCGATAGCTCCGAGGAACGCCGGCAACGCGCCTCGGATGGCCTTCTCCGTCGGGACCGGTGCCCGGTGAAGGACCTTACCTTCGGTGTCAAGCGTATCCGTCTCCTCTCCGAACCGGAAGGTCGCCAGGTACTCCTTCCCGTAGTCGGTAACGTAGCCGGCTAACCGGGTCATCTTCCCGATCAGGGCTATCAGGAGCCCCGACGCGAAGGGATCCAAGGTTCCCGTATGGCCGATACGGCGCGTGTCGAAGCCCCGCTTCAAAGGACCGAGTGCTCCGAAGGACGTGGTTCCCGGAGGCTTGTCCAAGAGCACCGCCCCATTGAGCATCGTCTAGGGGACTATCTCGTCGATTTTTTGGGTCAGCTCAAACCCCTCTTCGATGCTGTGGTCCACCACGAACGTGAGCTTTGGCGTTGATCGAAACCGCAGCCTCTTTGCAAGGCGCCCCTGAATGAACCCGGCGGCGCTGTTGAGTCCGTCGACTGCCTTTTCCAGCTTCTTGTGGGTAAGGTATCCGGAAACCCTCACCTTGGCGTACTCGAGGTCCTTAGATACCGTAACCCCACCAATGGCAACAAGCTTGTTGATACGAGGGTCTTTGAGCTCTTCGTCAAGGATAAGGCGGCTCAGCTCCTGCTGAAGGAGACTGGCCACCCGCTCCATTCTGTGATTGGCCATTACTTCTGGGCCGCTTCTCCAAGCTTCTTCGCGTGCTCTACCACCTGGTAGACTTCGAGAGTATCACCGATCTTGAGATCGTTGAAGTTCTCCACGCCGACACCGCATTCGTAACCGGCTTCCACTTCCCGAGCGTCATCCTTGAATCGCTTCAAGGAGTTTATCTTCCCGGAGTACAGCTCGACGCCGTCGCGTATAACATGGACGCTGGCGTTCCGCCGTACCTTGCCCTCGGTGACGTAGGATCCGGCGATAACGCCGATCTTCGGTACCCGGAACAGCTCCCGCACCTCGACCTTGCCGATTGTCTCTTCTCGAAGCTCAGGCGACAACAGCCCTTCCATCGCAGACTTAATGTCGTCGACGACTTCGTAGATGACGTTGTACTTCCGAATCTCTACCTTCTCGGTTTCGGCAAGCTCGAGAGCCCGCGGCGTCGGTCGTACGTGAAAGCCGACTATGATAGCATCAGAGGCACTCGCGAGACGAACATCGTCCTCGTTGATCGCCCCCGCCGCCGATCTGATACATACCAGCCGAACTTCTTCGGTACTGAGTTTCTCGACGGCTTGCTGGATCGCCTCGACCGACCCGTGAACGTCCCCCTTGATGATAACCCGGAGGTCCTGTACCGAACCGGCCTGGATGCTATCGTAGAGGTTGTCCAGGGTAATCTTCTTGACGTTCCTAGCCTCTTCGACCTTCCGGAGCTCCTGTCGCTTGTCGCCGACCTGCCGCGCCATCTTGTCGTTGTCGGTAACCTGAAACGGATCCCCGGCGTTAGGAACCCCGGTGATACCGAGGACCTCCACGGGCATCGCAGGCGAGGCTTCTTCTACCTTTTCACCCCGGTCGTTAAAGAGCGCCCGAACGCGTCCGGGAAACACCCCGGCGATAAAGCTGTCACCAATGCGCAGAGTTCCCCGCTGCACCAAGAGGGTCGAAACCGACCCCCTACCCGGGTCGATCCGCGACTCTACAATGGTTCCTTCGGCGTTGGTGTCGTAATTCGCTTTGAGCTCGAGGATCTCCGACTGAAGAAGCACGGTCTCGAGCAGCTCGGGGACCCCGTCCCCGGTAAGGGCCGACACCTCGCAGAAGAGGGTCGAACCGCCCCAATCCTCGGGAATGAGGTCCAACTCGGAGAGTTGTTGTTTGACCCGGTCCGGATTGGCGTCCGCGAGGTCGATCTTGTTGACGGCGACGATAATCGGTACTTCCGCGGCCTTCGCGTGATCAACCGCCTCTCGGGTTTGGGGCATTACTCCGTCGTCGGCGGCGACGACCAGGATTACGATATCGGTAATCTGGGCTCCCCGGGCTCGCATCAAGCCAAAGGCTTCGTGCCCCGGCGTGTCGAGGAAGGTCAGCTTGCCTTGGGGAAGCTCAACCTGGTATGCCCCGATATGCTGGGTAATGCCGCCGAACTCTCCGGCGACAACATCCGTCGTCCGGATGGCGTCGAGAAGCTTCGTCTTACCATGGTCGACGTGCCCCATAACGGTGATGACGGGAGGCCGGGACCGGAGATCCCCTTCCTTATCATCCTCCGTTTCGATGATGGTTTCGTCGTAAAGGGAGACGATATTGACCTTACAGCCGTACTCGCCGGCAAGGATTTCCGCGGTTTCCGCGTCGATCTGCTGGTTTATCGTCACCATCATCCCCATCGCCATCAACTTGCCGATAAGGTCCGAGGCCTTCAGGTTGAGCTTCCGAGCCAGCTCGGAAACCGTGATGACCTCCATGATATCGATCTCTTTGGGAACAGGGTTCGCCTTTGGACCCGGCTGCCTCTTCTGTTTCCACTGGATCTGCTTTTCCTGGTGACGCTCCCGCTTGGGGTAGTCCCGCTTCTTTGTCTTGAAGAATTTCTTCGACGGAGCCTTCTTGTCTTCCCCGCCGCCGCCACCGCCTCCCGCGGGGCCCCGAGGCGGCGCCCCTCTTCCAGGAGCGCCGGGAGCGCCGGGAGCGCCCCCGGGACGCCCGGGACCTCGGCCCGGGGGCGACCAGCCCGTCGGGGGCCTGCCCCGCGGTGGCCCGCCGGTCTGGGGCCTGCCGGATCGGTCCGGTGGCCTTCCGGCACCGACGTCGCCCCGAGGACGCTGCGGTCCTCCGGGACCTGCGTCCCGTCGTCTTGCTTGCGGGGGAGGCGTTCGTTCCTCTCCCGGGCGATGAATCGGTGCCCGGACGGAGGGCGGTATCGTAGACGGATCGATCTTTCCGGTCGGCCTTGCGGGCCGCTTCGGCGGCGTCGGTTCTTCGGACTTCACCCGAACAGAGCTAACACCCGGACCCGAGGTGACCTCGGTGGACCGTCTATTCTCTTTTTCTTCCGTTTCCGCTTCAGGTTTCGTTTTGCCCTTGCGCTTGACGACGACACGCACCTTCTTCTTCTCAGGTGCACCGCCGTCTTGAGACCCGGAGTCTTTCTTATGCTTGATTAGCGCCGTTTTGGGCTTCTGATCATCCTGTCGCTCTTCAGCCATAAATCACCTTTTCTGTCCCTATCATACACAAGGATGGCCTGGTCCGTCACGTATCTGACTGCTCCGAATCTTCGTCTTCTTCGATTACTTCTATGCTTTCCGAGATTATTGCCTCTATTTCGGCAATGTTCTCTTTGGTAATACCCTTGAGCTCCCTTAACTCGTCTTCATCGAGAGAGATAAGGTCGACAATGTCGTAGATATTGTTGTCCTTGAGGCGTTTTACCACCTCCTTGGAGATATTCGGAAGCTCCGAAATGTCGGTGATTTCTTCTTCCGGCTCTTCGGGTTCCTCTGCGACTTTCTCTTCCGCGTCGGGTTCGGGTTCCTCGGCTTCGGGCTCTTCGGGGGCCTCCTCTTCGGGGGCCTCGGGTTCGACCGCCTCGGGTTCTGCGGCTTCCGCGGCTTCTTTCTCCGGGGCTTCGGCTTCGACTTCGGCTTCGGCGGTTTCTGCCCCCTCTTCCGGAGTCTCTTCCTCCGCTTCGGCGGCGGCCTCCTCTTCCTGCTCGATAATCTCGACGTTTTCGGCGATTATCTGACGGAGTTCCGCAACGTCCTCGGCTGCTATACCGGTGAGCTTTGTATAGTCCTCGTCCGAAAGCGCGACCAAGTCTTCGATATACTCAATGCCGTTTCCCTTGAGGGTGGCCACGAGACTGTCGGAGATATCCGGTAACTCGGCGACCCGGGTAATCTCTTCCTCTTCGTAATCGCCGAAGAGAGCGGATACGGCCCGCTTCGATTCCGCCGCCAGGTCCATCTCTCCGAACTGCTCGTCGGTCTTTACGTCTATGTTCCAGTCCACGAGGCGATTGGCGAGCCGAACGTTCAGCCCCTGCTTGCCGATCGCCAAGGAGAGCTGGTTTTCCGGCACCACGGCGAGGGCTTGTCGTTTCGACTCGTCGACGATGACGACGTTGGCTACCTCCGCGGGAGACAGAGCGTTCTTGATGAACATCCTTTGATCGTTGTCGTACTTGAGGATGTCGATCTTCTCCCCTTCGAGCTCCCGGACTATCGCCTGGATCCTCACGCCCCGTAAACCCACACAGGCACCCACGGGGTCGACGTCTTCCCGGTTCGAATAGACGGCGATCTTCGTCCGGTACCCGGGTTCCCGGACAATCTTGAAGATCTCGACGGTCTTGTCGTATATCTCCGGGACTTCCAGCTCGAAAATCCGGCGGACGAAGTCCGTGTGGGTCCTCGAAAGGATAATCTGCAGACCCGTCGGGGTCTTGGTAACTTCGTAAATGAGCGCTTTGATGCGGTCGTTCGGGCGGTAGACCTCCCGGGGAGATTGATAACGCTTCGGCAGGAGCCCTTCGGTCTTTCCGAGATCGACGAAAATATTGCCGTTGCGTTCCCGCTGGTAGTACCCGATGATCATCTCACCGACCTTATCGCTAAACTCGGAATAGAGGGTGTCTTTCTGGATCTCCCGGAGGGTTTGCCGCGCCTTTTGCTTGGCGCTCTGGATCGCGACTCGGTCGAACTCCATCGGATTGATCTCGATAAGGAGCTCGTCACCGATTTCGCACTCGGGATTATAGGTCAAGGCCTCTTCGAGGGCGACCTCGTTGACCGGGTCGTAGACGTCCTCGACAATCTCCCTTCGGGCAAAGAGGGTTACTTCCTCTTCGTCTTCGCTTATGCGAACCACGGCGTTATCCGCGGTCCCAAACGTCTTTTTGTAAGCAGCAATAAGAAATTCTTCGATGGTCTTATGGACCAACTCTTCGGAAATTCCCTTTTCCTGAACGAGAAGACGAATCGCCTCCATTAACTCGGACGCCATCTTCTGTTGCCTCCTTTACTCCTCACTCAGCCGCGCCCAGGCAATCGAACCCGTATCGATTACCCGTGAGCCGCCGGTGTCTTTCAACTCTATCGAACCGAGGTCGCGGTACGAAACCACCCCGGAAACCGTGCTCCCATCCGTTAACCCGAGGACCATTGCCTCGTCGCGAAAGGCTTTGAATTCGCTCCAACTCTTGAGCTTTCGTCCGATACCCGGGGAACTGACTTCCATACGAATGTCGTCTCTATCGAGGACCGCTTCCAGGCGAGGAAGAACCGTCCGGTGGACCGTTGCACAGTCGTCCACCCCGATTCCTCCGGGCTTGTGAACGACCAAAGAAACCATCAAGGCACTGCGAATCGGCTGAGCCTTCAGCTCCACAACGCGGAACCCAAGCCCCTCGATGAGGGTTTCTATATCGTCGTAGATGGTTCCTTCTATCACCGGCACTTTCCTTTGGAGCATAAAAAAGGAGTCGGTGCCCGACTCCTGCTGCGCAAGGATTTATTCGTAGAGCGAACATAGCAAGGACTTCGACAAATGTCAATCGACCGCGAGGGTCACGCTACCGGCCACGTCGAAATGAGCGTCTTCCAGCAGTCCACGGCATACGGAAACCGTAGCCCCCGTGGTAAAAATATCGTCGAAGAGGATAACCGATCGAGTCCGGTGGTCCTCCCGGGGGCCTTCGGAAGAACGGCGCGACGGCCGCCGAAGACCGAAGAGGGACGCCGCGTTTACGAGCCGCTCGTCGTAACCGAGCTCTTTCTGTTGCGGTCCCGGAAAGCGTCGGAGAAGTGGACTGATCCTAATCGAGAGCGGTTTTTCGAGATGACGGAGCAACTCGACAACCGGATCCCACCCGAGTCGCTTCAGCCGCGCCGGACTCGCCGGTACCGGGACCACCGTCTTGCCGCAAAGCGCGTCCCCTACCCCGGCAACCAAGAGCCCGGCAAGAAGGGGACCGATCTCCCGCCTTCCGGAGAGCTTGTAGAGGGCGATCAGTTCTCGAAGCCGACCTCGATAGTCCACGGCCGCACGATTTCTGCACCCGTCCTGCCGGTCCCGGCAGTAGGTGCACACCAGGTGCTCCGACACGAGGGAACGCCCGCAACGGGTGCAGAGGGGCTCGGAAAGGGAACGGCACTCCTCGCTGCAGCCCGGGCAGAGCAAAAAGGCACCGGAACTCCGAACCTCCCCGCAGAGAATGCAGCCCCCGGAAAAGAGTCGCGTCATCGCCATAGGCCTCCGTTTGGAACTACCGCCCCAATGTGCCCGACGATTTCGACTTATGGACAAAAGGAAGGTATATTTCCCCGAAAGGTAACCACAGGATGACAGATTACAACTTCGTCATAGCCGGCGGCGGTGCCGCCGGCCTACACCTTGGGCGTGCCCTCCTCGCCGCCGGATACCAAGATGCACGAATCCTCCTCGTGGACCGGGACCAAAAGAACAAGAACGACCGAACCTGGTGTTTCTGGTCCGCCGAGGATACACCCTTTGACCATCTCGCCTACCGAAGGTGGCCGACGATGCTCTTCCACGACTACGGTGAAGAGCTCGGCTTCGATCTCTCCCCAATGGACTACCGGATGATCCGGGGACAGGATTTCTACCGAGACTCCTACGCGCTCTTGGAGAAGCATCCAAACGTCCGTCGTATCGTTGGAAACGTCGATCGAATCGAAGACGGCCGGGAGTACGCCACGGTCGTCGTCGACGGCAGCGCCTACACCGGCGAATGGGTCTTCGATAGCCTCTTTGTTCCCCGGGAGTTTAGCGTCGACGAGTCGAAGCACCACTTTCTGAAGCAACACTTCCTCGGGTGGGTAATCGAGTCCGATCGTCCGGTTTTTGCGCCGGACCGGGTTACCCTCTTCGATTTTCGCACACCGCAACGGGAGACCTGCCGCTTCCTCTACATCCTTCCCTTTTCGGATACCGAGGCTCTCGTAGAATACACCCTCTTCTCCCACGACCTCCTTACCGAAGAGGAGTACACCGCCGCGCTGGTGGAGTACATAGACACGGTTGTTCAGCCCGGAGGCTATAGGATTCTCGAGGAGGAAACGGGCATCATCCCCATGACCGACCGTCCCTTCCCGAGACGCGCCGGCAAGCGGATTCTCCTGACGGGGACCAAAGGCGGACGCGTAAAAGCGTCCACGGGTTTTGCCTTCCACCGTATCTATAAGGATTCCGTCGCCATAGCCGATTCCCTTCGGCGGGTCGGCCACCCCTTCGATCTTCCGGTGGTGCCGAGACGCTTTAGGCTTCTGGACTCTCTCTTTCTGAACGTTCTCTACCGTCGCGGCGAGCTCTCCCATGAAGTGTTTCGGCGTCTCTTCAAGAGGAACCCAATCGATCGTATGCTGCGCTTTCTCGACGAGGACGTCTCCCTCCGGGAGACTATTCAGATCATGGCAACCGTGCCCTGGGGGCCCTTCCTCGCGGCCTGGTTCAGACTCAAAATACTCGGACGTCCCTAATGCAGATAATCGCCGATTTCTCCCTTCCGGTTGTGGTGGCCCTATCTCTCTGGGCCTTTATTATGGTCAACGTCCCGATTCTCGGATGGATCTACGGTGACCGTGGAATACGGGCGGGGATTTCCCTCGGGGTGGTTGCCCAGGCGGCCACGGTGAGCTTGCTGCTCCTTCTTCGGACGAGCGACGGGCTCAACCCGCTGATACTCCTTGCCATCCCGGTCTACGGTCTCGTCGTCGAGGTTATCGGTTCCCGGACCGGAATCCCCTTCGGAAGCTATGCCTATACCGAGGTGCTCAAACCGCAGATTCTCCACATTCCGGTCGTCATTCCGCTGGCCTGGCTGATGATGATTCCCCCCTCCTGGGGCATCGCCGCCGCTCTGGCGCCGGATGGATCGCCACTGGCCCGGGCGCTCGTTGCCGGTGGGGCCTTTATGGCCTGGGACCTCTTTCTGGATCCCCAAATGACAAAGTGGGACTACTGGCGATGGAAACGGCCGGGGGGATATTTCGGCATCCCCTGGGTGAACTTTCTGGGCTGGTTCGCGACCGCAGCCCTGCTAACCCTGCTTCTCCGGCCGAGCAACCTCCCGGTCAAACCCCTTGCCATCATCTACCTGGTAACCTGGTTTCTCCAGAGCGTCGGTCAAATTGTCTTTTGGAAGATGATCGGCCCGGGTCTCGTCGGGAGTGCGGTAATGGGTGCTCTGGCGTGGACCGCCGGCTTCGTAGTCTTGTTCTAGGAGCCCCGTCGCCCGCCGCCGATCCGGCCCTTCCACCGGGCGAGCAAGTTCAAGGCATCGAGGGGAGTAAGCTCCTCCAGCTTGAGCGTGCCGAGCTCGCCGATTACCATTTCCCCTTCGGAAAAGAGCCCCTCGGGTCGACCCCCGCCGGAGCTTGCCTGCGGTTTTTCCCGGGGCTCCCGTGGTTCCCCCGGGGCCTCCCCCGGCTTTGAGGTCTCCTCGGCGGCTTCCTGCAGAATCAGCCGGGCCCGGTCGATAACGTCCCGGGGAAGCCCCGCCATAGCGGCGACGTGGACGCCGTAGGAGGTTCCCGCCGGGCCCTCCACCAGGTTTCGTGGAAAGACCAGAGAACCGGCTTCCTCGATCGCCTTGAGGGAAACGTTCTTGAGCCGCCGGTTCTCGATCAGGGTGAGCTCGTGAAAATGGGTTGCAAAGAGGGTTCGACACCGGATGGCCTCGAGAAGATACTCGAGAACCGACTGCGCGAGGGCACGGCCGTCTGCGGTGGTAGTGCCCCGGCCGACCTCGTCCATAATTACCAAGGTTCGGTCCGAAGCGTTCCGGAGGATGTGCGCGGTCTCGGTCATCTCGACCAAAAAGGTAGACTCCCCTCTGGCCAGGTTATCCGAAGCGCCCACCCTGCAGAAAACCCGGTCGACCACGCCGATACGGCAATCGGCCGCGGGAACGAAGGAGCCCATCTGCGCCATCACCGTGATTAACGCCGTCTGCCGAAGGACCGTCGATTTTCCCGCCATATTCGGCCCGGTAACCAGGAGGCAGGGAACCTCGGGGGTCAAGGAGACGCCGTTCGGGACGAAGGTTCCCGCCTCGATATGCGCTTCCACCACCGGGTGGCGCCCCTCGTGAATGTCGATCCGCCGGGACTCGTCAAGCCTCGGCCGCGTGTACCCGTTCCGGGTCGCCGCCCAGGCGAGGGACTGTACCACATCGATCTCTGCGGCCGTGACGGCGCATCGCTGCAAGAGGTCGATCTTCTTGTCGATCGCGGAGAGGACCTCGCCGAAAAGCGCCCCCTCGAGCTCGAGGGCCCTCTCCTGCGCCTCGTTGATCTTCGATTCCAGCTCCCCGAGGGGTACCGTTGTGTAGCGTACAACGTTGGAAAGCGTCTGACGAGGAATAAAGTAATCCGGTACCGTCGCGCTCTGTTTCTTGCTCACTTCGAAAAAGAGCCCGAGGACCCGGTTCGAACGAATCCGCAAAGAAGCAATGCCGCTGCGTTCCTGTTCCTCCCGGCCATACCCCTCGAGAAGCTCCCGGCGGTTTGCGTTCAGGGCTCGAAGCTCGTCGAGCTCCGTACTGAATCCCTCCCGAATAAGGTTCCCCTCGGTCTTGACCGTAGACGGGGTTTCGACCATCGCCGCGTCGAGATAGACCAAGAGCTCTCGGATCGCCTTCTGATCCTCCGGCGAGGAGTCGACGGGGCCACCCTCGTTCCCGCCAAAGAGGTCGCAGAGGCCGAGGAAGCGCCGGAGAGACTCCCGGACGGCCGCCACATCCTTCCCGTGGGCTCTCCCGAGAGACACCCGAGAGGCGAGCCGCTCGAGGTCGAGAAAGCCCGAAAGGGTCCGCCGCACCTCCGAAAGGAGGAGTTGGTTTCGGTAGAGAAACTCCACTTTGTCCTGACGGTCTCGGATGGCTTCGAGATCCTGAAGAGGAGAGAGAATCCACCGTTTGATCAACCGGTGCCCGAGAACCGAACGGGTGTAGTCCAGGACCGAAAGGAGGGTATACCGTGTCGAGCCGTCGAGGCCGCTCCGGACAAGCTCCAAATTGCGCTGCGTCGCCTCGTCTATTCCGACCACCGAAAGATCCTCGAGACGGACGAGGGATCTCAGGTGAGCTAAAGGCCGTCCGAGGGAATCCTCGGCGTACTTCAGAAGAACGCCGCAGGCGGCGATCTCCGGGTCGTCGTTCTCCACGCCGAATCCCCGTAGCGTCGATACGCCAAGGGTTCGCTTAAGGCCCTCGAGCCCCTCCCGGATGTCGAAGCTCCAATCCGGGAGGCGGTTGGTAAGGAGGGGGAGCTCCTTTAGAGCGTAACGGAGCTCTTTCGGGCCTTCTGCGAGAAGCGACTCCTGCGTCAGCAGCTCCCGAGGAGAAAAGGTGGCCACGTCCCGGCGGACCTCTTCGACGGCTTGAGCGAGCTCGAAACGCCGGAGAAACAGCTCTCCGGTCGACACCTCGAGGAAGGCCGAATAACAGGCTCCGGAATGGCTGTAGAGCGCCATAAGGTAGTTATTCTCTCCGTCGGAGAGGAACTCCTCTTCGGTCGCGGTACCCGGAGTAACTACTTCGACGACCCCCCGGTCTGCGATGCCCCGTCCCCCCTCCGGGAGCCGAAGTTGCTCGCAGATTGCGACCTTCCGTCCGGCGTCGAGGAGACGCCGGAGGTAGGTGGAGGCCGCGTGATACGGAACGCCGCACATGGGGATACCCTGACGCTGGGTAAGAGTGATGCCGAGTATGGGCGCCGCCTCTTCCGCGTCCTTCCTGAACATCTCGTAGAAATCACCGAGACGAAAGAAAAGAATCGCGTCGGGGTACTGTCCCTTGATCCGGGAGTACTGCTCCATCAGAGGCGTCGAGGTTGCCACCGGCGCCTCCTATGAGTCGAGTTGGCGCAACCTCTCGACGACCGGTTCGGTTATATCCACCGCAGGAGACCACCACTGGATACCGTCGTGCTCGCTGGAGAGCACGACGGTGTAGCCCTCCCCTTCTGCGACAAATTGTATCGCCTCCTGAAGCTGCAGAAGAAAATCGTCGGAGAGCAACTCCTGTTGTCGAAGCTCGAGTTGTTGCCGCCGGCGTCTGGTCAGGTCTTCGACGAAGCGGGTCTTCTGGAGAATCTCTTCGTCGAGCTCCATGACTCGGCGGTCGTCACCCTGGTCCTCCGCCCGGAGCCGCTGATCCCGGAGGTTTTCCAGCTCCCGGACGTGCCGGTTTATCTCCCGCTGATACTGGGCCCGAAGGCTTTCGAGCTCCCGGACCGCCCGGGAGTCCCGGTAGAAGGTGTTGTAGACGCTTCCGATGTCGATTATCGCCACGGTCGTCAGCTGCTCTGCGGCGGCAAGGCCGGCTACCAAAAACAGGCAGGCAAGAAGAACCAGCCGTCTTAGAAGAAACCGGTTCCGATGGAAAAGACGAATTCCCATCCTTTACCCTCCTCGTCGTTTCGGTTAAAGAGGGGACCTGTCTGCCACTGCCAGGCCCCGTCGATAATTTTGAATCTCCGGGCTACGTACAGCCGAATCGGAAACTGGGGTATCGAGAACCGGAAACCGAAGCCCAGGCTAAAGAGCATGTTTTCGATACCGAGCTCCCCGATATCGCTCCGGTCGTTATAGAGCGCCGCAGCATCCCAGAAGTGGTCGAACCAAATAATCTGTTCCGCCAGGGGCATTCGGAACTCGAGCCAGTTGTACCAGAGCGCTTCGCCGTCGGTCTGCCGGTCCCATCCCCGAGCTATCAACATCCCGTCGATAAAGAGCAGATCCGTCGTATTCGCCACCGGCTGCTGGGCATCCCGGTATTCGCTCGGAACCCAGAAGGTCGGGAAGATGAGGGAGAGCGTCGATTGAGCCGCCAGAACCATCTTCCAGTTCCAGTCTCCGATTACCCGGAAATCCCAGAGAGTAAAGTACTGCTCTCCCCGGGTGTCGGTCCGGATGTAGTGCCGGTCACCGAAGAGGGGCCCCCCGGTAAAGGTAATTCCCTGGTAGAGGTAGTAGCCGGTCGACGGGCTTACGATAATGTCCCGGGTATCGAGGCCCGCGGAAAAGGACCACTGGTTGACGAACTCCCAGCTGTTCCAGTTGCCCCGGATACCGTCGTCGTAGGGACGGTAAATATCCCGGTCGTAGGTTATGTACTCCATCCTCGTCCGGGGCGTGGTGTTTAAAGTAAGGCGGCCGACGGGGGTCCGGAACCGGTACCCGGTGTTGAAGCTCAAGGCGATCCGCCACTGGATGTACTCCATAAGGTACTCTTCCGGAATCGTCGCAAGCTCCCCCCCGGCGTACTCGTAGTCGGTCTCCAGGTCGTATTGGGAGATGTCGTCGGAGTCGGGGACCCCGGGGAAGGGGTCGCCGGC
>CAYPUT010000024.1:17296-25656 GCA_964413945.1 uncultured Spirochaetaceae bacterium
GTAAAGACGTAGTAGCCCTCGTAGGGGTCCGGGACGGCGTCTTCGTCGTCGGGGCCGAACATCGGGGAAAGGATGTCCTGCCGGATGCCGCGAATCCGGCTACGGTCGACGGTCAGGTTTGCCCCGCCCGACCAGCGGCGCCCGAAGAGCCACCGCTCGAGAAAATTGACCGAGACCCGCTGGCTAATCGGCGAAAACTGCGTGTCGACGCCTATGGTCTGGCCCCGCCCGAGAAAGTTCCGGTCCTGCCAGGCGACCTGGGCCGAGATCGGGAAGTCGGCGTTTCCCCCGAAGGCGACACCGAAGCGAATGTCGGCGGTGTTGCCCTCCTCTACGTTGACGATGAGGTCCATCAACCCCTCTACGCTCCCCTGGGGTGTTTCCGGGGTTATTGAGCTAAAGTACTGCAGGTTGGCGAGGTTCCCGACCCCTTCCCGGATCCGGGAGGCGCTAAAGACGTCGCCGACCTCGAGGGGAATCTCTCGGTAGAGGACGTAATCCTCGGTCTTTTCGTTCCCTCGAATAATGATGTTTTCGATGTGCGCCCGATTGCGCTCGACGATATCTACCTCGAAGGAGATAACGTTGTCGACCTCGTTTCGGGTCTCGGAACGGGTAATGGTGTTGTAGATGTACCCGTCCTCGTAGTACGTGTCGGCGACCGCCTGATAGTCGGCCTCGAGTTGATTAAAGTCGAGAATTTCCCCTTCCCGGAGGCGCACGCGTTCGGCGAGCTCTTCGTCGGTATAGATGTTGTTCCCCGAAAAAGAGATCCCGCCGAAGGTGTACTGCTCTCCCTCTTCGACGAATACGGTCAGGGAAATGTAGGTTCGTTCCGCCTCGTCGTCCCGCTCGAACTCCCGAGCGATGTCGAGGACCTGGGCGTCGACAAAGCCCCGTTCCCGGTACCAACGCTCGATAGCCCGGCGATCCTCTTCCAGGGTTGCCTCGTTGAAGTTGCCGCGGTTGAAGATCGATTGCGCCTTGGTCTCCATAACACCCCGGAGGGTACTTTCCGCGGCGAAGTCATTTCCGGAAAAGAGGATCTCCCGAACGGTAACCCGGTTTCCCTCTTCGATGTTAAAGACGATGACCTCTTCGTTTTCGCCGTCAACCGGATCTCTTTCCGCGGAGACCTGGGCGTCGGGGTATCCCTGTTCCCGGTAGAAGTCGAGGATTGCCTGCTCGTCGAGGCGAACCTTCGCCTGGGTGATAATATCGCCCTCGCTCAAGACAATTGTGTTGAGGAGTTGGATGTTCCGGGCGTTCCGGTTTCCGCGAAAGACGATCTCGGCGACGAGGGGCCGCTCGGTGACCTCGAAGTCAATGATAACAGCCGAGCCGGCAGGGTCCGCCCGCTCGGCCGAGGGCACTATGGTCTGAAAGTAGTCGAGGGCGTAGAGGCGACGCTGCAGCTCGAGGAAGAGCTGGTCGGTAAACTCCCGCCCGACATAGGGGTCCGTTACGCCTCGGAGCTCGCTCTCGGCAACCGAGTCCAGACCTTCGAAGGTAATCGCTTCGATCGGTTTGTTCTGGTACCACTGCTCACCAGACCGAGCCTGCCCATCTTCCTGGGCCCAGAGCGCCCCTGGGAGGAGAATGAGGAAGAGAAGCGCGAATCGGGCAACCAGTCGTCCGTCAATAGGAAAACTGCCACGAGAACTCGAACGTATTGTCTGCAACAAACAGCGACTCCGGGGTGCGGGGGAAGAAGCTCCACTGGAGCAGGAAGAACGGTGTATCGAACTCAAGTCCAATTTCCGGATCGACCTCCATCCCGCCGAGGGCAATTGCATCCTGGTCGAGGGGGTTGCGGGCTCGCAGCTCGATAAGGAGCTCCAAGAAGAGATCAGAACCCAGATATTTCCCCAAGAAGACCGTCGTATTGTCCAGGTATGTTCCAAGAGAAGGTGCGGTGGTGTCAAGGGGGACCTCGGACTGGTCGAGAGAGCCGATTACGATGTTCTGAAATACCTGGGTCCGAACGGAAAAGAGGTCGACGTTGAGAGCCTCCCGCACCTGACGCTCAAACTGATTCATGATTCCGAACTGAGTCACGACCTCGCTGGTCACCGCCACCGCCGAACCGAGGTTCGCGACATCCGTCGACCCCTCCTCGAGAATGGCCCCTCCGAGCAGAGCGATGATTTCGTCGTCGGTCAACGGGGGAGTCGACTCGAGGCGGGGTGAAAACTGGCTCAAGGGGTTCTCCTCCGCGATGAGGAAGATGCGCACCTGCCCCCGGGGCCCCACCTCCCGAAGCTCCGCCCGGGCCGAGAGAATCGGGTCGAATCCCGCTTCGTCCTCGTCGAAAACGATACGTCCCTGACGCATGTAGAAATTGCGGTTGACGTAGAAGATCTCCCCGCCCCGAATGGATACCGTGCCGTCGAGACCGAAGCTCTCGTCTTGCGACTCTGACACAAGGCGCACCTCGTCTCCGGCCCGTGCAAAGGCCCGGACAATCGGAACCTCCCTGGAGGGCCAGAGGAACTCGAGCCTCCGTCCGGCCACCAGCGTAAGGTCCACCGTCGTAATTTTCCGCGGCTCCCGTTCCACGACGTCTTCGGTAATCAGCGTTATGGTCGTTTCTTCGGCGGTAATCTCTCCCGAGACGTCCGTGGTAGCAGGGGTGCCGTAGATACGAAGCCGCCCGAGACCGTTTCCGTCGACGGCGACCGGGCCGAAGTTCTGGGTTATCGGCATTCCTTCATCACCCACGGTGTTGATGAGAACCTCGAACTCGTCGAGACCCCAACGTGACAGCAAAAGGGTGGCCGCCACGGTAGCACCCGCGTCGCCTCTGGTCGCGAAGAACCGGTCGACCTGTATCATCTTCTCCTGGAACACGACAAAGGCCTGAGGAGCGCTGACCACGCCCTCGACGTATGGAACCTCCGCCTCGATGGATTCCACCGAGAGAGTACCGAAGAGGTCCGGGTCGTTCACCGGCCCAACCACCCGGAGGCTCCCTTTTATCTCTCCCCGAAGGGGAACAAATCGCCCCTCGGGTCGTTCTTCCAGAGGAAACTCGGCAGCCGTTTCGGTAATCGGGAGCTCGGCGGCAATACGGGTTATGGTCGCCTCGATAGTGCCCTCGCCTAAAGACCCCGCCGCTTGGAATCGCACCGGAAGCGGCTCCGTGAAAACGAGCCGAAACTCACCGTCGTTGCTCATCTGGCCCCGGACGGCGTTGTTCGGTGCACCCCGCAGCGTAACACCGGAAGTCGTCCGGCGAAGGGAGAGGAGCCACTCTTCCTGGGGAACTCCGACTATCTCGATTCCTTCCAAGCGTATATCCGCAGAGAAGGGGTCTTCGATTACCTCGCGGACGGCGGAGAAGGGTTCGTCTACCCTTCGCTGGTAGCGCAGTTCGACACCGGTGACGGTCTCGCCGACCCCGATTCCCCGGGTTAACCGGGCGGATACCGCGATGGACCCTTTCGAAAGATCGGCAAGAGCGGAGGTTACGTCGAGGCGATTCTCCCCTCTCCGCACTTGAACGCCTTGGATCCGTAAGTTTTGTTCGGAGAGCGTGAAACGGCCGGAGGCGGTAAACGCATCCCCGGCAAGCTGACCGTCGGGCACGTTTATCGTACCCCGGAGGGATAGATCCCCGGGCGTACCGGTGGCTTCCGCAGCGAAATCGACCTGACCTCGGAGACCCGGGATCCCAAAACGCCGGAGGCCGACGCCGTCCCCTCGAAGACTCATGGCAAGACCGGCGGCGTCAAAGCTCCCGGCAAGCCGGAGGGATTCTTCGCCGTCGCCGCCGGTCAAGGTTCCGTTGATGAGTGCCCCCTCCCCTTCGTCTCCCGCGGTAAATCCCAAAGAGCCGGCCAGGGTGTCGACGCCGTCGTCGATAACCATAGGAGCAAGCCGCCCCCCCGTCGGGTCGAAGTTTCCCCGGGCCCGGAGAGTCAAGGAGCCGGCGGGGCTCGAAACATCTACGACATCGAAGCGCTCGAGGCGGGCATTCCAGGCACCGCTTCCGGCAAAAAAGCCGTCTATGTCCGCGGTCAACCGCGCGTTGGCCCCCAGGGGAGGCGCCGGGGCATCGACGATCGATGCGGAAAGCAGGATACCCCCTTCCCTCCGGGGCGCGACGGTGAGCTCGCTTTCGTAGTCGCCGGTAAGCCTAAGACGGCCGTCGGCGTGATACTCGGCCCGAGCCGAGTAACGCCCGCCGTTGTGGGTCAAGGATACCGAAATAGGTGTCGTCCCGTTTCGCGGATCCCCGACGACCACTCGGCCTCCGACGTCGAGCCCGCCGTAGGAAGCCGAAATACGCTCTGCGGCCACCTCCTCGTTTCCCTGAACAAGGCTAAAGTAGAGAAACGTCTCGTCCGGGGCGGTAAGGTCGTAGAGAGAGACAAAGGGAGCGTCAAGGTCGATCTTCCCGCCCCGGGAGGAAAGCGAAAAAACCGAATCGACTACGAGGGAGTCGAGAATAGTCGCCGGCGAAGGGGCGGCTTGCGGATCCTCGGCCAAACGCAGAACACCCGATAGGGGGACTCTCCGGAGAGCCCCATCAAGGTCGACCCGGTTTTGTTCGTCGAGGGAGATGCTCCCCGAAACCTCGACGGCTTGGGTCTCCTCGGAGTTGAAGTGAGTTCGCGCGAGCGTTGCAATCGCCGTCTGGTTTCGATTTACCTCGAGGGAGGTCGCGTAGAGCGTCCCGTCTCCGATGGACAACTCCTCGGAGAAGAGCGTTACCCCCCGGCGCGCGCCCCGGAGATGCACTTCCCCGGAGACAACCGGGGCGTCCCAGATCTGAAGGTTCCGGAGGTCGAGGGAAGCCCTTACATCCCTTCCCGCCGCAGACCTCTCGGCTGTCCCTCGGGCCCGTCCTCCCCCAGCGTCCCGAACCAGAAAGCTGCCCTCGAAGACATCGACGCTGCCGTCGAATTCCGCCTCGATAAGAGCCAACCTGGCCCGGTTCTCGGGAAACCGGGCGCTGCTCCTTCCGGTCACGTTTATCTCCCCGGTCTCTAGGGAGTACTCGACTTCGGCATCGGCGTCGACCGAAGAAAAAAGGAGAGAAGGGAACACTCCGTCGGATACCGGGCCCGAAACCACCGAAGAAGGAACGAACCCCTCGGCGAGGACACGCCCCGTGGCAACCTGTCGCTCCAAATCAACGTCTATGGAGATTTCGAGGGGGTCCCTATTGCGAACCTTCCGGAGGGCAATATTCCGGTCGCCGTAACGGAGAGCAAAGGCTTGGTCCCTGAGCTCCCAGTCGCCGTAGGCGAGGCGAGGAAACTCGACAAACCCGGAGCCCTGCTCGAGCCCCTCTTCGACGCTCCCGGAAAGCACCACCTCTGCTGCTATCGATTCTTCGGAAAGGGACACACGGTATACCGCGGAGCTCCGCAACTCGAATTCCAAGGTAGGTTTTCGAAAATCGAACCTGCTCACCACATTTCTGAAGGTCACGGACTCGGTTCCCGAAGCGAGAACGAGGTCTACGTTTGTGGCCGACAGGGTAAGCTCTTCCGGAAAGGAACGGTCTCCGAGAAGATTTCCGAGCCCCGGGGAGCCGTTCCCGAAGGCGTTCCCCTCGAAGAAGGAAGCCGCATCGAGATAGACTCGGGCGTCTTCCACGGAGACCTCTCTGACACCGTCGATCGCCGGCCCGGTAAGGAGATCCCAAAGAGAAAAGTAGATGCGCAAGCTCCGAGCCTCGGCCACGATCTCCCCCCGGGATTCGTCGGCGAATACTGAGAGGTTTTCTATTCGGATCGATCGAAAAACCGACGGGGCTATCCCGGTGTAGGCGATCGGACGATTCAGGAGGGTCTCGATCTCGCCTACGACCTTTGCCCGAGCGTCGTCGAGACGGGTCCGGACGGACGACTGTAGGGACCCAAGGCCGACGGCTGTGGCCACCAGGAGAAGCGAGAATAACACTATCTGTACGACTCCCGACGAGCCCCTCACTGCCATCTTCCTGACATCTCCGACACAAAAGAGTATACTACTCGCCCACCATGACTCACACGCCCGAATCGGTGGGGCTTTTGCCCCGGTTCATTGTTATCGAGGGCCTCGACGGTGCCGGGACCACGACCCAGACCGCCATCCTTGCGAGTAGGATGCGCAGAAAAGGGTACGCCGTGGTTCACGGAAGCGAACCGACCGAAAGCCCCATCGGCGTGCTTATACGCCGGGCGCTCCGGCGGGAGGTAGAGCTCTCGCCGCCGGCTCTGGCCTACCTCTACGCCGCGGACCGACAGGAGCACGTGGTCGATCCCCTCGGGGGGATTCTCGCGGCCCACGAAGCCGGCTGGGTCCTCTCGGATCGCTATACCTACTCCTCCCTGGCGTATCAGACGCTCGAATGCCCCTTCGACCTGGTTCAGAACCTTAACAGCCCCTTTCCATCCCCCGGCACGGTTGTCTTCCTCGACACCTCGCCGGAGGTCGCCGCCGGACGCCGCTCTCAACGGGGGGGAGAGGAGCTCTTCGACGCCATGGAATTGCAGCACCGCATCTACGACAACTACCAGCGAGCCTTCGAGCTCGCGGTGTCCCAAGGGATCCGCGTTATCCGGGTCGACGGAAACCGCGGCCTCGAGGAAACCGCCGATACCATCTGGAAGGAGCTCTCCAACCTGCCGATATTCTAAAGAGTGAAGCGGTTTTCTCTCCTTGCGCTCCTCCTGGTTATCTCCTTTCCAACCGCATTATCGGCGTACCGGGTAACCTACAAAGAGCAGTACTACCGCCTCTACCACATCCAATTCTATCAATACCCCGAACGAATTACCGAAAACATCTTCTGGCTCCAACAGGCCCTCCGGGCGGACTTTGCGAATCCCTTGAACGCTCTTGCCGTTATCGAGACCCCTCGAGAATGGGAACGATACCGCTACCTCTTTACGATGCACGTAAATCTCAAGCTCACCGAGCTCTATCTGCGCTGGGCCGGCAAGTATTTCAAACAGGACGCCTACTTCTACAACTACCCCTTCCAGCGTCAGAACCTGGAAAGCCTTCAGAGGGCCGAAGAGCTTCTTAACCGAGCGCTTCCCTATTGGAACGAAGCAAAGCTCTGGTCGACGGTCGCCGCCCAGGTCCCGGGTGTCCACCTCGAGGAGATCCAGCACTGGCACGACGAAAGCCACCGCATCCAAACCGGGGAGCTCGACTACGAAGCGATAATCAACCGCCACCTCGAGCAGCTCGAAGAGGTTCGCACCCGGTTTCTCCGGATGAACGAGCTTACCTATTAGTTAACGGATGATAGTTAACGGATGAGCATCGCGTCGCCGTAGGAGAAGAACCGGTATCCCCGTTCTATGGCGTCCTGGTATGTCTCTCGGATCGCCTCCCAGCCGGCAAAAGCGGACACCATCACCACCAGGCTCGACCCCGGGGTATGGAAGTTCGTGAACATGGAATCGACTACCCGAAACTCGAATCCCGGGTAGATGTACAAGTCGGTCGTTGCGCTCCCCGGAGAAACCGGCTTTCCGGATGATAGCCGGGCTGCGGCCTCGAGGGTGCGGACGGTCGTGGTACCCACGGCGAGGAGGGGGCGCCCCTCGGCCTTGGCCCGGTTGACCGCCTCCGACGTCTCTTCGGAAATCTCGTACCACTCCCCGTGCATCTCGTGGTCCTCCACGCGTTCGGCCCGGATCGGAGCGAAGGTGTCTATACCGACGTGGAGGGTGACCGAGGCAACCTCGCACCCGGCGTTCCGAAGCCTCCCGAGGAGCTCGTGGGTAAAGTGCAGGCCCGCCGTCGGTGCCGCGGCGGATCCCGGCTTCTCGGCGTAGACCGTCTGATACCGCGATTCGTCGAGGCGGTTCGGTTTCCGACGGATATACGGCGGAAGGGGGACCGACCCGTTCCGCTCCAAGTACCGGGAGTCGATCTCGGGCTCGAGAGAGACCCGCCAATGACGTCCTTCGGGCTCTCGGAGCGTCGCTTTTCTCCCTTCCGGCAGGGTAAGGGCCACCCCGGGTCGAAACCGCCCGCCGCCGCCGACCATTACCTGCCACTCTTTCGAAGGGAGCCGCCGGAGCAGAAGAAGCTCGACGGCACCGCCCCCGGGCCGTCGTCCTTCGAGACGCTTCTTCTCTACCAGAGTGTTGTTCGTGACAATCAGGGTCCCCGGGGCGACAAGGTCGGGAAGGTCCGACACCCGGCTTTCGGTCCGCCCTCCGGTCCTCCGGTCGAGAACCATCAGGCGGGCGTCTTCCCGCCGGGCGGACGGCTCCTGGGCTATCTGTTCCGGGGGAACCTCAAAGAAGAAGTCCCTGGTCTCCATGGTCCTCTCGCTCGAGAAAGGCGCGACCGAGGTGCCGGTACGCTCCTTCGGTGACCACCCGCCCCCGGGGGGTCCGTTTAAT
>CAYPUT010000025.1:0-25185 GCA_964413945.1 uncultured Spirochaetaceae bacterium
GGTGGTCGCCGGTGTCGCGATGATCGTGATTAGGCGCCGGTACCCATAATGAAGCGCAACCGTGTTCGTCCCTCGGTCTTCGACTGGATGATTGTGAGGAGCTTTGTTCCGGTCTTTCTCGCGGCACTCCTTTTTTTTGTTCTCATTATCCAATTGGTCGATCTCTTCGCGAACCTTGTACGCTACCTAAGCCTGGAGGTTCCCCTTCTCTCCATCGCGAGGGTTCAGTTTCTCTATCTACCCAAGAGTCTCTCCTTCGCGTTGCCGGTGGCTCTACTGTTCGCCGTTTCTTTTGCCCTCGGACAGCTCTACTCCAACAACGAGCTCATTAGCGTCTTTGCCGCCGGGATCAGCCTCTACCGTTTCGTTCTGCCGCTCCTTATTTTGGGCATTCTCTTCGGCGTCGGGAGCGTAGTCTTCGAAGAGAAGGTGGTTATCGAGACGCTTCGGGAGAAGAACGAACTCTCCCGAGAGCTCTTGAATATCAACCGTTCTTTCAGTAACACCAGAGTTGCGGTTACCAGCGCGGACCGTCGGGTGGTTATCTACGCCGACTACTACAACGATGCGGCGAGAACGCTTTCGGGTGTCACGGTCCTCCTTCGGAATTCCGACGGCTCTTTCTCGGAGCGTATCGAGGCGCCCTGGGGAGAATGGAACGGGAGCAACTGGGAGTTTTCCGACGCCGTCGTCTTTGCGTATGGAGAGGGCGGATTCGAGCGCCTGAGCCGGCAGCGCGTTTCGGACGAGGAGGTCGACGTTCCTCCCCGGGTGTTCCAGCGATCGGAACGAGACGTCTCGGAAATGACCCTCGAGCAGGCGCAAGGTTTTGTCCGGTCCCAACGGGAGGCGGGGCTTCCCTTTCGACGGGCGCTGACGGAGTACTGGAACCGTTACTCCTTCGCTCTGACACCGGTTATCGTCGTCTTGATTTCCGCCGCGGTAGGCGGCCGGTTTCGAAAGAACATCATCCTCATGAGCCTGCTCCTCTCGCTCTGCCTCGCCGTCGCCTATTACGTTGCCGGGATGGTCACGGACTTGATGGCCGTCGGCGGACTTCTCTCTCCATTTGCCGGAGCCTGGATCTCCGCCCTTGGGTTCCTCTTGGGCGGGGGCGTTCTGTTTCGTTACGCGAGAACGTGATGTTTACCATTACCGCTTCGGATACTTCCTGCGAAGCCCGGTTGGGACGCCTCGAGCTTGGACACGGGTCCGTCGATACACCGGTCTTTATGCCGGTGGGTACACAGGGGACGGTCAAGGCTCTATCTCAGGAGGATCTCGAGGCGATGGGTTTCGCTCTTGTCCTCGGAAACACGTACCACCTCTCGCTCCGGCCGGGAATCGAGACGATCGAATCCCTGGGCGGTCTTCATCGCTTCATCTCCTGGGAAGGAAACATCCTGACGGATTCCGGAGGTTTCCAGATCTTCTCCCTGGAGAGCTTGCGGACTCTCGACGAAGAGGGCGTCTCGTTCCGTTCTCACCTCGACGGATCCCTGCAACGTCTTACCCCGGAACGGGTCGTCGATCTTCAACAGCGCTTCGGGAGCGACATTATGATGCCCCTCGACGTATGCGCGGCACACGGAGCCGGGAGGGCCGAGGCGCAGGATGCTCTGCGTCTTACAACCGACTGGGCCCGGCGCAGCAAAAGAGCCTGGGACTCCGAAGGCGCAAGCAGGCTATTCGGCATCGTCCAGGGGAATTTTTATCGGGACTTGCGCAGGCAGTCGGCCGCCGAGCTCCGGGAGCTGGATTTGCCGGGGTACGCCGTCGGAGGGCTCTCGGTGGGGGAGGGACGGACCGAATTCCACGATACTCTCGGCTGGGCGATGGAAGGATTGCCGAAAGAGAAACCCCGGTACGTCATGGGTATCGGTACCCCGGACCTTATCTTCGACGCGGTGGAGCAGGGAGTCGATATGTTCGACTGCGTCTTCCCGACCCGGGCCGGCCGGAACGCAACGGCCCTGACCGCCGGGGGACGGATCGCGTTGCGAAACGCCGAGTACGCCCGGGATCCGCGACCGATCGAAGAGGCGTGTCCTTGCCCCGTCTGCCGCCGCTATTCCCGGGGCTATATTCGGCATCTGTTCAAGGGACGGGAGATACTTGCTGCGATGCTTACCACGAGGCACAATCTCTGGTATATGCGGCGACTCATGGAGGGGATTCACCAGGCTATTCGAGATAACGACTTGCCGGGACACAAGCGACGGGTTCTCGAGGCTCTCGAGCAGGACCGGACGGCACCGAGTGTCGACTAGCCTCGGAAGGAGCGCCCGGTCTACCGTCGTCGTAATGCTATCAACCTTCGGATCTCGGATTCTCGGGTTCCTGCGCATTGCGGTTATCGGGGCAATCTTCGGCGCTTCCGGAAACGCCGATGTCCTGAACCTGGTGTTCAACATCCCGAACAACCTCCGCAAGCTCCTCGCCGAGGGGGCCCTCTCTTCGGCCTTCATTCCCGTCCTTTCCCGCGCCCTCGTCGAAGACCCGTCGATGGAACGTCCGAGAAGGGTGGTCCGGTCGGTACTGACCTTTCAAGCGGTTATTCTGGTTCCCATTCTGATCGGCGCCGCAGTTTTTTCTCAGGAAGTAGTCGGCCTGATCCTCGATTTCCCCGAGGAGTCCCGGCAGATCCTCGCCGGCCGGCTCTTTCGCTACCTGATCCACTACACTCTGCTCATCAGCATCGCCGCCGCGCTGATGGGCGCCCTGAACGCCCACGGCCGGTTTCTGATACCGGCCCTCGCGCCTTTGCTCTTCTCGGTTTCCGTTATCGCGAGCATCCTGCTCTTTTACCGGGATCTTGGCGTCTTCTCGGTGGCTTTGGGGGTACTCCTTGGTGGGCTCTTCCAGGTGGTGCTCCAGCTGCCGCAGTTCTTCAAGCTCGGATTCTCCTTTGCCCCGGCTCTCGACTTCCGGGATGCGGACTTCCGGCGGGTGCTTCGGGGGTGGATGCCCGTCGTCGTGGCCGCGAGCATCTTTACCGTAAACCAACAGGTTGCCATCTTTTTCGCCAGCGGCCTCGAGAGCGGAAGCGGCTCGGCGATGACCAACGCCCTGGTGTTTTGGCAACTGCCCTTTGGCGTTTTCGGCGCCTCGGTGTCCACGGTTCTTTTTCCCCGGATGAGCCGCCAGACCGCAGAAGGAGACGCCGTCGGCCTCAAGGAGAGCCTCGAGTTCGGTATCGAGTCCCTGGCGCTTCTGTTGATCCCGTCGGCGGTAATCTTGAGCTTTCTCGGTCCCGAGATAATATCGGTTGCCCTACAGCGGGGAGAGTTTCTCCTCGAGAACACGCTCCTGACGGCGAAGGTTCTGACCGGCTACTGCTGGGGTCTCTTTTCCGTCGCCGCCTTCAGTTTTCTCCAGCGTTTTTTCTACGCTCGAAACGACTACAAAACCCCCGCCGTTGTGGCCTTTATCACCTTGGTCGTGGACGTCGGGTTATCTCTTTGGCTCAAAGAAACCTACCTCGGGGTCATCGGCCTCGCGATCGCGAACTCGGTTGCCTTTACCCTCGGTTTCTTCTTGCTCCTTTCTCGTGCATCGGGAGTCCTCGGTGGGCTCTCGTTCGGCACTCTCCTCTCGGTCGGTGGGCGGGTCATCCTGGCCTTGGTACCGGTCGCCGGCGGACTGGCCTACTACCGGAGTCGGGACCCGGTTTGGTGGGTTTCCGGAAGCAGCTGGTTCGGTCTCGGAAGGCTCTCGCTTTTGGGGTTGGGATCCACGGCGGTTCTTATCGGGCTCTACTATCTGCTAAACTTACGGCCGTTGCTTCCGAAGGTTAGAAGACGATGATTCGAGCGTTGTTCGCACTTCTTTTCGGGCTTCTTTGTGCCCTCGGCCTCCCGGCCCAAGACACCGGCGTCGACCGCGAGGAGGCGCCCGAGGAAATACCCGAGGATCCCCCGGAAGATCCGCTGAAGCTCCAGCGGGACATTCTGAAATTCGGCATTACCAGCGAGGTGGTGGAGCTTCTCGAAGCGCTCGAGACCAACAGAGACCGGCGGCTGTCATCGGAAGTTTTGGAGTTACTCGATGGGGAGGTGCCGGTGGACATTCAAGTCGCGGCCTTCGAGTACTTCGACGCCGTCGAGTCCCCGGAGGCCGTCTCCCGGGGAACGGACGTTCTGAGTCTGAGTGACGAGCTGCCGGACCGCCTCGTCTTGACGGTTCTCCGCTACCTTCGGGGGGCGGAGGCCGAGATCAGCCTTGGCCCGGACACCTTGGCGGCTCTCAAGAGCCTGTCGGGCTCTTCAGACCAAGAGATGTCCCGTCAGGCTCTCCGTTTGATGGGGGGCTCGGAGAGCGACGAAGCTCTCAGCTATCTGATCGGGGTGGCAGGATCCCTCGAAGAGGAGCAGCCCCGGCGGGAAGCCGCCGTTCTCGCCCTCGGAGACCGGGCGAACCGGCGGGCGACCGAGGTCCTTACCACTATTCTAACCGACCGGGCCGAGGCGGACACTCTTCGATGGTACGCCGCGGATGCCCTGGGAAAGATCGGAGATCCGGCCTCTGTCGAGGCCCTCGAGGGTCAGCTCTCGGATGCCGGTACATGGTTCCGCGCCTACCTTATCGGTGCTCTCGGGCGCTACGAGGGGCAGGTGGAGGACGACCTTTTCGTCCGGTCTCTCCGGGACGACTTCTGGCGGGTCCGGGTGTCGGCTCTCGAGACCCTTGGCGCCCGGCGTAGCCGGGAGGCCTTCGACGCTATCGCCTTCCGCGCCCGCCGGGATCCCGTAGCCGACGTCCGCACCGCGGCCTTCGAAGCCCTCGGGGCAATGCAGACCAACGAGGCGCGGCGCTTCCTGGTCGACTATGCCGAGGAGACCTCGAATCCGGCGGTGCATCGTGGTACGGCGGCTCGCGTTTTGGTAGAAAGCTACTTGACGGGCGGCCGAGACGACATCGAGGAGCTTGTAGAGCAAGAATGGAGTGCGGAGCGCTCAGCCGTGCTATCTTCTCTGGTAATGGCACTCTCGAACTCCGGCGACGCCCTCGCGGGGCCGCTGTTGGTGAAGCTTCTCGAGCACCCGGACCCGGGTACCCAGGTGCGGGCCCTTATGGGAATGAGGCGGATCGGAGCGGCGGCCTACCGGAACGAGCTCGAGCGTCTTGCCGAAGAATCGCCCCACGGCGCCGTCCGCCGGCAGGCGGAAATGGCCCTCGAGGAGATGTAATGACAAAGACAACCCTCTCGGTAATCGCGGCTCTCTCTCTCTTGTTCTTGGGCTGCGGGTCGACCCCTGACGCCGCATCCCCGGTGGAGCCGGCCGACGGGACGTCGGTTATTGAACCGGTTATCGACCTCGATCAACGGCCCCTCGTCCTCGAGAGTGACGAGGAGCTCGGCGCCTTCGCACAGGAGTTCTCTAAGGTCGTCGAGGACGCCGGGGAGCTCCTTGCAGACCTGAGGGAGGGCAGCTTCGAAGAGGAAGTGGATCGCATAGAGCGGCTCCGGGGGCGTTTGGATAGGTGGCGGGATATCGCGGAAAATGCCACGATCGACCCGGAAAACACCGAGATCTCGCCCGAGGGCTACGAGCGCTTTACCGATGAGCTTGGCTCGTTGAGGAATCGTCTCTGGGACGTTGTCTTGCTGATAAACCGCGAAATCGCAGAGGCTACCGGTATCGAGCCGGAAGAACCGGGCGCCGAAACACCACGGCCGGGAGCCCAAGGCTAGCCGAAAGAAAGGCCGCCGAGTATATCGGCGGCGCTGTTGTCCCGGGGTCTTGTCTGTTGCATCGCGGCTCGCAGAGCGGCACGGCTACCCTTAGAAATCCGCTACGGTCACCTCTTCCACTCTATACTTGTATTCCCGGTCGTTAATCACGAACTCGAGCTCCTCACCGAGACGGCTATTAGCCAGCTCGGCGCCGAGGGGCGAGAGGTAGGAAATGACGTGGTTTGACGGGTCCGATTCCCAGGGCCCGAGGACGACGTACTCTTCGGTTGCCTGCGAATCGCGGTTCAGGAGCCTCACCTTGGTGCCGAAAGCCACCTTATCGGCCTCCACATCGCGTTGCTTGACGATCTGCGCCTTTTCGAGCTCTTCCTTTAGACGAGCGGCGGTGGAGTTGAGCATGTCCTGCCGCTCCTTTGCCGCCTTGTACTCGGCGTTCTCCCGGAGGTCTCCGTGGGCCGCGGCTTCGGCAATCTCCCGGCTGTTCTCCGGAACTTCGACTTCGTGGAGATGCTGTAGTGCCTTCTGCTTTTCGTTGTAGCTCTTCTCGGTGACGATAAAGCCCCAGCTGACGGTTTCTTTCTCCACCTGACCGTAGAAGTGGAAGTCGGGAAATCGGTTTAGAATCCGTTGTTTTAGGTCGATGACCAACGACGGATCGAGATCTTTGACGTCTCCCACCAGGGTGAACACCCGGTTCAGAGAATCCTCGTCGGCGGTTTCCACAAAGGCGTGGAGGCGGCCGTCCTTGAAGAGGAAGCTGTGGATTTGGCGGTTAATCTTCCGGTTAAAGGTCGCGTCCTTCCGGTTGTCGATCTCCCGGGCGGTAATATCCAGAAGGTGGATCATGGCGATAAGGATGCGCTCGTAGTCTACGCCGCTCTCCTTGATCCACTCATCCTCGATGCAGTTCCGGGCCATCCAGACGAATGGCTCCCGCATGTCCCGGTAGTTGTTGTAGATCTCTTGAAATAGCTCCCGGAGCTTGTTTTCCTTTCCGGCCCGTTCGAGCTCGGTGACAATGTCCTTCGAAAGGTAGTAGGGGAAGAGCCGGACGAATATGTTCGGCCATTCCTTGATGTGCTTCCGGACTTGCCGGGTAAACTCTCTGCGGAGATCGCTGTTCTCGAGGCGGTCGAAGGTCTCCTCAAGGTTTGGAATCGATTCGAAGAGGCTCTCAAATTCCAGGTCTATACCGAGGTTTAGGTAGGGGTGCTTATCGACGATATGCCGGACGAGAAGGCTACTGCCGACAACGTATTCGTTGACGACGCCCTGAGACCGGAGGAAAGCCGCGAAGTAGTCGAACATCTCCCGAAAGAGATCCGAGTCCATCTCCTCTTCGTCGTTGTCTTCGATGTACTGAAGAAACTCGTACATCGTCTTTACCCGGTCGAAAAAGTTTCGTTCCGCCTTAAACCGGTTAAAGGTCTTCTCGGCGAAGCTGATCGGTTGATCCCGGACGACGAAGTGGTCGAGTTTGTCGGTAACAACTCCGAAATCCTGGTTCGTCTTAAGAATCTGCCGCGCCTTGGTGCTCCAGGTGGACCACTCGCTCTGGGTCAGGACGTAGGGGACCAGTTCTCCCTTTATCTTCTTCATATCTGCGGAGTTATTGAGGCTCCGGATAACGGTCTTGAGAGCCCAGACGATGTCGTTCTTGACCTTCTTTCGTAGCTGTTCCTTCTTTGCGATGCTCCGGAGCACCCAGATGTGATCCTTCGCGAGGATGTCGAGGGCGCTCACGGCCATCTTCAGAGACATCTTGTGTCCCCGTTTCTTCACGAAATCGATGGTGATGGAGTCATCGTCCAGGTCCCGTATAATACCGACGCCCCAGGCGCGGTGGAAAACGAAGTTTCCGGCGTCGAAGGCGATGTGCTTCTCGAAGTCGCTGATCGCGTCGTGGACGTTCCGCCAGCTCTGGTTCAAGTTCGAAATCTTGATGTACTCTTCGAGGTGGCTGTGGCCGGCGTGCTTGGCCTGGTAGCATTCGATAATCTCTTTCCGGCCCCAGGGGTTCTTAGAGTCGTAGGAGAGCACCCGCTTGAGGATCTCGATAGCCGTGTCCCAGTCTTCCTTCTTCTTATAGTGAGGGTAGAGGTCCTCTAAGAGTTGAACCGCCCGGTCGGAGCTCACGGTCTTTGCGATCTTTCCTTCGGCGTGGTAGAAGAACTCCCGGTCTTCCGGCGCGAACTGGATCAGTTTGTGCCAGACCTCCTTTACGTTGTTGAAGTTCTTCTTGTTGATGTACCGGTGGAGGGCCTTCTTGAAGTAATCGACGGCCTCGTCTGTCTTCCCCTCTTTCTCTTTCTGGTCCGCGAGATGCCGAACGATGTCCGCTTCCTCGAAGTCGACCCGTATCAGACGTTCCCAGACCTCGTGCATCTTATCGTACTGGTTCTCGCTGTTGTAGCAGTCCGCGAGGGTCCGTAGAGCGTATTTGTTCTCGCCGTATTCGAGGATCCTCGTTGCGAGGTATTCGACAATACCCCACTTGTGGTTATCCGAGAAGATATTTATCAGGTTTACAAGGTTCCCGTCGTCGACCGCCTGTCGACTGAGTCGGAGAATACCCGCGAGGTAGAGTGCGATTATGCTGTTCTTGGTGTGCTGAAGGTGCTCTTCGCATACCTCAGCCACCTCTTCCTCGAGATCTTCCTCGAAGACTCCCTGGAGTACCTCGTCGAGTTCCTTGAAGTTGTTTATCGTATAGTTGTTAAGCGCCGCCCGGGTCCATTTTTCTTCGTTGAGAAGCTCCCGAACCGCCGCGACGTGCTTAGCTTCACTCGTGACTTGCTGATCACTCATTAATCATTGTCTCCTTAAAAGATCTAATTGACGTATCGCTGATAGATCTCCGGGCTAATGCTGCGAATGCGCAAAAGAACGTCATCGATCTTTGCGGGATCTTCCTCGCTATGGATGTAGTGGTCGATCAACCAAAAATAACGGTTTACCAATCTCGGCGTCAGAACTGCTTGCGGATTTCGTGACTCCCCGTGCTCCCGTTCCAAAGCGTAGATCGACTGTTTGAGCTTCCCGTATTCGATTGACCGCAGTTCGCGCTTTACCGTAAACACACCAAACACTACGCCATAGACGGGTATCCATTCGGCCACAGCGGGGCCTTGATATCCCAGCTCCTGCACTTTCTCTATCAACTTTCGTATAAGCCCCGATTCCAAGGAAAAGAGGTCCACCCGATCGGGACCGAGAAAAAAGGCTTCGCGAAAAAAGGCCTTCGATTTCTGGACGTTGTTGACCATCGCGTAAGAGTCGGCCAGCTCCGCCAGTATCGCCGGATCGTCGCGTTTCTGTGTACAGGCCTCCTCCATAAACGACACGGCCCTTTCGTAGTTTCCAAGCCCCTTGTGGCACCGGCCGAGACGCCACAACAGATCTCCGTCGTCGTTGTCCTTCAAGAGACGCTGAAAGAGCTCGAGAGCACCACCAAACACATGATGCCGCAAAGCAAACAGACAGCGCTCGCAGGCTTCTCCCCGGGCCGCTCCGGCAAACTGAATGAAGGGCTTCCATTGGGAGAGGAGGTATTCTCCCCTCTCGACGTCCTTGTCTATCCGGCTCGCGGCGTGTTGACGCTCCTGCCAGAAGTTGACATATTTCAGCGACGAAACGACCTCGTCATTGTCGAAGTCGACGGCAAGCGCGTCTTCAAGTGTTTGCATAGCTTCGTCTAAACGGTGTTGACGGATAAATGCAAAAGCCCTCAACAAGAGCTCACCAACGGGGGTATCCTTGGTGTCGGCGCTTCCTTGGGACATACTCAACGGTAGTTCTTCTCGTACAATTAATATACCATGAGGCGGCGGAGAGTCAACGCTACCAGTGCCTTGGCGGATTCAGCTAGGGTAGCAGGCGGTCGACAATGTTACAAGAGGTAGTGCGTAGTGACAATTAGGAAGACCCTTGTACTTGTTTCGCTGATTCTTGTTATTCTCGGCGGGACGGTCGGCTCCCAGGAAACGGCCCGCGGCTTCCAAATCTTGGACGAGGGAATCGAGCGTTTTAGCCAAGGCGACTATCGGCAGGCCATTTTGCTCTTTCGGGAGCTTCTCTTGGATCCGGAATACGAGCGGTACCACGGTGACGCCTACTTCTGGCTCGCCAAATCGGCCCTCGGTTTAGGGCAACTCGAAGAAGCCTCCCGGAACCTCGAATACTTTCTGGCCAACTATCCCTCCCACCCCAACTACGAGGAGGGATTGTACCAGCGAGGGCGCCTGGTCTTTCTCCAGGGGGATTTCGAGGCTGCGATCCAGCTGTTCTCGGCTCTTGTCGAAGAGTTCCCCGGCTCCCCCTACGTTGCAAATGCCGTTTACTGGAGCGGTGAATCGCTCTTTGCTCTGGGGCAGTACGATCAGGCGCAAGAGCTCTTTGCCCGAGTCATTCATGAGTACCCCCGGAGCCACCGTGTCGAGGCCGCTCGATACCGTCTGTCGCTCATAGATCTGACGAAGCGGGAGAACGAGCTTCTCAAGCTGCTCAGGTGGAGCCACGAGGAGTACCTCCAGGCCCTCGAAGAGTTCGAACGGCAGGAACGTTCCCTCGACGAAGCCGTAGGTGCCTATCAAGAGAGCCTTGCAAGACAGTCCCCCGGCGATTTTCGGTCGGAGATTATCCGTCTCGAGGGTCAGATAGCGGAATTGGAAGAGGAGATTGCCGCCAAGGAGGACGAAATCCGGCAACTGCAATTCGCCCTCGACCGACGGAGCCGAGTCGGCAGCGAAGGCGAGGCGGAGCTGCTCCGGCGGAGCCGGCTTCTCGACATAAAGGCGCAGACCCTTCGTCTTAAGGAGGAGCTGCTCCTCTCCATCGAAAACCGGGAGGGACGTTAGGTGAACGTCAGAGGAGCGGTCCTATCTTTCGTGGCGTTCGCGTCGTTCTGGTTTCTTCCGCCCTCCCTGGGCGCCTTGGAGCTTCGGGAAGGGCTGGTTCGGCTCGAGTTGGACGAGGAAGCCGGAACGTTTTCTTTGTACTACCTCCAGGATATCGCGGCCAACCGGTACGTTCCCCTCTTTTTCGCTCAGGACCCTCAAACCTCGGGCACGGCGGTTCTCGAAGGAAACCAGTTCCATCGCCTCGGGGAATCCGGAGGGTTCAGTCTCGAGACACGCCGAACCCGGCAAGGAGGAAGGTTTATCTGGACCTCGGCTACTAGCGAGGTCATCCAGGACTTCTCCTTCGTCGCCTCCCAAGGTGCCCGGTTGGCCAACGGCGTTCAAATCGCGACTACGGTGACCAATCGCTCCGAGGAGGCCAGAAATATCGGTCTCCGGATGCTCATAGATACAACCCTTGGAGAGTCCCAACCGGCTCACTTTCTGGTGAACGGTGAGGAAGAGGTTACCCGGGAGAAGGATATCTCCTCGGCGCGCTACTGGGTTTCTCCGTCGGCGAACACGCCGGGCGTCGGGCTCCGGTTCTCGCTGAGCGGCGACGGCGTAAGCCGTCCGGACCGGGTGGTTTTTGCCAATTGGAAGCGGTTAGTCGAGTCGAGTTGGGAGTACGCGGTCCGGGAAAGCCGGACCTTCAGCCTTCTTCCGTATTCGATCAACGACTCGGCGGCAGCGATGTATTACGGCCCCCGGCGGGTCGCCCCGGGTGAGCGTTTTACCGTGGTCTCGGTAATGGGCTCCGCCGGGAGCGGAAGCTTCGCCGCCACCCAGGGATCCTCGGGACCCCTGGAGTCTCTCTTCCGAGAGACGACCGAAGAGGGCCGGGCAGCCTCGGGCGGTAGCTTGGAGGAGGAGGTAGTCGCGGTAAACGATCTTTTGGCGGAGATTGACGAGCTCTTGTCCCAGGAGGGGGGGCCGTCCGCGGAGGACGTCGAAGTAGTCCGACGCATCTACGAGGAACTTCGGCGGCGTGCCGAGACGGCCCGTAGCGGACCCGGTGATCGATCCCAATAGGGCTCTCTCCCGGGCCGAACGGCTCTACCGGCAGGGAAAGTACACCGACGTAATACATCTTCTCGAGCCGCAGGTCTTTCTCTTCCGGGACGAAACCCGGTTCTATTACCTTCTCGGTATGGCGTGTCTCCAAGCTCTAGACCTTGGAGGCGCGGAAACCTATCTCTCCCGGGCCGTCGACCTCACGCCGGAGGCGGTCGATTCCCGCCTCGCCCTGGCCGCCCTCCGAGCACGGAAGGGCGAGGTTCAGCGGGCGATGAGAGACTGGCTCGCCGTCAAGGAAGTAGACCCCAAGAACCGAATCGCTCAGAACGGCCTCGACCTTGTCCGGAAAAGCGAGACCGAAAGCTCGGTGCAACGGACCCTCCACGGCAAGGCCTTCGGGCAGTATCTGCCGGCACCAAAACTCCGTAACGGACGGAGCCTGCTCTTTGTCGCGGCGGTGGCGGCGGTCGTTCTCGGCTCCTGGCTTGTCGTTTACGCCGTCGACCAGGGTGTCTTCGACGGGTCGCGAGGGGAGCCGCGCCCAGGGGACGAATTGCTGATCCTCGAAGATGATTCTGCCGACGATTTGGTCGTCTACTCCGGAACCTTCCGTTACACCTACAGCGAAGACGAAATAGAACAGCTTGTCCGGGAGCTCCGGGAGTACTTCCACGACAAGCAGGACAATCTTGCCCGGAGACAGGCCAACCGGCTTCTCTTATCGAACGCTTCGACCGAGATAAAGCGGAGGGTGTCGCTACTGAGTGACTATTTTCGGGTGCCGGACCTGGTGAGCCTCGAGGACAACTTTGAGTATTCCGAGGTAGCGGGGGAGCCCTGGCTTTACCAAGGCTGCTACGTAAAGTGGCGGGGGAGGGTCGCGAACCTCGAACTCTCGGACGACGTTATCGCCTTCGATTTTCTCGTGGGGTTCGAAGACGGGCGCGTGCTCCAGGGAATCGTCCCGACGCGCTTCTTCTTCGGCGTGTCGGTGGAGCCGGGTACCAACGTCGAGCTTCTCGGCGAGGTAACCAACGTCGGGGCAGGGTCGTTTGCCTTGCGAGGTGCGGCTATCCGCCTTCTCGGACCGGAAGCAAGCCGGTGAGGGCGGTAGTTCAGCGCGTTTCCGCCGCTTCTGTGCTTCTGAAGGCGACGGGGGAGACCACCGGGGCAATCGGCCGGGGAATTCTCGCCTATATCGGCGTGATAAAAGGCGACACCGCGGCAGACGTGCGGTGGATGGCCGAGAAACTCTCGGGGCTCCGCATCTTCGAGGACGACGAAGGAAAGATGAATCTCTCTGTCTCGGAGGCGCGAGGAGAGGTTCTTCTCGTTTCGCAGTTTACCCTCGGGGGGGACGCCCGGAAGGGGCGCCGTCCGTCGTTCAACAACGCAGAAGAGCCGGGGATAGCCGAAGAGGTACTCTCCGCCCTGGTGGACACCCTGTCGGCCCAAGGACACCGGGTTGCGACCGGGCGTTTCGGTGCGGGTATGACGGTCCGGTGCGACGTCGACGGACCGGTCACTATCCTCGTCGATTCGAAGAAGGTATTCTAGCGCAACCGGCTCCTACATGAACAATCGCATCGAGCCGAGATAATCCACCGCGTTGAACTCGTCGAAGAAGGGCGAGAGGCTCCCCTCGTCGTTGAGGCGTTTCACGATCTCGGCGCTTCTCCGTGCCGAAGAGACAACGTGGAGGAAGGGCATCTGGTCCCGGAGGCTCGACGTGCAGGGAACGGTGTCGAGGACCACGACGCTGTTGAGGATCTTCTCCTCGTAGAGGGAGGTCAGCCGCTCGATGGAGGGGTTCGAAAAGACGGGATGGATTGCGGCTATGTTGATTCGGGAGACCCCCCGTTCGGCAAGCTCCCGGACCAGGGTATAGACCGAACCCGCGGTGTCGATCATGTCGTCGACAATCCATATTTCCTTGCCCCCGATCGGACTGTCGGTAAGGATGTCGATGGAATCGACCGTATTGGTCTTGGTATAGTCGCGGTGCTTGTGGGCGATAATAAGGGGGGTGTTGAAGGCCGCGGCGTACTTCTTGGCCAGGCTTTCGCTTCCGGCGTCGACGGAGCAGAATACCCATTGCCCTTGGATGACTTGGGTCAGATTCTCCTTGGTCTTGATAAACTTGTCGGTAAGGTATTCCTCGACCAGGCTTCCCGCGGGAACGTCGTCGATGGAGCAGATGTCCGGATCGACGATGGTCTTGGACTTATCCGAATGGAGCTGGTAGGTAATGATGTGGTCCACCCCGAGACTGACCAAGGTCTTGTAGTGGATCCAGAAGCCGACGGAGTTCCGCCGGGTGGTCCGATCGGACCGGGAGGCGGAACAGAAGGGCTCGAAGAGGGTGATCCGTGCCGGCTGCGCGCGTTTGAGGGCGTCGATGGAATGGTAGAGCTCCATCTTGTTCTCTTCCACCGTAAGGTTCAAGTCGTTGCGACCTGCGTTACCGAAGAGAAAGACATCCTTCCCTCGCACCGATGTCTTGACCTCGACTTCCATCTCGCCGTCGGCAAAACGGACGGCTGATAGGCTGTCGACGCTGTCTCTCAGATTGCGGTGCCCCCGATAGTCCGGGAAGGTCTCCAATTGGTACGCGACCCGGGCCGCGTAGTCGACCATGGACCGGGTAGCCACCACCAAAAGCTCACCACGCACGGCACCTATATAGCACGGGAGCCTCGGAGCGTCCAGGCGAAAGGCGCTGCGAGAAGCGCTATTGACCCGCTAGGAGAGGAGGAAATAGTATTGCGTTGAATTCTCCGGTGAATCAGCGCCGTATTCCTCTGTGGAGGTGTTCAAAATGGTGCCGACAAAGAACCGAGTCACGCAAGGGGACGCAATGGCAAAAGGCGATACGACGGCGGAGGCCGGCCGGAAAAGGGAAGAGAAAGACAAGGCCCTCGAGGCGGCGAAGCTGCAGATAGAGAAGCAGTTTGGAAAGGGCTCCCTGATGAAGCTCGGCGAAGGGGTCGATGTCCGGGGAATCCAGGTTATTCCGTCCGGCTCTATTCTTCTCGACGAGGCTCTCGGCCTCGGAGGGTATCCCAAGGGCCGGGTTATCGAGATTTACGGACCCGAGTCTTCCGGAAAGACGACTCTCGCCCTCCACGCCATCGCCGAAGCGCAGAAGCTCGGCGGCATTGCGGCGTTCATAGACGCGGAGCACGCCCTCGATCCGGTCTACGCCGGGAATCTCGGGGTGAACATCGACGAGCTCTGGGTTTCTCAGCCCGACACCGGGGAACAGGCCCTCGAGATCGCCGAATCTCTGGTCCGTTCCGCCGCGGTAGACATTATCGTCGTCGACTCGGTTGCCGCCTTGACGCCCCAGGCGGAGATCGAAGGTGACATGGGGGATTCCCATATGGGACTCCAGGCCCGCCTGATGAGCCAAGCCTTGCGTAAGCTCACGGCAACCATCTCGAAGTCCGGAACCTGTCTCGTCTTTATCAACCAGATCCGAATGAAGATCGGGGTGATGTTTGGGAATCCGGAGACCACAACGGGAGGGAAGGCGCTTAAGTTCTATTCCTCCGTTCGCCTCGAGGTCCGGAGAATCGAGACGATTACCAAGGGAGCCGACGAGGCGATCGGGAACCGGGTCCGGGTGAAGGTCGTCAAGAACAAGGTTGCCCCACCGTTCAAAAAAGTCGAGATGGAGATTATCTTCGGAAAGGGTATCTCCTACTGGGGGAGCCTCCTCGACGGCGCCCTCAAGCTGGACCTGATCAAGAAGAGCGGCAGTTGGTACTCCTACGGCGAGGAGCGGGTCGGGCAAGGGCGGGACAACGCCCGGCAGTTTTTGGAAGAGCATCAGGACATTGCCAAGGAAATAGAAGCAAAGATTCGCCGGGTTCTCTTTCCGCCGCTTCCACCCCGGGGGGCGAAAGCCCCCGAAGAGGCCGCTGCCCCGGACGCCGGTGACGCTTCGGCGGCGGAAACCGGCAAGGGGAAGGGCTCCGGCGTCGCGCCCCGGGCCAAAGAAGCCGCCGCCAAAAGCGACGAAGAGGAACTCTTCTAAGGCGTGCCCGAATGCTACCTGAGCCTCGGCTCCAACTGCGGCAACCGGTTCGGACAGCTGTCTGAGGCCCTCAGCCGCATAGCCGCACGCTGGCCTATCGCGGTGGTCTCCTCGGTTTACGAAACCGACCCGCAGATCGTTACCGACCAGGGGGCCTTTTTGAATCTCTGCTGCCGGATCGACGCCGAGGCTCCTCCCGTGGCGGTTCTCCGGGGGGTGAACGAAATCGAAGCCGCCCTCGGGCGGGACCGGCGCCGGGAACGCCCCAAGGGCCCCCGAACGATGGATATCGACCTGCTGCTCTGGGGGTGCGACATTCTCCGTGAGCCCGATTTGACGATTCCTCACGCGGGGCTTACCGAACGGCAGTTCGTCTTGCGTCCCCTTCTCGAGATCGCCCCGGGGCTTCGAAACCCGAGAGACGGATTGCCTTTAAGCGCACTATCGGCTTCCCTTCCGGGGCAGGGTGTTTACTGCTACGGCAAGGCAGTCGTATACTCAGCCTGAACCGAGCAATGAGCAGTGAGGATACCCAAGGACCCGTGGTACGGGTGCCTTCCTTCGAGGGCCCCCTAGACCTCCTCCTCTTTCTAATTAGAAAGAACGAGATCAACATCTACGACATTCCCATCGGAGAGATTACCGAGCAATATTTGGCCCATATGGGCTACGCGGTGCGGGTCGATCTGGACAATATCACCGACTTCTACGTGATGGCGGCGACGCTTCTCTATATGAAGAGCCGGATGCTGCTTCCGGTGCAAGACTCGGACGATGAGGATTTTGAGGATCCCCGGAAGGAACTGGTCGAACGGCTGATAGAATACCAGCGTTTCCGAAAGCTCACCGAGCTCATGGAGGAACGGCAGGAGGAGGCCCGGTTGGACATTCTCCGGCCCCTCAAGCAACGGAACCTTCCGTTCCCGGACACCGAAGATGCCTGGCAGGATCTCGACGCCTGGGCGCTTTTCGAGCATTTTGCCGCGGTTATGGCTAACCTCGGGGCGGAACGGCTCATCGAGCTCTACGAAGAGGTCTCGATAAACGAGAAGGTTGCGCTGATCGAAGAGTATCTCGAGGAACGGGACGAGTTCGATTTCGGCGAGCTTATCAAGCGGCAAGACTCGATTCTCGAGCTTGTCTGCGCCTTTTTGGCGCTCCTCGAGATGACGAACACCCGGCGCGTTTCGATCCGGCAGAACCGGCTCTTCGGAGATATCAGAATTAGGCGGTCGCAGTATGGCGCTTGAGACCGAACAGGCGTTGGTCGAGGCGGTGCTCCTTATGGAAACCGAACCGGTCGACGAAAAGACCGTTTCTCGGATTACCGGACTCGGAATCGAAGTCGTCCGCCGGGCGCTTTCGGCATTGGTCGATCGGTACGCCGCGCCTGAATGCGGGATAGAGATCCGCCGAATAGCCGACGGGCTTCTCATGGCCCCTAAGGATACGCTTTCGAAGAGCCTCCGGGACCGGTACGGCAAACGTCACGATACCCGTCTCTCGAAGGCCGCCCTCGAGACGCTTTCGATTATCGCCTATTCGCAGCCGGTTACCCGGGGAGAGATCGAGAGCCTCCGGGGCGTAGCGGCCGACGGAATGATCCGTCTTCTCCTCGAGCGGGGGCTGATAAAGGAAACGGGCAAGAAGGACGCGCCGGGGCGTCCGACGCAGTACGGGACCTCCCGGGAGTTTCTTCGGGCCTTTCGGCTCTCGAGTATCGCAGAACTACCCAAGCTTGAGGATGTGGAAGAGGAGCGTTTCGCCCCCGATGAATAGAACTGCCGACGAATACCCGATGCGTCTCCACGTCTACCTCGCCCGGGCGGGTGTTGCTTCCCGGCGGCGAAGCGAAGCTCTGATTGCGGAAGGGGAGGTCGAGGTTAACGGCGAGATCGTCACGAGCCAGGGCTTTTTGGTTGACGATGGGGATACCGTCCGGTACGGCGGAAGGCGGGTCGAGCCGGCGCAACGGAAGATCCACATTGCATTGAACAAGCCGAAACGCTACCTGTGTAGCGGTAGCGATCCGGAAAACCGGCCCCTGGCGATCTCCCTCGTGCAGCCCGATTTTCCCGAGCGGCTCTTTACCGTGGGGCGCCTGGACTTTCTCTCGAGCGGCCTCATTCTGGTAACCAACGACGGCTACTTTTCTAAGCGGGTCATGCATCCGTCGAACCGGGTGGAAAAGGAGTACGTCTTGGAGGCGAAGGTTCCCATTCCGGAAGAGCTTCTCCAGGAGTACCGGCGAGGTATCGTCGTGGAACGCGTTCGGTATGTTCTAAAGCATTACACGTTCAAGAACTCCCGGAGGGTCAACCTCGTTCTCGAAGAAGGGAAGAATAGGGAGATCCGGCGTGTTTTCGAGACCCGCAAGATAGGAATCAAGCGTTTGCACCGCATCCGTATAGGCAGCGTGCACCTCGGGCAAGTTCCCCCCGGGGGTTATCGTTTTCTGACCACCGAAGAGGTCGCGTCCCTCGGGGGAGTACGCTAGTGGTCGTTGCGATCGACGGGCCCGCCGGGAGTGGAAAGAGCACCGTCGCACGGTGTGTTGCCGATCGGTTGGGCTACTTTTTCGTGAACTCCGGGAGCCTCTACCGGGCGGTTTCCTACTACGTTCTCTCCCGGAAGACGGATCCGGCTGATACCGGGGATATTCGCGGTGCCCTGAAGGAGATCGATATCGAGTACTCTCCCGACGCGCTGCTACTGAACGGTGCCGAGCTCGGTGACGAGCTGCGCACCGGGGAAGTAGACCACTGGGTGTCGAGACACTCCGCGATTCCGCAAGTTCGCCGCCTTGTCAACGACATAATTCGCAAGAGCGTAGAAGGCCGGGACGCGGTCGTAGAAGGCCGGGACATGACGACGTTTGTCTTTCCCGATGCCGAACATAAGTTCTACCTCGACGCGTCCCTGGAAACGCGGGCCCTAAGACGTATGGCGGCGGGCGCCGAAGGAAAGGTAGAAGAGGTGATGGCAAGGACGGAGGAGCGAGACCGGCAAGACCGGGAAAAAGCCGTCGGAAGCCTTAGGCGTGACCCCGATTCGATCTATTTGGACACCTCGGACTTGACCATAGAAGATGTTTGTGAGACAGTTACTGCTAGTATCCGTAAAAATTAATACCACTGGGAGTTTCTTTTAATTATGAGCGATCGAGACGCGTCAGGTCCCAAAACAGCTGAACAACAGCTATTACAAGAGGAGCTGCAGGAAGAGTTCCTCAAGCCACTTGACGATTTGCAGTCAGGGCAACTCGTCGAGGGAACGGTTGTTCAGGTGGGAACCGAATATGCCTTTGTAGACATCGGTTATAAGTCCGAAGGGCGTATTCGTCTCGACGAATTTGATGAGCCACCAACCATTGGTGACACCGTTAGTGTTGTCCTCTTGAACAAGGAGACCGTCCAGGGCGGAATCAACGTTTCCAAGAGAAAGGCGGACGAGCGCGTTTCTTGGAAACAGCTCAAGGACGCCTTTCAAGAGCACGAGCCCGTTGAAGGAACGGTCGCAAAGTCGATAAAGGGTGGATTCGAAGTTCGTCTCTTTGGGGGCCTCCGGGCCTTCAATCCGATTTCTAAGATGGATGTTCACCGGGTCGAGGATCCGGAGGAATACGTCGGCATCAAGAGCAAGTTCCACATCGAACGACTCTATAGCGACAACAGGGTGAACATCGTCGTCTCCCGCCGGGGATGGCTCGAAGAACAAGTCGAGAAGAACCGCGAGGAGTTTTTCGCCAATACCGACATCGGCGACGTCGTCGAGGGGACCGTCAAGTCCTTTACCTCATTCGGCGCCTTTATCGACTTGGGCGGCTTCGACGGGCTTCTGCACCTCAACGACATGAGCTGGGGCCACGCGACTCGTCCCCGGGACTACGTCCAGAAGGGCGAGGTGATCCACCTTCGGGTTATCCGGTTGGACACCGAGGAAAAGAAGATCAACCTCTCCTTGCGCCATATGAGCGAAGATCCTTGGAACCGTTTCGAAGAGAAGTACGGTGTCGACCAGGTCGTTACCGGAAAGGTGACCAAGCTTGCCGATTTCGGTGCCTTTATCGAGCTGGAAGAAGGAATCGAAGGTCTCGCCCATATTTCGGAGCTCTCCTGGGTAAAGCACATCGACCATCCCCGGGAAGTCCTCGACGTCGGTGACGAAGTCGACGTGATGATTCTCGACTACGACGTTACACAGGGCCGGGTTTCCCTCGGCGTCAAGCAGGTGCAACCGAACCCCTGGAGCGAGATCGCCGCGTCGTATCCCATCGGAATGACGCTCCGCCGACCGGTGAAGAAGATTACGAACTCCGGTGCCTTCGTGGAGTTGGAAGAGGGGATAGACGCCTTCATCCACGCCGACGATCTCTCCTGGACCAAACGCCCGAAGAATCCCGGCGCCGTTCTAACCGAGGGCGAAGAGGTCGACTTTGTCATTACCGCGATTGACCCGGATACCCACAATATTCGGGGGGGTATCAAGCAGCTCTCGGACGATCCCTGGGTCTCCCTGAAGCGGGTCTACGCCGAGCGGAATATCGTAGAGGGTGAAGTTACCAACATTACCGACTTCGGGGTCTTCGTTCGGGTTCAGGGCGGTATCGAGGGGCTTATTCACAAGGCGAACCTGGCGGATCCCCGGACCGAGTCTTACGAGAAGGCCGTCGAGAAGATCAAAATCGGCGATCGCCTTCAGGCCATCATTACCGAGGTCAACCCTGGGAAGCAACGTCTCGGGCTATCCGTCCGGGAAGTGGAACGCAAAGAACGTCAGGAAGAGTTGCAGAAGTACATCCACGACGACTCCGAAGAGGGAACGCTGACCCTCGGCGAGCTTCTCAAGGAGAAGGAAAAGAACTAGGCGCCCAACGGCGCCGAGGCCGCCCGACAAGGCATGTTTACCGCTCCCATAGACGCCGACAAGTTCGGCGTCTTCATTGAACTAAACAGCTCGATAAACGCAGACTACTCGGATCCACACCTCTTGCTCGAGCGGATCGTCGAGGCGGCTACCCGTCTTACGAACGCCGAAGCTTCGAGCCTGTTGCTCTTCGACGAAAAGAACCAGCGCCTCTACTTCGAAATCGCTCTTGGGCCCCGGGGGCCCGAGGTGGCGCGCCTTTCGATTAACGTCGATGAAGGTATCGCCGGTTGGGTGTTTTCGAACAACACCGGGGTTATCGTCAACGAACCGGAGGAAGACGAGCGCTTTTACCGGGAGATCGGGAGGCAGGTTGGCTTCGAAACCCGGAGACTCATGGCGGTTCCGCTCCGCCTCGGGGAGCGATGTATCGGCGTGATCGAGGTAATCAACAAGGTCGACGGGAGCGGTTTTGTCGCGGAGGACCTGACCTGGTTGGAGATATTCGCCAATCAAGCGGCCCTGGCGATTCAACACACCCGCTCGTTGGACCAGGTCCGGAAGCGGGTCGACAGCCTCGAGGCCCAGGTGGCCGAGGGCCGGCCCTTGGTGTATCGCAGCACCGCGATGAGCGAAACCCTTTCGATGGCCGGCCGGATAGCCGGGACCGACTCGTCGGTTCTGATTCTCGGCGAGAGCGGGGTAGGGAAGGAGCTCTTCGCCGAGTTTATTCACGGGCATAGCCTTCGGCGAAAGGGACCCCTGGTAAGGGTGAACTGTGCGGCTCTACCGGAACAGCTCTTGGAGAGCGAGCTCTTCGGCCACGTTCGGGGGGCCTACACCGACGCCGTAAGAGACCGCCGGGGACGCTTCGAGCTTGCCGACGGCGGCACGATATTTCTCGACGAGGTCGGAGAGCTACCGCTGGGGGTCCAGGCGAAGATGCTTCGAATCCTTCAGGAACAGACCTTCGAGCGCCTCGGTGCGAGCGAGTCGACCCGGGTAGACGTCCGCATCGTCGCCGCAACAAACAGCAACCTCCGGGAAGCGGTGGAATCGGGACGTTTCCGGCGGGACCTCTATTTCCGACTGAACGTGCTTCCCTTACGGGTGCCCGCCCTCAGAGAGCGTCCTGACGACATCCCTCTTCTCGCCCGGCACTTTCTCCAGCGGCACAATCGGGGAAGGGAGCTGAGTATCGACGGATTCTCCGACGAAGCGACGGAACGACTGTTGACCTACTCTTGGCCCGGGAACGTCCGGGAGCTGGAGAATGTTATCGAACGGGCCGTCGTGATTGCAACTGGTGAGTACATTCAGCGGGAAGACCTTATGCTCAGCGGAGACGGGGCCGACGGAGGAGATCGCTACCGGGGGAAGTCGCTGAAGGATGCAATCACGATGTTCAAACGAACGCTTATTGAGAATAGTCTTGCGCACCATGGCTGGAATCAAACGGCAACAGCGCGTACACTGGGCATTCAACGTACGTATTTATCGAGACTCATAAAAGAACTAGGAATAGGCAGGTAAAGATGGCAGAGAAAGAGCACGTTTCTTTCAGTACGAGCCTGATCGAAGCATTGAGCCGTTATCGGAAACCCCTTATCTGGGGGATGGCAATATTCGTCGTCGCTTTGATCGCGACCTTCGCGTATCTGGAAATCCAACAGCGTCGCGCCGAAGAGGCCCTTGCCCGTATCGAAGAGGCGGAAGATCTCTATCAATCCTGGGTCGACGCCCCGGAAGACGACGAGACGGTAGCCGAAGATATCCGGGTCGAGCTCGAATCCGTTATCCAGGACGTGCTTCGGAGGTATCCCCGGAAGTACGCCGCCAATCGAGCGCGGTTTCTCCAAGGAGAAATCTACCGGCAGTTGGAAGATTGGGTTACCGCGGGTGAAGCGTATCGGGAGACGGCCGAGACCTTCCCGCGAAGTCACTTAGCTTCGGTCAGCCTCTACAACGCAGGAGCGGCCTTCGAAGAGGCCGGGGAGCTCGAATCCGCAACCGCGAGCTTCCAGGAGATAGCAGACCGATTCGGGGATTCACCGTCGCCTCTCGTACCTCAGGCGGTGTTTTCTCTGGGTCGTATCGCCGAAGAGAACGGGGATTTCGCCGTCGCCCGGGAGCACTATCAACGCCTCGTGGAGAACCACCCGGGGAGCAGTTGGACAAGCCTCGCTCGGAGCCGTATAATCCTGCTGACCGCCGAGGGGCGTATCAATTAGGCGACAGGAGTAGGGCTTTGCGCTTTCTCCGGATCAAAAGACTTGGCATCGTGCTTGGGCTGCTCGTGGCCGGGATTATCCTGGCCATGGACGCGGGGACGGCGATTATCGATCGTCTCGAGCTCCGGATGTTGGACACACACTTCAACCTCAAGACGACCTTCCGGGGCCGGGATATCCAGGAAGGCGTTCAACAGGTCGAGCGGAACCCGAATATCTCGGAAGACATACTCATCGTCGGTATCGACTTTACGACGTTGAACCAGTTCGGGCAGTGGCCCTTTCCGAGGTACCGCCACGCCGACCTGGTAAACTCCTTTGCACGGATTAACGACCAGTCTCAGCGCGAGAGGGCGCTCTTTCTCGATATCTTCTTTATAGAGCCTTCGGAAAGCGCCTTCAACGACGCTCTCTTGCGAGAGGCGATGCTGCAAAACGAGCGAGTCTTTCTCGAGACCATTCTCGAGCAGAGCGCGCCTCCCCCGGGAGCCGAGGAAGAGCTCTTCGCCCGGCACGAGCGGCTGTATGAGGCCGCGGGACGCATTACCCGGGTAGAAGGGGAATGGTGGAGCCTGCCGTACCACTTGGGGCTCCAGCCCCCGCTTCAGCCCTTCGCTGAGGTCGTCGGCGGATACGGACACGCGAATTTCTATCAGGATTTCGACGAAGTCTACCGGCGGCAAGCCTTGATAGCGCGCTCGAGCGAATTGGTAGCCGCCTACCGTCTCGACGAGCTACGGCCCGGTTTCGACGTCGACGACGGGCGCTTCGAGCGCCTTGCCTGGTTCGATCGGCAAGGTCGGGAGCACACAATCCGGACACCCCTTACCGCCGAATCGCTCCTGGATCTGACGCGGGAAATGGAGGAACGGGCGCCGGAGCGGATTATCGACAGCGATAACGACGGCCGGCCGGACGACGTTTTCTACGTGGTCCGGCACTACCAGGACGAGTTTATCCCGGCGATCACCCTGGCCCTCGCGGCGGACTATTTTAACACGCCCTTGGAAGAGCTGGAGGTGGTTATCGGCGAGTACATACGTATTCCGGCGCCGGAAGTTTTCGACGCCGAAGCAGGGGAGTGGCTCCCCTATCGCGACGAAATCGTTATTCCCATCGACGACGAAGGGAATATGCTCATCAACTTTATGGGCGTCCGGTCGAGCGCCGCCCGGGACGGTTACCAGACCTATCCGGTGCGCCCGTACGCCGGGTACGCCGCCCGGGTTCCGGGGCCCGACCCGGCGACCTGGCCCCGGACCCGGGCCGTCGAAAACAAGATTATTATGGTTGGGGCCTTCGCCCAGGGGATGGCGGAGGACGAAAAGACGACTCCCTACGGCCTGATGTACGGGGTGGAGATCCACGCCAACGCCCTGAATACCATCCTCATGAGCCGGTTTATCGAGTACGCCCCCTACTGGCTCGACGCCGCGGTGCTGGTGGTGCTCTCGCTTCTGGTCGCCTTCTTGGCTTCCCGCCTCTCTACCGTCTACTCCTTCGTCGGGACTCTCGTGCTCCTCGTGGTTCTCTTCTTCGCGACCACGATGATCTTCGACACGCGCTCTTTTGTGGTCAACTTTACGGCTCCGTCCCTCGGGATGATTTTTTCCTACTTGAGTGTCGTCCTCTACCGAATTATGACCGAAGAGAGGGACAAGCGCCGGATCCGGGATATGTTCGGAAAGTACGTAAGCCCCCGGGTGGTCGATCAGATACTCGAAAATCCCCCGGAGCTCGGCGGGGTCGACAAGGAGCTTACGGTCTTCTTCTCGGATATCCGAGGGTTCACGACGCTCTCCGAGGCGATGACACCCCAGGAGCTCGTCAACCATCTAAACGTCTACCTTACGTCGATGACCGACATTATCCTGGATTTCCAAGGGACTCTCGACAAGTACGTCGGCGACGAGATCATGTGCTTCTGGGGGGCGCCGCTACCCCAGGCGGACCACGCCTACCTTGCGTGCCGGTGCGCCGTTCGGCAGATGGAAGCGCTGAACCAGTTGAACTCTCAGTGGCCCGAGGATAGGCGGATCAACATCGGTATCGGCGTGAACTCGGGCGTCATGACCGTGGGAAACATGGGCTCCCTCGGTCGGATGAACTACACACTCATGGGTGACAATGTAAATCTGGCTGCCCGCCTCGAGGGCACCAACAAGATGTACGCCACCAATATCATCATTAGCGAATACACCTACGGTTTGGTTAAGGACCGGGTAGTTGCCCGGGAGCTGGATAATATTCGGGTGAAGGGTAAGAACCGGCCGGTCCTGATCTACGAGCTCGTCGACGTAATCGACGGGAAGGAAGGCTCGGCATCCGCGGCTCCCTCCTAACGGCGGCGGCTATCCTGGCATGGTCCACCTTAAGTCTATCCGGCTGCGGCATCGAGTCCATTACCTTCGTCGAAGGGCCCCTGGAAGACGAGAT
>CAYPUT010000026.1:0-20029 GCA_964413945.1 uncultured Spirochaetaceae bacterium
CCGAGGGACTCGATGACAGGGATATACTGATACTAAAAACGGCCGGACTCTTTCAACCTCCCGGACGTTGTCGAGAAAGACGTGGCGCTCCGCCGCGGGCACCCTCTTCTCCCGGGCTACCTCCAGGGCGACCGTGTTGTGGGTCGTCCGGGAATCGAGGAAAAAGAGCCCCTCCCTCCGGGCGAACTCGAGGGCGGCGTTCATGGTGTCCCGGTCCGCGGTGGCCTTGGAGCCCATGTGGTTGTTGATTCCCTTGGCCCCGGGAACGCTCCGGAGATTTGCCCGGAGGGTTTCGGTAATCCTCCGTTGGGAGTCGCCGACGTAGATGGTCCCCGGACCGGGATACTTCCCGCTCTCGGCTTCCATCGGCAGGTGGAGAATAAGCTCCTGTCCCCGGGCGGAAATCCGTCCGGCGGATTCTTCGGAGAACTGAAGTTGTGGTAGCACCGCGAAGGTAATCGGAATATCGAGGCTCAGATACGGGTCTAAATCCTCCCGCCGGTTTCCCACGTCGTCCACCACGAGGTAGAGTCGGGCGATCGCCTCCGGCCGGGGGGCCGGCCGAGGGGAGAGAGGAGCCGGCGGTACCGGGTCTTGCGCCTCGGGTACCTCCGGGGCCGGGGCCTCCCGCGGAACGGTTTCGGGAGGTTCTGCTTCGTGGGCCGGTCCGGTGGTATCCGGAAGCGAGAGAGCCTCCTCCGGCGCCCGGGGTAGCAGCGCCACCAGAAGACCGAGGGCTCCCGCTATCGCGACGAGAGAGAGTCGAATTACGCGTGTCTTAGCACCGGGAGAGGAACCGCCGGTAGCCATCAGAGCCTCCTAAAGAGAAGAATACTACTCGTATACGTATTCTCGAAGCTCTTCGGCGTGTTCCTTTAGCTTTTTTAGCGCGCGAATCTCTATTTGCCGAACGGTTTCGGGAGAGATCCCCATCTCGTCGCTAATGCTCTTGAGGGTGTATTTCTTGCCCCCGTGGAAGGCAAAACGGTAGAGAAGGATCTGTCGCTCTTTCTCTTTGAGATGCTCGAGGAATTGCAAGGTCTGCTCCCGAAAGGAGCGCTGAATGAACTCCGCGTCCGGCGAGTAGGAGTAGTCCTCGATAATATCGTGAAAGGTCCCCGAATCCTCGTTTATGTCGCTGTCGAGGCTTACCATTCCGGAGGAGACGTTGAGGATCTGGACGACTTCTTCCCGCTTGAGGCCCACTTCTTCGGCGACCTCTTCCACCGAGGGAGAGCGCATCAGCTTCTGGCTGAGCATGGTGTAGCTCCGCTGGATCTTTCGAAGAGCGTCTTCCTTCCGGTGGGGAAGGCGGATGTGGCGCCGTTTGTTGCTCAGGGCCCGGGTAATCGCCTGCTTGATCCACCAGGAGGCGTAGGTGCTAAAGCGCACCTGCTTCCGGTAGTCGTACTTGCCGGCGGCCCGAAGCAGCCCAAGGTTACCTTCCTGAATCAGATCGAGGAGACTCACCTCCGGGGTTACGTAGCCCTTTGCGATCTTGACGACCAATCGGAGGTTGGACTCGATGAGCTTCGTCTTCGCCGCATCGTCTCCCCTTTGAATCCGCTTCGACAGTTCTTTCTCTTCCTCGAAGGAGAGCAATTCTGAGTGCTTTATCTGATCGAAGTACGCCTTGAGGGTGTTGTCTTCGTAGTCGGCCTTTCTTTTCTTCGTGCTCATACAGCTCTCCGGCACCATTTTGCAATCAGCGTGCCAAGCGGTCGATCGAGACAGTCGGAGATTTAAGTTGTTTCAAAACAAGAAGATAAATAGTGGCTCCCAGGGAGTCCATGTCGATACGAGGACCAAGTGTATAGTTTATTGTACAAAGTCCCCGGGACCCTGAGGAGATAGCTCCCCCTGGTACGCTCGGCCGGAGAGCTGATCGTAGACGAGCTCCGCCAGGCCGAAACCGCCGGACTTGGAGATTATCCGGGAATACTCCCGGTAGAGCATGTCGTCGAATACCTCCTCCGCAAAACCGCCGTGGAGGAGACGACTCTCAGGATCTAATGTATCACGCATTGCGGAAAGCATCTGTTCCACGAAGATCGATTCGAATTCCCGGCTTACTTCCTTCAGCCGGGCGTCATCGGTACCGGCACCGAGGCCCTCGGTCCGGGGAGTCGCCGTCGGCGCGATGCTATTCGGGTCCCGCCGAATGGTGGGATCGATCAGGCTCATCGGATCCATCGGCTACCCCTATCGTTTCAAGTTGTTTGCGATCCCGAGCATCGAGTCGCTGGTCTGGATTGCCTTCGAATTGAGCTCGTAGGCCCGTTGGGCGACGATCATGTTGACCATCTCCTGAACGACCTCGACATTGGACGCCTCGATAAAGCGGTGCTCGAGGCTTCCCATCCCGTCGAAACCCGGGCGCCCTCCGATGGCGTCTCCCGAGGCGCTGGAGACCTTGAATACGTTCTCCCCCACCGCCTGGAGCCCCGCGGGGTTAACAAAGCGGTAGAGCTCGACCTGGCCGACCTCTATCGGATCGTCGCTCCCGGGCACCAGGACCGTTACCCGGCCGTCTTGGTTTACCGTGACGCTCTCCCGGATAAAGCCCTCGGGAAGGATAATCTCCGGCATCATTCGGTAGCCGTTCGAGGTTACGAATTGGCCGTTCGCGTCGATCTTGAAGGCGCCGTCTCGGCTGTAGCCGAAGCTGCCATCGTAGAGGAGCACCCGGTAGAAGCCCTCCCCGGAAATGGCGATGTCGCCGACGTTCCCGGTGTTCTGGAGGGAGCCTTGGGTAAAGATCTTCTGCGTCGCCGCGACCCGGACACCGTGGCCGACCTGGACGCCGACGGGCACAAGGGTCTCTTCGGTCGCCGGTGTTCCGGCTACCCGGGTGGTCTGGTAGAGGAGGTCCTCGAAGTCGGGTCGGTTCTTCTTGAATCCGGTTGTATTTACGTTCGACAGGTTGTTGGCGATGGTATCAATGTTGAACTGCTGTCCGGTCATCCCGGAGGCGGCGGTGTACAGCGATCGCATCATGGCGAGCTACTCCTAAATCCGTAGGGCCTGGTTGATCAGGCGGCTGGTGCTGTCGTCCTGGGCTTGGATAACCTTCTGGTTGGCCTCGTAGGCCCGGTTTACCTCGATCATCTGAACCATTTCGGTAACCGGGTTTACGTTCGCCGTCTCGAGAAAGCCCTGTCGGACCTTCGGACGGCCTTCTCCGTAGATAATTTCCGCGTCTCCGCTCTCCCGGGTCGACCGCCAGAGGCTGTCCCCCTGCTTTCTCAAATACCGGGTCTGACGGACGTCGACGATCCGAAGGCGGTCCACCTCTTCGGTGTTCTGCCATTCGTTTTCCCGAACCGAGATAAGCCGCTCGGGGTCGTCCCCGAAGGAGTCGTTTTCGAAGATTCGGCCGTTCTCGTCGACGACGAAATTGTTCAGTTTTATGCGAATGGGACCGTTCTCCCCGAGAACCGGGTAGCCCTGCTTGGTAACCAAAAGCCCTTCGGGGCCGATAAGAAAGCTTCCGTTGCGGGTGTAGCGCTCACCACCGGGCGTCCGGACGACGAAAAACCCCTCCCCCTGAAGCGCGAGGTCGAAGCTGTTCTCCGTCTGCTCGAGGGAGCCCTGCTCGAACACGGTATAGACCTCGTTCTCCTCTACCCCCGTACCGAGGACGCCGATAACCGGCGCCTTGTCGACTGAGCCGATCCCCTGGTCCCGGTAGGGAACCCGCAACACGCCGTCGTCGCTCATTCGCCGCAGAAGAAGCTGCGGGAAGGCTTTCTGCACGGCCAGGTCGCGCTTGTACCCGTGGGTGTCGGCGTTCGCAAGATTGTTCGCGATCGCGTTGAACCGGTGTTCCTGCGCGGCCATACCGCTCGCGGCGGTGTAGGTGCCTCTTACCATGTACTCATTATCGGTGGGCCCGGGGCTTTCTTAAGGAACACTGGAACTGGTCAGCATCGGGTCGATGCACATCGACGAATCAGGATATCGAGACGAGGGTGCCACCCATGAGACCCGACACCGGAGCCGTCGCTGTCGCCGGAGCCGTCGCCGTGGACCGAAAGGCCCGATTTTACTCGCCGGCGGCCTCGGCGACGAACTCGAGCTCGAGACGCACCTCGTCCCCGACGCTCGCGACGATAGAGTCTCCCCCAACGTAGGGGATGGTGATATCGAAGTTGTCCCAGGTGATCGTCGTGTTTGCGGTGCCCCGAATCTCGTCTCGGGAGGAGACCTCGAGGGTCATATCAAAGACAACCGGACGGGTGACGTCCCGAACGGTGAGATCCCCGGTAACCGCGAGCTCGACGGTGTCCCCGACCGCGATGGAGTCCGGAACTCCGTCTATCGAGGTCGGCTCGAAGGTCGAGAACTCGAATTCGTCTTTGTTCGACTCGAGAATGAGGGACCGAATCGTCCGATCCCGGACCTCGTCGTCGGTTTGCACCGTCCTTACGTTGATGACGAACTGCCCAATTTCCACGTCCGGGGGCTGAAACCGGAGGGAAAGCGAACCGTCTACCTGATCGGTAACGCCGACCACCGTATTCGGCTGTCCCCGGAGGACCTCCTCGATAATGAACCGAGCCTCCGACTCTCCGGATACCGCGGCGTACACCACCGAATCCGGTTGCCCGGGTGCCACCGCTTCCGCTTCGGTCTCCCGCGACGGCTCTCCGCTTCCGCCGGAGAACCAGATATAGCCGAGAAAGCCGATAAACCCAACAGCGAAAACCCCGAGAATGCCCAACGAAATCTTACCAACTCGTCCCATAAGGCAAAGATACTTGGTCAGATGCCTGCAAGGCCACCAAGAAAGACCCCGAGAACGTAGAATCCGGAAAAGATCAGGTGAACCTGAGCCGTCAGCATCGGTAGCCGCAGAAGGGGCGTCGGGCTCTCCGCCGACAGAACGGTCCGGACGAGGGAGACTCCGAAGGGAAGGCTCAGAAAGGCCAGGAGAGCTCCAAAACCGACCGTCCCGAACGCCACTAGTGCCAACGTAGCCGCGTAGGATCCAAAGACGAGTCCGGCGAAGAAGAGTTTCGAGGGACCGAAGCCCAGGAGCCCGGCGAGGGTCTTGATTCCCGCGATCTTGTCTTCGGCGATATTTCGCGTGTTGTTACCGTGAAGGATTGCGGTAACCAGCATGGCGACCGGAATGGAGGCCAGAGGTGCTGCGGAATCCAGGGTTCCCTCGAGAGCCCAGACGCCCATGACGACGAGTGCCGGCCCCATCAACACGAAGACCGCGAGATCCCCGAGGGCGCGGTACTTCAAGCTCAGCCGGGCGTTTGTGTAGGAGTAGGCCCCCAGGGCCCCAAGGATTCCGGCGACAAAGAAGAAGGGGCCCCGGCTTATCGCGATCGTGCTCCCGACGGCAATCCCTGCGAGAAAGGAGAGGTGCCCCGATATCTTCATGAACCTCGGGGTCATAATGCCTTGGGTAATGACGTGACTTGTGTCCCGGTCGCCGACCTTGTCGACCCCGTGGAGAAAGTCGTAGTAGTCGTTGAGTACGTTCGTCCCGGCGTGGAGCAGCACCGCGGCGAGGGCAAAGGGAACCAGGTGCCACCACGCGGCTTCCGACGGGGTGGTCGAAGCAATTGCCGCGGACAGGAGTACCGGCATAACCGAGGCGGTAAACGAATAGGGCCGCAGCGACCGTACCCACCGCCGGAGAAAGGAGTCTCCCGCTACCGCACCGGGGGCCCTCGGAGCCCGATCCGGGCTCCCGGAACCATTCGAAGGAGTCATCTAGGAGCCGGACCGTTTTCCGGCGGAGAGGAGGATGAGGACAAGGGCTCCGGAGAGCGGCCGAGGTGAAGGGCCGTTTTGTAGAACTCCCAGGCCTCCTTGGCGCCGAAATGACGAAATCCGCACATCGTGTAGTGGAGCCGGAGCCCGAACGCGTTTCCCACCGGCATCGACCCGAAGATGCGGCCGGTGCTAACGTCTCCGAGGGGGATAATCCACCCCAAGTCGATGGGCCGAAAGGGACGCAGCCCTTTCCCGGATAGGTAGGCGGCCACGTTGCGCCCCGCCGCCTTTCCGGAATAGTGCGAAAAGTTCACCGCCCGGCGGAGAACCTTCCCCTCTTTCTCGAGAGCCGCGGCGTCCCCGGCGACGAACACTTCCGGGTGCCCCGGGAGCTGCAGATGCTCGGAGACACGGATCCGTCCGTCCCTCGCTCGCTCCAAAGCCCCGGAGATTTCGGTTTCGGGAGCCCGCATGCCGGCGGACCAACAGACGAGACAGTTCCCTACCCGGCTGCCGTCGGAAAGCACCGCCGTCTCGCCGGCATATTTTGCGAGGGTCGTGCCCGCTCGAATGGGAATGTCCAAGCCGGAGAAGTAGTCTCCGATCCGCCGCCGAATCTTGGAGTCCAAGAAGGGAACAACCTCCGGCGCGGCTTCGACCACCGTAATCCCGAGGCGGTGGGAACCGCTCTTCGCCCCTTTCCGGAGAGACGCGGCGACCTCGAGACCGGTATAGCCGCCCCCGACGATGATAACCTCGACGGGGCCCTCCTTTAGACGCCGGGCCACGGCGTCGCGGAAAGTAAGGGCCGCCTCTAGGGTATGCACCGTGTGTAGCCGGCCGTTCTCCGGAACAAACCCGTAATACTCCGGGGTCGAGCCGGTGGCGACGACCAGCCCGTCGTACCGGTAGGTCCCCTCGTTCCCCGTCAGCTTCCGTTCGGCCAGGTCCATCCGGGTAATCTCGTCGGTAACCACCGAGAATCGGTCCGGCGTATGCCTCCTAAAGAGCTCCACCAAGGGTCGGGCAAAGGCTTCTTTCGAAACACGCCCCGAGAGAACGTCGGGTAGTGCGGGAACCATGGTCGCGAGACCCGTGCGGTCGACCAGGGTAACCCGAATCTCCCGGTTTCTGGCGAGAATCTTGCGGGCCGCCGCGACTCCGGCGAAGCCCCCTCCGACGACGTAGACGTTCTTGGCATTCATATTCCGGACAATGGTACTTACGCTTTGCCGTGACGACAACTTTCCGCGAAGGGCCTTTTTCTCCGGCGCCGCTTTGGTGTATATTTCGGGCTTGTAAACAGCGCAAATTGTGCCAAGATAGCTCAGTGGTAGAGCAGCTCACTCGTAATGAGCAGGTCCGGGGTTCGAATCCCCGTCTTGGCTGACGTATCAACAAGCCTGTTGTTTTTTCGTCGTAAATCCTTCAACCGTCGTCCGATCTCTCGAAACTTCAAAAAGATAATACAGAATTCACCCTAAGATTTTCCGGCGTAAAAAGATATCCAAATTCGCATCAACAAGGTTGTTGATACGTCTTTAGCTTGCTTAGTGTGCACCTATGCACTATATTGCATATATGATCCGCTACGTAGACATGTTTAAGGCTCTATCCGAAGAGACGCGGCTCCGGGCGTTTCGTGTCCTCGTCGCCGCCGGGGAGCCGCTCTGCGTCTGCGAGCTCGTCGATGTGCTCCGCCGTCCGCAGTATGCGATTAGTCGAGTCATGGGCCGACTGCGGACGGCGGGGTTGGTGGAGGAAGACCGTCGGGGTAGATTGATGTTCTACCGGTTACGGGAGGAGCCATTCCCGCTGCGACTCTTCGAAACCGTTGCGGCGATTTCCGCCGACGAATCCCCCTTCGACCAAGACCTCGATCGACTACGCTGGCGACTCGACCTGCGGCAGGACCGCCGGTGCGTCGTCACCTACACGGTCGGGTATAACCCGCCGGAATATCAGTCAAAGGAGCAAGAAATGGCGGACGACAAGCAGGCGGTTCTTTTCGTCTGTGTTCACAACAGCGCCCGGAGCCAGATGGCGGAAGAGTATCTACGCCACTTCGCCGGGGACCTCTTCGAGGTGGAAAGTGCGGGACTCGAGCCCGGGAAGCTAAACCCCAACGTGGTAGAGGTTATGAAGGAAGAAGGTATCGATATTTCCGACAAGGAAACCCGGAGTGTCTTCGACGTCTACACGTCAGGAAAGACGTTCGCCTACGTTGTAACGGTATGCAGTCGAGAGGCCGAGGAGGGTTGTCCGATCTTTCCGGGGCCCGTACGGAGGCTGAGCTGGCCCTTCCCGGACCCATCCGAATTCGAGGGGACGCCGGAAGAAAGAGTCGACAAGACGCGGCAAGTGCGAGATGCGATAAAAGAGAAAGTGCGCCGGTTCGTAGCGGCGATCAGAGAAAACGAAAAGTCTAAGGAGCAGGCAAGTGCCTAAAACACGCGTTCTCGCTATCTGTATCCACAATAGCGCTCGGAGCCAAATGACCGAGGAGTACCTCCGGCAAACCTGCGGAGCCGCCGACATCGAGGTCGAGAGCGCCGGTATCGAACCGGGAAGCCTTAACCCAGTGGTCGTGGAACTCCTCAAGGAGGAGGGCATCGATATTTCGGGTAAGGCGACCCGAAGCGTCTACGACCTCCACAAAGCCGGGAACTCTTTCGACTACGTTATTGCCGTCTGCGACCCCGAGGCCGCGGAACGGTGCCCCATCTTTCCGGCGGAGAAGAAGCGGCTTCACTGGCCCTTCCCCGATCCTTCAAAGGCCGAAGGGACCATGGAAGAGCGGCTTGCCTACGTACGTCCGATTCGCGACCAGATCAAGGAGAAAGTCGCGGACTTCTGTCGGGACCTGTCGGAGGGAAGACTCTAGGGCGGCTTGTTGATACCACTGAAACCTTTTGTGTTCACTGTCGTCTAAGAGGTTGTCAAGAATACGAGGAGGAACGAAATGAATCAAAATAGCGCTATCCGGGACACTGTCCGGAAGCATTACGCCACCAAAGCCAAGTCCGCTACCGAATGCTGCGGCTCCGGCTCCAACGAGAAGTCTTCCGACTGCTGCGGAGGCGGCTACACCTTCGAAGAGTTGTCCCTGGTTCCCGGAGGCGCGGACCTGGGTCTCGGGTGCGGAAACCCGACCCTCGTGGCGGAGCTCCAACCCGGAGAGGTCGTCCTGGATCTGGGAAGCGGCGCGGGAATCGACTGCTTTCTGGCCGCTCGGCGGGTCGGCCCCGAGGGCCGGGTAATCGGCGTGGACATGACCGACGAGATGCTGGCCCGTGCGACGGAAAACGCGGTCCGAGCCGGATTCGACAACGTGGAGTTCCGAAAAGGGTTTATCGAAAAGCTCCCCCTGGAAGACGCGAGTGTGGATGTGATTATCTCCAACTGCGTGGTCAATCTCTCGCCGGAGAAAGAACGGGTCTTCGAAGAGGCGTTTCGGGTCCTGAAACCAGGCGGACGCTTGGCCATTTCGGACCTCGTGGCGCTCCGTCCTTTCTCCGAGCTCGAGCGCGCCGACGCGCGGCGCTACAGCGAGTGCATAACCGGAGCGGAAACCTCAGATCGCCTTCTAAAAGAGTTACAGGCAGTCGGATTCGAAGGGGCCGCCGTCGAATCAAAGTCCCCGGCAGCCAACAAGGGCTGGAACGGCCCGGAAGCGAACGCCGAAGGGGCTCCCCCGGTCTACTCGGCGATCATTCGCGGGAAAAAGCCGCTTTAGGCAACCGGAGCTCTAACAGCTCTGCCGGCCGACGGGCTCGTAGTCGACGACCCGGCCGGCAGCGTCGTAGCTAAAGCGGCAGCAGTTCAACAGGTCTCGGCGAATCATTTCGCGGCCTCTCCGGACGCGACTTTTGACGGCCGAGATGGTTACCCCCAGACGCGCGGAAACCGTGCCGTAGGATAGGCCTTCAATCTCCGTCATTCTCAACGTGCTCCGGTATGGCTCCGGCAGCCCCTCGACGGTCGCGGGCATCCATCCGGCAATTCTTCGCCGAATCGGACCCGCCTCGTCTACTTCGTGAGAGTCGTCCGGGAGCTCGGGAAGCCCAGCGAAAGGCCTCGTAGTACGATAATGATCGATGACGGCATTGCGAGCGGTCGTCGCGAGAAAGGCCGCCAAGCTCTTCACGTTTTTCCCTTCGGCCACCGCGGCGAACAGCTTGGTTAGTGCCTGCTGTGTAAGATCCTCTGCAACCTCGGGAGTCGAAACGCGGCTCCGCACGTAGGCGAGAGTCCGTCTATGGAGCGCTTCATATGTACGATTTGTGTCGGGCCTCTTTGTAGACATCTGGGCTAGTATGACGACGCGGCAGCCAACAGTTTCGCCCTTAGGTCTTCCTTCGGCTACTCACGAACCGAGCAAAGTCGTTGATGTTCTTCACAACGATTCTGTCGTTTGCAATCTCGATTCGCCGTTGGGAGTTAAAATGGCTTAAGACACTGCGGCTCTGCTCCGGAGAAATTCCGGCCCAGTGGGCGATGTCTTCTACGGTGGTGTGAAACTCCCGCTCCCCGGTGTCATCTTCCGGCTCCGGCTTGAGCTCGTTCAGCATCAGGAAGACGTCGGCGACCTTTGCCTGGGTATCGTCGAGAGTCAGAATCATAAACCGGCGGCGCTGGTCGTAGATGCGCTTGGTAAAGAGGCGAAGGAGCTTGAGGGCTATCTGGGGGTTCCCCCGCATCAGGATCTCGAAGTTTTCGCGGTTGAACTCCAGCGCCTTTACGGGGTCCAGGGCTATGGCGTTCGCCGACCGAGGGGCCTCTTCGAGAATGGCCATCTCTCCGAATATCTCGCCGGGATGGAGAATATCGATGGTCTTTTCGATGTCCCCCATGATCCGGGAGATCTGCACCCTCCCCTCCTGGATGAGGTAGAAGGAATCCCCGGGCTCGTACTCGCAGAAGATCAGATCGCCTTTAGGAAAATTGACCGCAAAGCGCTCGAAGGCTTGAAGGTTCGGCTCCACTAACTTGCCGCCTCCAGCGTCCTGATGGCCTTGTTGACCTTTCGCTTGAGTCCCTCTTCCACCTGGGGCATGGAGAGAATCTTTCGGAAGAAGCTTTCGGCCCGGGTGCTGTCCCCTTTCGCCTGATAGCACTGCCCCACGTAGTAGAGGGCGTCCTTGAGATCCGGCAACTTGGGATAGCGTTGAATCACCCCGGTAAAATGCTTTATTGCCGCGTCGTACTGAGTCATGCTGTAGAGACACCGGCCGATCTCGAAGAGCGACTTAACATGGTACTCCTCGTCGTCGGCTTCCTTGACGATCTCCTTGAACTCCCGGAGCGCCTCGTTGTATCGCTGCTGCGAAAAGAGACTCACCGCCTCGTAGTAGCGCTTGGCGGCGTCGGTCAGCTTAGGCTTGCCGGCGCCGCCGGGGCCCCCGGTCCCGTTCCCGCCACCGGAATCGAGACCCGGCGCGGCGGGCCCTTTTCCGTAGCCGTAGCGCTGGGCGTAATCCTCGGCAGTCTGAGCGAGCTTGTTGGCCTCCACGTGAAAACGCCCCGAGGGGTAGTAGGTAAGGTACTTGTTAAAGGCGTAGAGGGCGTGGGAGTACTGCTTCCGTTTCATAAAGTACTCCCCGTTCCGGAAGAGCCCCTCCTCGGGGTTGACCTGCTCTTCCTGCGAAAGGAGGCTCCGAACCTTGGCGTGGAGGCGCCGGAGCTGGTTCGAGAACACCTTGAGCATCTTCATGATAACCCGGGTATTCTGAGCGACGACAGCCTCGAACTCGGGGACCGTGAACATAATGACGTGTGCGTCGGACAGGACTACGGCGTTCTCCTCCCGGGGATACCGCCCCATGGCCGACTTTACCCCAAAGAACTCCCCGGTCTGGATGTAGTCGTGGATCTCTTGACCCGTCTCAATATCGTTGGACGTCAGGTTGACCCGACCGGATTTGAGGATAAAGATTTTGTCCCCGGCATCTCCCTTGAAGTAGATAACCGAGTTGGCCTTGTACTGCATTGGCCGTGGCACTCATTGCCTCCAAGGTAAACTCTAAAACGACTCAGACCATTAGTTCAAGCAAGGCGAATTCGTATCAGTATTGACCATCGGCTAAAAAAAGCCGGAAGATCACACGCGGTGGTTGATTTACATACCCATTCTACCTGTTCGGACGGTACGTTGACCCCTGCCGAGCTCGTCCGAGAAGCGCGGCGGCTATCGATTCGGGTCCTCGCCCTGACGGATCACGATACCATGGAAGGCGTCCCGGTGGCACTCGAAGAGGCGGCCCGGGGTGGCGTCACCCTGATTCCCGGAATAGAGCTCGAGATTGCCTTCCGCCCGGGAGTCTTTCATATGCTCGGCCTCGGACTAAACGACGTAGGGCACGACTTCGCCGCCTCCCTCGGGAAGCTGAGGGAGAGACGCACCCAACGGAACCTTCGGATGGTCGATAAGCTCCGGGATATCGGTATTCCCGCCGACTACGACGAAATCTCTAAGGAAGCCGGAGGCACCGTCGTCGGGAGGCCCCACTTTGCCCGCTACCTGGTATCGATAGGGGCCGTCAATGACGTCCGGGAGGCGTTCTACCGCTACATCGGGAACGGGAAGCTGGCCTACGAGCCCAAACCCGGCCTCCCGGTAGACGAGGCGACGGAGCTGATCCACTCGGTCGGCGGGAAGGCGGTCGTGGCCCATCCGATGACCCTCGGCCTTTCGCTTTCCGGTCTTGACGACGCCCTCTCGGAGTGGAAGGAGCAGGGCCTCGACGGGGTGGAGGCGTATCACTCCAACGCCAAGTGGCAGGAATGCCTCCGACTCGAGCGGTTGGCCGTAAAGCATGGGCTCCTCGCGACGGCCGGGTCGGACTACCACGGGCCGTATCGGACGGACCGGGCCCTCGGCCGTACCGCCGGAGGACGCCTGATCGAGGACCGGTTCGCGGCTCCCTTCCTGGAGCATCGGAATTGACCGATCGTCACGCGGCGGTACGGCCTGGTTTCGTCGAACGTCTCGGAGCCCGGTGGATTGCCCGTTTCCGCGAGGCGCTCTACGCGATCGGATTCTTCTTCCGAGTAGTTGTGGAGACCTTCCGCTTTGTCCGAAAAAGTCCCCTCGGAAACCGGGTCCTCACGATGCAGATTCTTTTTACCGGCGTCGAGGCGTTGAGCGTCGTCGCGGTTCTCTCGGTGGCCCTCGGCGCCGTCATAATCGTCCAGGGCCTGAGCCTCCTTCCCCAGTTCGGACAGGGCCGCCTTATCTACAGCATCCTGATAACGGTGATCACCCGGGAACTCGGCCCGATTCTTACGGCCTTTATCATCGCCGCCCGATCGGGAACGGCGATTGCGACGGAGCTCGGAAACATGGTGACGAGCCACGAGATCGAGGCGTACGTATCCACCGGCATCGATCCGATCTCCTATCTCGTCGTTCCGCGCTTCTTGGGCGTCACCATCTCCATGGTGGTCCTGAATCTCTATTTCAACATCTTTGGTCTTCTCGGAAGCTACATTGTGACTCAATTCGTTCGGTCGGTCGGCTTCGGCGAATACTTCTCCAACCTCTTGGGTACCATCGCCGTCGTCGATGTGGTCTCGTCTCTCATTAAGAGCGTCGTCTTCGGAGCGATCATCTCGACGGTCGCGACCTACTACGGCTTCAAGGTCGAGCGCTCCTACACCGAGGTCCCCCAGATGGCGATAAAGTCGGTCGGCCAGGGGTTCACGCTGTTGATTGTCGCGAATGCCATTTTGACGCTGGTCTACTATGTCTGACCCTTCTGTGTCTGATCCTGTTGTTCTAAAGGATGTCTCCCTCGAGAACAAAGAGGAGACGGTCCTCGACGGCATCTCACTAACGTTCCCCGGAGGAAGCTTCACCCTGGTGATGGGACCCTCCGGGTCGGGCAAGAGCGTCCTTCTCAAGGTTGCCTGCGGCCTGATCCCTCCTACCCGGGGGACCGTAGAGCAGTTCGGCCGGCCGTTGATCGGCCTGTCGCACCGGGAGGAGGTCGAGGTCCGCCGAAGAACAGGGTTCGCTTTCCAAGACTCTGCCCTCTGGCAGAACATGACCGTTTATCAGAACCTCGCCCTACCGCTCCGTTACCACGACCCGAGCATCAAGGACGTCCACCTTCGGCGGCGCATCTACACCCTGCTCGAACCGTACGGAATGGCTGCTGCCCAGAACTCCCGGCCGTCGGATCTCTCCTCGGGAGAGCGGAAGATCGTCTCCTACCTCCGGGCCCTCATGCTCGAGCCGGAGGTCCTGTTTCTCGACGAGCCCCTCGCGAGCGTGGATTCTCAAGCGGGACGGACGATCACCACTTCCATCCGGGAGCTCAAGAGCCAGGGACGGACCATCGTGTCGGCGAGCCACAGTCCCCAGCTCGCATCCCAATTGGCGGATTATCTCTTGGTCTTGAAGGATGGGCGTGTCCTTGTCTTCGATCGCTTCGCCGAGGTCGTTCGTTCCAACGACAGGGAGATTTCGAGCATTCTTACCGATGTGTTGAGCCAGGCGGCGTCCTACGACGGGGATATTCTTTCGCTCCTCGACGACGCCGCCTCGGAGGACTCGTCGGAAGACTCGATGGAGGGATTAATTGACGAATAATGGAGTTTTGGACTAGAGTGGCCCCCGGATGAAGTTTCGAATCCGTTTTGCTAATCAGGTGGTCGGCGCTTTCATCCTTGCCGCTATCGGTTTTCTCGTGGTTATCCTGATCTCCATCGGGGCGAATCAGCGCTGGTTCGCAAAGAACTACTTCTACGAGAGTACCTTTCCCTCGGCGAACGGTCTCGATGTCGGGATGCCGATTCAGTTCAAGGGCTTCGAGATCGGCAAGATAACCGAGATAACGCTGAACGACGAAAACCTGGTCGACGTTCAGTTCTACATCCAAGACAACTACATCGACAAGGTTTACGAGTATTCGATCCTCCAACTGGTGTCGAATCCCCTCGGTCTCGGGGGCGGGTTGATTTTTCACCAGGGACGGGAGCAGACCGAGCCTCCACCCGAAGGCACGACGATTCCTTCCTGGAACACCAAGGAGGCCAGGGCTCTGATTCAACAGAACCTGGTGATTGTGCCACGGCAGGACGACCAGATCGCGGCTATTCTCGCCCAGGTCGAGCCGGTCCTGGGTAACGTGAACCGCGTTCTAATCTCCCTGGACGAGGTGATGAACCAGATGTCCGAGGCCTTCGCCGGGACCGGCGTCGGCCCCGTTGCGAGCATCCTCCAACAGACCGACGAGGCCCTCGAGAGCATCAACACCATCCTCGGCAATTCGGAAACCATCAGCGACAACATAGCCACGACCACAACGGAATTGCGCGATCCCCGGGGGATGGTTCCCCTGCTTCTCGGGGCGGAGGGTTCCCTCGAAACGCTTCTCGACGACAACAACGCCCTCTACGATCAAATCGAGGGCATCCTGACGGGGCTGAATCAGACGGTCGCCGAGGTACAGGAAGTGACCGAGTTCTTCAACGACTCGACGCCTCAGTTGGCCGGGCTCCTCGAGGAGGGGCGCCAGGCTATCTCAACCGGGCAGGAGGTGCTCGTCGGTCTCCGTAATAACCCGCTCCTCCGGGGAGGTATCCCCGAGACGATCGAGCAGCCGAGTACCTTCCAGAGCTACAGGGACGCGGAGTTTTGAGTAAATCGACGCGATTACCGGCGGTAGCCCTCGGCATCATGCTTCTGATTCTCGGTTGTTCGAGCGCACCGGACCAGCCGGAAGAGGTTTTCGAGAGGCAGAACCAAGGCGCCACCTACGCCGACTTCGGAAACGCCTACTTTGCCCAGGGGCAGTATCCACGAGCTCTCTCCTTCTTCCAACTCGCTCTCAACGAGCACCGTGCCGTGGACAACGAGGTGGGGATTTGCCGTAGTCTTAACTCCGTCGGGAGCGTCTACCTCGCGGCGGGGCACCTCGATGCGGCGGAGCGTAACTTTGACGACGCCCTCGCCATCGCCGACAAGCTCGAAGACCCGGTCCTCTTGGCGTTGAGCCACAATAACGCCGGGGAGCTTGCCCTCCGGCGGGAGAAACCCGCCGAGGCAGTGAAATCCTTCGAAGTTGCCCTGGGCCATGTCTCTGCCGAGGGCCGGGCCCAGGAAGCGATAATCCGGCACAATCTGGGGGTCGCCCTTCTGCGGCAGAATAGCCTCGAGGCGGCGGAAGTCTCCTTCCGGCGGGCTCTCTCCCTCAACGAAGCGGAAAAGCGCAAGGCGGAGGCTGCGGCCAACTGGTACATGCTGGCCTCCTTGAGGTCCCGGCAGGGCGACTATCCCGAAGCCGCCGTCTACGCCCAAAGGGCCCTGGAGCTCGACAAGCAGATGGAGAACTCCCTCGGCATCGCGAAGGATCTGCGAGCCCTCGGGGCGATTCACGCCGGAATGGAGGAATTGTCGGAGGCCCTCGATTACACACGGCGGGCACTCGAGGTCTACGTTGCCCTGAATATGGTCCGGGAAACCGGAGAGACACTCGAGACGTTGGAGGAACTTTCTCGACGGGCCGGGGATGATAACAGGGCCGAAGAGTATCGACGGCAACGGGAACGGCTTGAAGGCATATAGAGACCTTTCCGGCTTCTCGCACCGGGTAGTCTCGGGTTGGAGAGGCGTCGGCCGGGTCGCCGGGGCTCTCTTTCTCGGCGTACTCTTCGCCGCAGCCCTCGGGGGAGTTATCGTTCTGCCCTTGTGGCTTCTCGCCTCCCGGGCTACCGGGACCTACAACGTCCTCGTGGGACTGCTCGTTCTCGGGCTTCTTGCTCTCGGCCTCCTAAGACGACTCCGAGGGCAAACCTCTCGGTCACTTTTGCCGATACTAAGAAAAACCGGCGTTGGTATCGTCGGCCTGGGAGGAGTGTACGCCTTTGCGATTCTGGTTTGGGAGGGGCATGTTTGGGGCGCTGTGGTTCTGGGACTACTCTACCTGGTTTGGCTCGGCGCATCCTTCGGCCGCCGCGCTTCAGGTCGGTCGAGCCGGGAGCCGGGTGCCCGGGTCTGAACACCGAAGAGCCCGGAACGTCTTTCTCCTTATTGTTTTAACGCTTGTTTCGGTTCAAGCCCAGGCAGACTATCCGCTGATCGGAAGGACCTCGCCTCAGGATGTCCTTTTTCAGCAGCACCAGGAGTCTCTCCGGCGCTTCTACGCCGCGGAGAGAACCGGCGACCCGCTGCCGCCCTTGGTCATATACAGCTACCGCCCCCAGCCGGAGGAGAGCCTCATTCAGGTGGCCTCCCGTTTCTCGATTCCCTACGGAGCCTTGGCCAGTCTGAACCGCCTTCCCTCGGCGGATCTCTCCGGAGCGGTGAACGAGCTGCTGATTCCGAGTATTCCCGGAATCTTCGTGCCCCGGGAGCCGGAGACGGACCTCGAGCGGTTGATGAGAGAGCTGAGATCCGAGGGTGACCCTGCCTCGGTGGAGGTGCGGGTGCACCGGCGGGACAGGACGGTCAGCTACGAGTTCCATCCGGGGGCCGATTTCGACCGGGTCGAACGCCTTTCTTTTCTGGGGATTCTGTTTCGGCGGCCGGTGCAGAACGTTCGTATCTCGTCCTACTTTGGGCCCCGGCGGAGCCCCTTTACCGGACTCATGGCGGTCCACGGCGGAGTCGACTTTGCGGCTCCTATCGGAACCGACGTTCTCGCCGCCCGGGCCGGTGTGGTCGAGGCGATCGGCGTAGACCCGATTATGGGCAACTTTGTCCTCCTGGCTCACGACGGCGACTACCACACCTTCTACGGGCATCTCGACCACGTCGATGCACGGTTGAATGATAAGGTCTCATCGGGTAATATCATTGGCGCCGTAGGGAACACCGGTCTTTCGACCGGTTCTCATCTTCACTTTGAAGTTCGACTGGGCGGGATACCGCGGGATCCCCTCTTACATTTACCGGGCCTGAACCGATGAAGTCGTTCGCTCTTCTTATCCTATTCCTCCTTTCTTCGTTTCAATCTGGATTCAGTGAGACCCTGCGGGGTAGCGTAGAGCGGGTCGAGACCCTCGAGATTGCCGCCGGCGCCGCGAAACGCTTCGACCTCGGAATGAACGATCTCGGCTCCCTCGACATAGAGGGGGACGCCCGATTTCTTCGGGGGGTTCAGTTGGAAATTCAGGTTCCCGGGTCGGCCCAGGAGTTTCCCGGGAGTTTCGCTCTCTACGTTCTCCGGGACGTCTCCCCGGAACCGGAACCCTCGGTGATGACCCTCCAGGGTACCCGGGTCGCCCTCGAGCCGATTCCACTCGGCGCCCGGTTCTTCTACAGCGTCCCTGCCGTCTCGGACCACCGGCTCCGGTCCACCGTGGATGCCCGGGTCGCGCCCTCCCCCCTGGGCATCGAATCCTATCCTCTGGTGTTCTCGATTATCCCGGTAATGAAGGGGATTACGCCCTCAGCGGCGGAGGGACGCTTTGTCGTCACCGCCCGGCCGCTCCTCTTGGACCGGGGCGCATTGAGACTCTCGATAATGACTCCCGAGGGGGAGGAGATCCGGGAGGCCCAGGGAGCGTTTCGGAACTTCTCCCTCTCGATCGACGGAGAAGAGGTCGACTACACGGGAGAGGATATCGTTCTCGCCACGGGGCTCCATCGCCTCTCCCTCGAGTCTCAGGTGTTCGAAAACGAGACCGTCACGTTCGGAGTCGAGCGCGGCACGATAGCGGAAACGGCCATCGAGCTCAAGCGTCCGAAGTCGGAGATTACCGTCGACGCCCCGCAGAACGCCGAGCTCTTTGTCAACGGGATCCCCTGGGATCGAAACGAGACGCTGACCCTGGATCCCGGGGATCACACGATTCTCTTCGAGCTCGGGGATTTTTCGGTAAGCCGCCGATTTCAAGTTGAGCCGAAGAAAGACTACGAAATTGTTCTGTCTCTTGATATAATGATAAGAGAAGAGTAAAGATCTTAGTTAAGCAAGTGTCGTCGTGAGACGATAAATAGAGTGTCGGTTACTTAATATAGTTCCCCTCCCAGTTTACTATATTAGCCGATAACCGATCGTCTGGGCCGGCCTTTTGGCCGGCCCTCTTTTTTTCTGGCTTGACAAAGCTTTGCGGCTCTCCCTACCCTACTTCTGATGAGTCCAAAGAGAAAACGCCGGGTGGTTCTCCGGGTCGCCCTTGCCGTCGCCGGGGCGATGGCCCTGACCCTCGGAATTACCACCGGATTAGCCATAGCCTCCGTGAGAAACGTCGGTAACCTCGAAAGCGTCGGAACTCAGGTTGCGGCCCTCCCTTCGCAGATTCTGGATGTCAAAGGCCGCCTGATTACCGAGTTCTTTTCGGATGAAAACCGGGAGCTCGTTACGATCGACGAGCTTCCAAAACATCTTATCTACGCCCTGATTACCCGGGAGGACAGGCGCTTCTTCGATCACAACGGATTCGACTTCGTCCGGACTTCGAAGGCGGCCTTCGACCTCTTGAGGGGTTCCTACTCCGGGGGAGGAAGCACCCTTACGCAACAGCTTGCGGGCCACCTTTACGCCGACCGAAGCGACTTTTCGGTAACCCGGAAGCTCCGGGAGCTCTGGTGGGCCCTCCAACTCGAACGGCACTGGACCAAGTACGAGATTCTCGAGAAGTACCTGAACACGATGTTCTTCGGTCATGGAAACTACGGCGTGGAGGCCGCGAGCCAGTATTACTTCGGCCACTCGGCCCGGGACATCACGATCGCAGAATCGGCCCTTCTGGTTATCCAGTTGGCCAACCCGTCGCTCTACTCGCCGATACGTCGGCCGAACGAGGCCCGGAGAATGCAACGAACAATTCTCGACCAGATGGTCGAGCTGGGATACACCACCCAGTCCCGGGTCGACGAATCCTTCGAGGCGTACTGGAGCAACTACGATTTTACACGGGCGAGCACCTCGACGGCCTTTTTCGAGCGGGAGGACCGAGCCCCCTACTTTAGCGAGTACGTTCGCTATCAACTGGAGAACGAGCTCTTACTCGGGAGCCTCGACATAAACCGCGACGGGTTTGCCGTCTACACCACCCTCAACCTGGACTACCAGGCGGCGGCGGATCGCTACATGCAAGAGGGACTCGAATCGGCAAACCGGATCTACCGGAGTAACTCCTCTCGGCGGTCGGCGGAAGGAAACGATCTCGTCCCGGTCATAGACCTCTTGTCCTTGGCGTTTGATATCGGCGACTTCCGAATCGGCAACGCGAAGCAGCTCCAGGAGGCCAAAGCCTACTATCGGGAAGAGATCAACCCGGTCGTCGACGCCGTCGCCCTCCTCTTCGGGAGCGCCGACACCGAGATTCGGGACGCCGTACAGGC
>CAYPUT010000026.1:20039-24733 GCA_964413945.1 uncultured Spirochaetaceae bacterium
AATGACCTCAAATCGAGTGATGACGCTAGGACCTACGCCACGGCCGAGCTTGAGGCCAAACGCACGACCGTCGAAGGGGCTCTGATTACCCTCGAAAACGGCACGGGCCGTATCCTGGCAATGGTGGGAGGCAGCCGTTTCGAAGCCCGGAACCAGTTCAACCGGGCGGTAGACGCTGCAGTCGAACCGGGGTCTTCCTTCAAACCGTTGTACTACTCGGCAGCAATCGAAAACAAGGTCATAACGCCCGCCACCATGATCTACGACTCTCCGGTGGTCTTCTGGAACGACGACGGGACCCCCTACACGCCTCAGAACTACCGGGGCGAATGGAAGGGGCCGGTCCTTGCCCGGTACGCCTTGGCACACTCGATGAACGTGCCATCCTTGAGGATTCTCGAGCGGGTCGGGTTTACCGAGGCCCTCACGACCGCCCGGCGCCTCCTCGGCATTCCCGAAGAGGACATGGTGCGGCGCAACCTGGTGCGCCGGTATCCCGTCGGACTCGGCATCGTGGAGGTTGCCCCGATCGAGATGGCGAAGGCGTTCTCCACTATCGCAAACCAAGGCCGAGAGGTAGTGCCCATTGGGATTCGCTACATCGAGGACCGCAACGGCCGCATCATCATGGAGCCGGAACAGGACCTCCGGATAGCTCAGCAACGGAAAGGCGAGGACGCCCAGATTATCAGCCCCCAGACGGCATACATCATGACCGATATGCTCCAGACGACCGTCGAAAGCGGGACGCTGCGGTGGGCCCAATCGCTCGTCGACGGCTTCGATCAGCCGACCGCCGGAAAGACCGGAACCACCCAAAACTGGGCCGACGCCTGGACTCTCGGCTTTACGCCGTACTATACGACGGCGATCTGGTTCGGCTTCGACCGGGGTGGCAGCAACTCGCTGGGAACCAACCAGACCGGGGCGGTAACCGCGGGTCCCGTCTGGGCCCGGTACATGAAGGAGATTCACGAGGGCCTCGAGCCCCGGGATTTTCCCGAGCCGACCTCCGGGATAAACCGGGTTCGGGTTACCGCCCGATCGGGCCTCCTGCCGACGGAGAACTATTCCGGCCGCGTAATCGAAGAGGTCTTCTTAGCGGGAACGCAACCGACGGAGTTCGATCGACTCGAGGACTTCGAGCGGGAGCAGCAGCCGGTCCTCGTGGACAGGCTGCGGCGGAGCATCACGAATCAGAATTTCTCACTCAGCACGGGCTCTCCGGAACTCGGAGAGGATTTTGACCGCGGTTCTTTCGAGCTCGACTTTACCCTGGATCTCGACCCGGGTATCCGTTCCGACGAGAGGGGCGGACGGGTGGAGGAAGGAAACCCACTTCTCGACTAAGAGCCAACGGATGGACTATGAAAAAACAACCGGCAAAAGTTAGCCTCCCCTCCTCCGAGCGAAAGCTCGTACAGATCGCGGTGGGAGATGTCCTTATCCGTAAGCGGATACGGAAGAACCTCGGAGATTTGACCTTGCTCATGGACAGCATGCGGCGCCACGGGCTTTTGAATCCCATCGTGATTACCCGAGACCGAGAGCTCGTCGCGGGACACCGTCGATTGGAAGCGGCCCGGCGTCTTGGCTGGCAGCGGATTACGGCGTCTATCATCGACACCGACCAAGAGACGGCGCTCCTAGAGGTTGAAATCGACGAGAATACCCAGCGCAAGAACCTGAGTACCGACGAGCTCGCGGATGCCTACGTTCGTCTCGACCGGCTGAAAAATCCCGGCCTTCTCAAGAAGATCTGGCCGGCAATCGCAAGCCTATTCCGCCGGATCTTCCACCGGGGCAAGAAGTAGCATGAGGTGTCAACAAGCTTGTTGATACGTCAGGCCCGTTACGGAAGCCGACTCAAGGTCGCAGAGTCGAGACCGACTATTCCCCCGTCCTGACCCTGAACCCACACCTTGTCTTCGCCGAACTCGACGTTCGTGTAGGGGGTTACCGTCAATGTCGAGCGCTCCCTGAGTGACAGGGCGTCGTCGAATCGGCCAAGATGCCACCCCCCGTCGGCTCGAACAACCGCGTAGATCTCCCGGCCACCGTCTCGGACGACGAGAATGCTTCCCGGGAAAATCTCCTCCTCTCCCGAGAGGCGGACGCTCAGGTCTTCGGAGTTAAAGAGCAGCAACCGTGAGCGGCCGTCGGATTCCCCTACGAGAAGGAGATCCCCCGAGATGCGCTCGTAGGCACGACTGGTAACCGAAGCCACCGGCGACTCGGTCTCTACCCGGCCCGTTTCCGCGTCGACGTAGACCAGCTGCCCGAGAGGCCCGTCTCCCCGTTCCCTGACCCGGAGAAAGAGCACCTGTCCGGCTTCGGCGGCACGGTCCGCGGCACCCAAGAGCTCCCGCCGGTCTTCGGCGATACGCTCTCGGCGCTCCCTTACCGCCTCGGTGAGCTCCTCGACTTCTTCCCGCTCCTCCTCGACCGCCTCCCGGCGCTCAGATAGCTCTTGACGCTCCTCGTCGATTTCCGCCTGTTCCTCTTCGATGCGCTCCCGTTCCTCCTCGGTGGTAGCCTCCTCGGCGTCCTGCCGGAGATCCTCCTCCCGCCGCCGGAGCTCCTCCTCCGCCTCGGCGATGGCCTCTTCCTCCTCCCGGACCCGCTCTTCTTCCTGGTCGATCGCCCGCTCCATCAGGTCGACGGCATCCTCCCGGGTCTCGATGCCCCGGTCCTCCCGCTCCCGGAGCTCCTGTTCGACGTTTTCGTCGGTCAGCTCGACCGGGTCGATGGACCTCAGGCGCCCCGGCTCGGCACCGCCGTCGAGGGGGGTAACCAACTCGGTGGCCCCGGGCCAGTCGGAATAGAGGGTGGAGATGCCGACGTTATTCGGCGAGAGATTGCGGATGACGACGTCCTTGTACCGACCCCGATAGAAATCGAGATCGGCCCGGTAAATGGCGTTATAGATGGTAACAAGCTCCGCGAGAAGCAAGGCGTCGGGGCGGCTGTAGTCGTAAGCTGCTTCGAGGTAGCCGGCGAGAATTCGACGGACGTTATCGATGTGGTCCACCCGCCCCTCCGGCAGGACGTAGAGAATCTCGCCGTCGAGGCCTTCGAGGACTTCCGGGTCCGCCGCCCGGACGATCCGGTAGCTATTCCCGATCCGTCCCCGGCCCCCCGGGGCGGCGGCTTGGGCGGCGAGAGAACGACCGATACCAAAGATCTCCTCCGCCGGATCGATCCGGTCGTAGGGGCCGGTATAGTTCTGAAATTCTACCGACCGGTCGATTTGCGACTCGAGCTCCTCTTCATCTACTTCGAGGGAGGTCTGCCCGAAAACCGAGAGGGGCCAAAGCAACGCAAGGAGGATCGCGGTAAGAGCCGGGCGTCGAAAGAAAGTTTTCGCAAGCATTGTATGGAGCCTCCTTGGCGTCGTTCGTACTTCGATTATAGCTCAGGGGTCGTGGGATTCAAGGGAGCCGATGCGGTATGCCCGCCTCTTGAGGGATAGCGGGTAGCTACCTTGCGAGATTTCCGAGACGATGTCCTCGATCGCCGGCGAGTAGATCCTTCCGGCGTACGCCACCAAGCGGCCGGCCGCCTCGACCACAGCCGTGGCAACACGGGGACTCGGATCGCGCTGAAGAATCCGGTGGAGGGAGCGTGCCGCCCTCCCGGTAGGATCGCTCCCAAGCCCTCCCAGCGCTTCGGCAAGGCTTTCGAGAAGATCTACCTCGACTCCCGTAACGAGGTCCGAGAGGGCCCCTGTGGCCTCGTAGGTACCAATCTGAGCCAGGATACCGATGGCCCGGCGCCGTTCTCCGGCGGATCTACCGGGCCCTCGTGCCCCCAAGGCAAGGCTCCGAAGGAGGGGAACAATGTATAACCGGATAGACCCCAGGCGTCCCTCCTCGAGCCGCGAGGCGACGGTGTCGAGACCGGTCCCGCGCTCCTCCGGATCTTCGGAGGAGAGAAGCCTCTCGAAGTAGATCCTCTCGAGGCTCCCCCCGACGGCCGAGGGTAAGACGAGGTCCCGGGAGCCGGGATCGTTGCTCCGGCCCGGGAGCCCGGGGCCCCCTCGAAAACAGCCCCAGGGCACCGCACAGCCGGCCTCGTCGGTCGGAAAGAGGTAGACGACCCAGTTCGACCCAACCGCCGCGACCCCGCCACCGGCGAGAATCGTCGGATCGCCGAGACCGGGCTTCTCCGGAAGCTGATACTCCCTCACCAGATCCCCCAGGGGGGAATAGAAGAAGAGGCGTCCCCCCCGGGAGACGGCCGCAATCCGGCGCTCCCCGATAACCACACCGGAAAGAAACGCTCCCGGAGGCGCCGCCTCCCATACCCGGCCGTTATCCCGGTCCAGGACCCAGAGGACGCCGTTGGTCAGGGTAACGGCGACGGTTGTTCCTCCGATTCGGAGATCCCGGATCCCCGCCGGCGCCCTCCACTCTCCGGAGACCTGCCCGTCGGCGTCGAGGAAGAGTAGCCTGCCGTCGTCAAAACCGAGGGCGAGGCCCCCTTCCTCGACAACCGCAACCGCGGAGGGCACCCGGGAGAAAGAGGTCTGCCGGAGAAGATTCCCGGCCCCGTCGACAACCGAGAGAACGCCTCCGGCCCCGAGGAGCACCAGGTAGCCATTCGTGGCAAGAAGCGGCTCGGCCCCGAGGGGTCCGGGACCCCGGAAGGAATTGAGAAGCCGGCCGGATGGCGAAAGAACGGAGATCCGGCCG
>CAYPUT010000027.1:0-20398 GCA_964413945.1 uncultured Spirochaetaceae bacterium
CCTCGTTTCCCTGGTGATTCATCCATCACCAAGGTTTGGACCAGTAAAGGCTCTTTGGTGTTGCACATCAGGCACCCTCGCACCTATGATTCGGACCAAACCAATGGAGGGCCATGGGTAGCACGTATGCGAGAGCTCTTTGACGGAGAAGGACTGACCCTGATGGGCGTGGCCGACGCGGTTGCTAACGAGGCCGGGGAAGCGGACTACCGGGAGTGGATCCGGCGGGACTTCCATGGCTCGATGGCCTACATGGAACGCCACGCCGCGGCAAAGTTTCGCCCGGAGGAGCTTCTGTCCGGCTGCCGGTCCATTCTCGTGGTCGGGGTCAACTACTACCAGGACGCCCCGGCGGCCACCCCTCGGGAGGGAAAGATCGCCCGGTATGCCTGGGGAAGAGACTATCACAAGGTGCTGGGCAAGCGGCTCAAGCGAATCCGTCGTCGCTTAGAAGAGCGGTTTCCGCAAGATCGGTTTCGCAACTTTACCGACGCCACACCTCTGGCGGAACGCTACTATGCTGAACGAGCCGGAATCGGCTTTCAGGGGCGCAACACCTTGCTGATCTCGGAGCAGTACGGCTCCTGGTTTCTGATCGGCGAGATTCTCTCGACCCGCCGCTTTCCGCCCACCTCGGCTCCCGCGGGGCGTCACGGAGCCTGCCCTTCCTCTTGTCGCAAGTGCATCGACGTCTGCCCCACCGGCGCGCTCTACGCTCCGTACCGTATCGACGCCTCCCGCTGTATCTCCTATCTCACGATCGAGCACAAAGGCTCGATTCCCGAAGCGCTGCGGCCCAAAGTCGGGAATTGGCTCTTCGGTTGCGACCTCTGCCAGGAGGTATGTCCCTTGAACGTCCGGCGTCAGATAACCGGGGAAGCCGATTTTCTCAACGTCAACGCCGGATCCACGGCCGAGCTCGACGAGATTCTCGCGATTCCGGATGAGGAGTCCTTCAAGGAGCGCTTTGCCGGGAGCCCCCTGATGCGCCCGGGCCGAGTCGGCCTTATTTGGAACGCCTGCGTGGTTTCGGCAAACAACGGCGCCCGAGAACTACTCCCTCTGCTTCGCCGCCTGACGATGGACGACAACGAGATTATCGCCGAGCACGCCCGGTGGGCGGTGGAGCAACTCGAGTCTACTGGTCCGAACCTTGGTGATGGCGACTTATCGGCCTCGGGCGCGCTCCCGGAGATAGAGGAAGAACGGAAGGCCGAAGGAAGCGCCGATCAGGAAGGTGCCGATAAGCGGTATCCATGCCAACCTAATCTTTAGCCGGACCGTTTCCCAGGCGGCAAAGACGAAGGCGGTAAGCACAACAACCAGAAAGTCCAGCGTCACACCGGTGATCGTTCGGGTCGCGGTCATCTCGGAGAACATGCCGCTTACGCTGAACTCCCCGTCGATAGACGCCGGGATGAACTGGCTCATCGGGAGCACGATCCCGAGAACTGCGAGGATTAACAATACCGTCTTCTTCATGATTCGATAATAATGTTCGCCGGGGCTCTCGCGCAAACGAAGGTCGACGTCCAGAAAGCATTCTCCGATCCAATCCTTAGTCGGCGCGCTGGTCCGCGGACAGTTGCCGCTTCAGTTCCGAGGCCGCCGTAGCGTAGCCCCCGTCGGCGGAGTCGACGAAGTGAACCTCGTTGCCGGACTTCGAGTGGATAAGGCAGGTCAAGAGCGCCCGGTCGGATACGTGGATACCGTAGTAGACGCGATGGTCCTCTCGGAGGCCATCGAGCAACGCAACGAGAGCTTCCCGTTGTCCGCGGTTGCCTGAGAGAACCATCTTGAGCGTACCGTCGAACTTCCGAAAGTCCGAGTTGATGATGTTGTCTCGCTTTACGTCCCGGAGCCGCTTGTTCAACACCGTCAAGGGAATCTGGAACCGAAGAAGGATGCGGACGAAGAAGATCTGCATCCGGATTGACAGGAGTCCGAGGCGGTAGAGAAACCCGCTGTTTCTCCGGCTGTTCACCCGGACCTCCCGGCTCATTTCCTGCTCGTCGGTGGCCAACCGTTGAGTATCCTCGGTGATCGGTTGGTAGTCCGCCTCGGATCCGAAAATTCCCTCGATCTCCCGGAGGATTCGCTTAAGAATCGTCCGCTGACGCTGAGCCGACGGTTCGTCAACCCGGACGATTAGAGAGATAGTCTCACCGCGGCTGCTGGGAATGTCCTTCCAACGGCAGGTAAACCCGGTAAAATCCGCCCGATGGCGGTAGGGGCGATCGGCGGCGACGCGGTAACGAGAGAATCGTTTCGGGTCGCGAATCCACCGGTCGGCAAACTGGATCGCGGAGCCGTCGAGAACGGCTTGGACGTAGCTTTCGGATACGCGAAGGCGGGCAACCCAGAGGTCGTGCCCCTCGGCGTAGAGGTCTTCGAGGGGGATTGCGGCGCACCGAAGCTCGAGGTCGAAGGCGTCGCGGACGAGTGTCCGGGTGTCGGCGACGATGTCCGCAGTGGCCTCCAGGATGGACGGCGGGACAACGTAGGTCATCCCGTCACCACCAAACAGAAAGGGAAACTCCATGTTTCCGGCAAGGTTTGTAATCGCCATAGCGGCAATGCTTCCCGCCGTGTTTACGTCCTTGTACCTCCCCTCTTCGATGGCTGTCGTCGAATTAACCACATCGGTGATGACCAGGCTCCACTCCGGGGGCACACGTCGATAGTGGCTTCTGTCGAAGACCTGGGTAAACGACTCGACCACGGGGAGCTGCTGGTAGAACGCGTCCACAGAGTGAAACGACATCCCTAAAAGCGTATCACAATTCTTGCATCTTCACTCCGGTCCGGACAGAGGGCTTGTACCGGCGGCCGCCTGGGGAGTAGCTTTGTCCCGTGGCGGACGGAAAAACCTTGAGTGTGCATAAGACGACAGTCGTCGTCTTCCTTCTATTCTCCCTTGCGCTGGCCCTGTTAATCGGGCGGCAGTTTCTCGAGGTCCTTCTTTTGGCGGCGATTACCGCCGGCCTCTCGAAGGGAATTATGGACCGCCTGGAGGCGCGTGTTGGAAACCGCTCGGTAGCCGCCGCGGTAACCACCGTGTTGGCGATGCTCCTTCTGGTACTCCCGATCTCCGGACTCGTAACGGCTGCGGTTTTCGGCATGATCAACCTGGTGCAGTCCGAGCTCGCGGCCCTCGGCACCGACCAACAGGACCTCCTCGCCAGACTTCAGGATCTGCCGGTCATACGGGACTTCGACTTCCAAGGTTTTGTGGAGTCCGGTCGGTTGCTCCAGGCGCTCCAGGAAGGGGGAGCAGAGGCCCGGGTGATCGAAGGCGCGGCCCGAGCCCTGGGAGTCATCGGCCGGGGGGCTCTTCTGGCAATCGTCTTCGTTCTCGCGCTCTACTACTTTCTCATTGACCGACGCTCCATCCGCCGGGCCATCGAAGACGCCCTCCCCCTCGACAAAGAGCACAAGCATCAGCTGCTTTCGCAGTTTGTGTCGGTAACGCGAGCTACCCTGAAGGGTACGGTGGTCATGGGGGTAATCCAGGGCGCCCTCGGGGGAATCCTGTTCTGGGCTCTCGGGCTTCCGTCACCCCTGGTATTCGGGGTCATTTTCGCAGTTCTCGCGACTATTCCGAACTTCGGCGCCGTCATGGTATGGCTTCCGACGGCGGTGGTGCTTGCGTTTCTCGGGGATTGGGGGAGAGCCGCTATCATGGCCGGTGTCGGGGGTGTCGTAATCGCGATGCCGGACTATCTCCTGCGCCCCCGCCTTATCGGAACCGATACGGCGCTTCACCCGCTCTTGATTCTGGTGGGCATACTCGGGGGCCTTTCCCTCTTCGGACTCTCGGGGCTTATCATCGGTCCCATCGTCATGGCGGTGTTCGTCCAATCCTGGAAGGTCTTCAGCGCCACCTTTAGCCGGGAGATCGCCGACTCCTCGTAGCACCAGCCGTAGACCCAATATATGAAATAGTATATATTAACCGCATGACCAAAGAAGCGTTCGATGCCCTCCTATCCGAAGAGACCCGCCCTGTTGTCATAGACGTCTGGGCCCCTTGGTGCGGCCCCTGCAAGGCGATGAAACCGGTGTTCGAAAGGCTCGGAGAGGAGTTCTCGGACCGGACTCGGGTGGTTGCGATAAACGCCGACGAGAGCCCGGAGCTCGCGGCCGAGCTAAGGATCTTCGCGATTCCGACGGTTCTGGTCTACTCCGGTGGCCGGGAAGTAGCCCGGCGAATGGGCGCCCAAGGCGCCGGGGATCTGAGGGCATTGTTTAGCGCGGCGGTAGAGGGAAAGCCCGTACCGAAAATGACCAACCGGAAACGCGTTTTCCGCATTGCCGCAGCGGCGGTCGCCTTCGGCATCGCGGGACGGGTAAACCCGAGTTGGTCGATGTACGCCCTCGGGGGCCTGCTCTTCTTCTCCGCAGTCCACGACCGCTGTCCGCTCTGGCAGGCCCTTGTCGGACTCTTTCGCCCTCGGGTATCGGAGACCTAGTTAGCGCAATTGCTTGAACTGCGATACCTTTCCTACCAAATAGGATTTGATGATGGCGAAAACCGATAACGAGCGGCTGCCGGCGCTCCTTGCTCAGTTCCGGGACCATCCGGTCGTCGAAGAGCTCGGAGAGTTCCTTCGAAATGCTCCGGACGAAAAGCTTTTTCACATCGATGTGCGGGCCCTCTGCGACCGTTGGGGTATCGACCGTCCCGCGGCCATGGAGCTCTTTCTCCGGAGCGTGCGGTTCGGGCTCCTGAGCATGGAATGGGCCTTCCACTGCCCTACCTGCGGCGGCGTCGCAAAGGAGAGCCTCCAGCTCTCCCACACCCACGAAGAAGAGTTCTGCCCGGTTTGCCGGGTGGACTTCCGTAACACCCTCGACGAGAACGTAGAGGTGTTCTTCTCGGTAGGTGAGGAGGTCCGACATCTCCCGGAGGAGCTAAAAGAGGCGTACGGCCGGAAAATCGTCGAAGACATCACCGCGTCCGGACGCCACGAGTGGCGCACCGAGTCGACAATCCACGGCGTCGAGATCATCAACCATCCGGTGTTTCGTGAGATCTTCGGTGACGACACCTTGCCCTTGGATCAGAGCCTCGAGATCAAGTCGGCGACCATTCTCTTTACCGACATTACCGGATCGACGGCGATGTACGAACGGCTCGGGGACCCCCGGGCCTACCGGCTGGTGAGGGACCATTTCGACGTGGTCTTCCGGGCGATAAGCGACCAGCGGGGGCTTCCGATCAAGACCATCGGAGACGCCGTCATGGGGGTCTTTACCACCGAAGCCGCGGCCCTCGAAGCGGCCTTTCAAATGACCGCCGCCTTGGCCGAGAGCAACTCCACCCGGGGCGATGGAATCGACATCATTCTAAAGATCGGCCTCCACCGCGGCCCGGTAATCGTTGTCACCTTGAACAACCGAATGGACTACTTCGGCCACACCGTTAACATCGCCGCCCGTGTCCAGTCCGTCGCGAGACCCCAGGAGGTCTGCCTGACCTCCGAGGTTTTCGAAGCGCCGGGGGTCAAACCGATCATCCGGTCCCGGGTGTCTCGGGTAAAGCGGGGACCCGTCGCTCTAAAAGGGATCGAGAAACCGGTAACGGTCTATCATATAGATACCACCGGCGCATAGATCCGACCGCGGCCGGGCGGGGCCCGGCGCCGCGCGGGCCCCGACGGCGGGCTCAACCCGGAGTAGGGCTCCCGCTCGAGGGGCGATCAGTCTGATACAAGAACCGTTTGATCTTCTTGGTGGGGGTCCGTTCGAGCTCTTCGGTCTGGAGAACGATTTCCGCCAGGCGGGAAAAGTGGTTCAACCGGGCGTTAACGCTGCGCTGAAGACGCCCGAGGGCCTCTTCGGCGGCGCTGCGCACCGCCTCGACGTCGACCTTGGAAGCGGCGATCCCAATCTGTTCCGCGAGGGCCTCGAAGTTCAGCCGGACCAGAGCGACGAGCTTATCCCCCTTGGAAAGAACCAGGGACTCCTCCACCAGCGGCTCGGCGTCGATTTCGGCCTCGATCTCTTCTGGGTAGATGTTTTCCCCGCTCGGTCCGACGATGACGGACTTGGCCCGGCCCTTGATGTAGAGATAGCCGTTCTTGTCGAAGGCGCCGAGATCGCCGGTCTTGAACCAGCCGTCGTCGGTAAAGACCTCGGCAGTCGCTTCGGGATTCCGGTAGTAGCCGAGCATAATGTTCGGTCCCCGGGCCTGGATCTCCCCCTCTTCGACCGTGTCCCCGGCCTTCTCCAGCCGCAACTCGACGTCCCGGAGCGCCGGGCCCGTCGACCGGTAGCGGGTATCCTGAACGTCGGTCCCGGCCAAGAGGGGTGCGGTTTCGGTAAGTCCGTAACCCACGGCGTAGGGAAAGCGCCCTTCCCGCAGGAACCGCTCCGTCGCCGGTGAGATTGCCGCCCCCCCGACCCCGAAAAAACGAATCCTCCCACCGAACTGCTTCAGAATCTTTTTGACGGCGACGCGGTGAATCAGCTTCCGGACCGGAGGAAAACCGCCGAGCCATTTCGGAAGCTTCGCGAAAATCGGAAGCACCCGGGAGCGGTAGATCTTCTCCAGGATCAGAGGCACCGAAAGGACTATCGTCGGTCGCACCGTCGAGAAGGCGGAGAGTAGCTTGCTGATGGTCGGCGGTCCGCCGAGGTAGGTTATCGATGCCCCGCCGAGAATCGGGGTCAGAAACCCGATGGTCCATTCGTAGCTGTGGGCTAAGGGGAGAATCGACAGAAGGTTGTCCTCGGTGTTGATCGGAAAGAGGGTGATAGCTCCCTGGGCGTTGGAAATGAGGTTGCGGTGCGAAAGCATGACACCCTTGGGATTACCCGTGGTTCCCGAGGTGTAGATGATGGTAACCATGTCGTCGGGGGCCGGGGTGGCGTCACCGGAATCGGTAAACGCCGGGGGCGCCGCCGGCAGCTCGCGAAGAGACGCAACGGGATAGACCGGTGCCGGAGAGTTCTCGACCAGGGCTTCGGTAGAATCCCCGGAGATAACTAAGGAGGGTTGTGAGTGCTTAAGGATGTTCTCGACTTGCCGGGGATGGAAGTCCGTCAGCACCGGAACAACGACGGCGCCTACCGCCGCAATTCCCAGATACCAGATCGGCCACTCGGGCCGGTTTTCCGAGACCAGGGCGACGCGGTCGCCCTTTGCGACCCCCTTGCTCGTGAGCCAGGCGGAAACCGCCTGGGCTCGCTCTCCTACCTCCCGGTAGGTCATCATGGACCCGTCGAGGGATCCAAGACCCGGGTGGTCGCCATAGCTCTGCGTGATAAAACCGAGGAGCTCCGGAAAGGTACGAATCGATTGGTTATCCATCACCCCTCTATAGTAACCCATTTGAGCTCGATAGAGAAAGAATCGGACGCCTCGCCTATCGGCTAAAACGCGGTCGTCCGCCGCCCCGACGTCCGCCGCCGGAGCCGACCGTCGAGCGAGGCCGCGGTGCCGTCTGGCTTCCCCCTCGATTCTCGGACCTCTCATCGGAGTGCTGGGGCCCGGAGGTCGGATAACCGTGGGTCTTATCGACCGCGAGCTTGACTCCGATAAGCTGCTCGATGCCCCGGAGGTGAGACCGTTCGGCGGCGTCACAGAACGAGATGGCGATGCCGTCCGCCCCGGCCCGGGCGGTCCGGCCGATCCTGTGGACGTAGGTCTCCGCCTCGTTCGGTAGCTCGAAGTTGACGACGTGGGTAACGTCGTCCACATCGAGCCCCCGGCTGGCAACGTCGGTTGCCACGAGAACCCGCGTCTTGCCGTTCTTAAAGTCGGCGAGGGCCCGGTTTCTCGCACCCTGGCTCTTGTCGCCGTGGATGGAGTCGCAGGTAAGATCGTGCTTCTCGAGGACCTTTGCCACCTTTCGTGCACGATGCTTGGTCCGGGTAAAGACCAACACCTTGTACATCTGACGGTCGTGGATGAGCTCCGGAAGAAGGGAGATCTTGTCCACCTGGTCGACGTACATGACCGACTGATCGATACGCTCTACCCGCAGCTCGCCTGCTTCCGCTTCGACCCGAACCGGAGCCTGGAGAAGCTCCTTCGCGAGACCGGCGATAGCGGGAGGCATCGTCGCCGAGAAGAGGGCGGTCTGCCGGTCGACCGACACCTTCGAAACGATTCGCCGCACATCGGGAATAAACCCCATGTCGAGCATGCGGTCCGCCTCATCTAAAACGAGGTAGGTAACCGCCGAGAGGTCGATGCGCCCCTCGGACATAAAGTCGAGGAGCCGGCCCGGCGTCGCGACGAGGACATCCGGTCGCTGCGCCAGCTGCGTCATCTGCTTGTTCTTAGAAGCGCCGCCGAAGATCGGCACGGAGTAGATTCCGCTGCCGCGCCCGTAGGTGACGACGCTTTCCTGCACCTGGGCCGCGAGCTCCCGGGTCGGAGTAAGCACAAGAGCCGTCGGCCGGGCCACGGCGGAAGCGCCGCCTTTTCGGCCGGAAGGGCGTGCGTCCTTCACGAGGGTCTGCACCATCGGCAGAACGAAGGCCGCTGTTTTCCCGGTCCCGGTCTGGGCGGTAGCCAAAACGTCCCGGCCTGCGAGGAGCTCCGGAATGGTCCGTTCTTGAACCTCCGTCGGGATAGTGTATCCCGCGGCTTGGACCGCGGATAGAGTTCTCTCGCTGAGTCCAAGAGAGGAAAAGTCTTTCGTTGTCATGATTATCCTTGGGGTGCGTTCGTCCTCGGTGGGTTACGCACAGGTTGTAGTGAATACCAGGAAGAACGCAGATCACAAGGAAGGCACTTGGACGGCGGGCTGTGCTGATACTAGCGCTTAAGCTATCTCAATAGAATCGAAAAGTAAAGCAGGCATGGGACGTCGCAAACCTACCGATCGGAGACCCGGCGCTTCCGGTTCTTGTTGATCGCCTTGTCTGTGTACATCGCCTTATCCGCTCGGGCGTAGAGGTCGTCCCAGCTTACCCCGGGCTCTCCGTTGTAGACGACGGTACCGAAGCTAAAGCGCAGAAGGTTTGTGCGTATATCCGAGAGGGAGCTTCGCAAGAGCGCCAGCCGGAGGCTCTCTCGGTACCGGGACATCTCTTCCGGGTTGGCATCCCGGGTAACGGCGACAAACTCATCCCCTCCGAGACGGCCGACCATTCGGGCGTCGGCGAATACCGTCCTGAGCACCTCGGCGAAGTACCTCAGGTGCTGGTCTCCCGCCTGATGTCCGAGGTTATCGTTTATGTATTTGAAGTCGTCGAGGTCGATAACCGCCAACCCGAAGGAAGCTCGGTTCTCGACCAAACGCTGGATGTAATCGTCGACCCGAAAACGGCTTGCAAGGCCGGTGAGGTAGTCCCGAGAAGCCGTCACCGTTTCGAGAATAACGTAGGTCATGGTGATAGCGAGAGCCATCAACGGCCAGGTGAGAAAGGCACCGAAGACCAAAAGCTGGGCGACGGCCCCCACAGCCGGTGCCGAGATAATCGCGAAGATGGCGACCAGAGCCTGATCCCGGACCCGTCGGCGGTTCCGGTAGGCGACCAGCACGAGATAGAGCATCTGCCCGTAGATCACCAGCAGGATGATCCAAAGCCCTGGGCCCCGGGAGTAGACGTTTTCCCTACTAACCTCGAAAACGATCGGGTAGAAGAAGTTCGCGATCATCAGAACAGTAGAGAGTATGATGATGTGGCTGTAGTAGAATCTTCGCTTGAGACGCTCCGGAGAGCCGAATATGCGGTAGTCGATGTAGGCGGCCCAGAGGCAGGGTACCAGAGGGTTGAGCGAGATAAAGACCCAATTGAAGGCGTAGTTGAGAATCCGGTTTGTCTCTCCGGGTTGACGGTCGAAGGACCAGGAGAGAACCTCCAGCAGAAGCACCACGAGGTTTGCGAAGACCACGCGCCGGTAGAGCCGGGTCGTGTAACCCGAGCTGTCCCGCCGCCAGTGCATCACCGCGAGAACGGCAACAAGAAGCAGCATCGCGTAGAAGTCTATGTCGTAGTGCAGATAGGCTGTCAGCGTCACGCCGGTAGTGTAGTTCGACCACCGAGATTCGGCTACCCTTGAGAATGCCCTCGGGGAGTGGTAGCCTGGCAACGGAGGTGGCACATGCTCCGAGCTTCCGTTCTGTCGACCCTTCTATTTACGGTAGTCTTCGTCACCGCGCTGGGAGCCGCGCCGGAGGACTACAGCGACATGCTCTTTTCGGACCTGTACGGCCAGGTCTTCGCAACCTCCTCGGAGCTCGAAGCTCCCGGTTTCGGTAAGCTGGGCACCTATGGCGGCCACACGCTCTTCGACGGAGAGCGCCACACCGGCTGGTCCGAGGGAGTACCGGGATACGGCATCGGCGAAAGCATCTGGCTCCGGGTACCCCATGGAACCGACACCCTTGCCGTCATAAACGGTTTCGCCAGGACGGAGTCCCTCTACGATCGAAACAGCCGGATTCAAACCGCCGAGGTAACCCTCCATCACGGCTTCTTCCCGGAGGGCATGATTACCGAAGTGGGTCCGGTGTACTTTGTCGAACCCCTCGACGAGCGACTCGTCCTCCGATTCCAAGATCGTTACGAGCTCCAGGAGTTTTCTCTTCCCTTTCGCTGGGACGCCGTACCGGTAATCGATAGCTATTGGAGTCAGATCTACACCGGCCTCGCCGGCAGCCGGGGGCTTCCCCCAAGGATGTCCGACCACGGGTTCTTCCTCCGCCTCGAAATTAGGGAAGTCTATCGCGGCAGCAGTTGGGAGGATACCTGCCTTACCGAGTTACGCGCCTTCAACAAGAACCGCTTCCGTCCAACCCGCGTCTACGAGACGGATGGAACCATCTATTACGATACCGCCGACGCCCGGGGACGGATTCTCGCCCGAAGCCACAGCCGGGTCTATCAACTGATCGAAAGCGATACCACCAACCAGTGGGCCCTCGTCTACTCGGTTCCCCGGGAGTCCGAAGGCCGGGTCGCCGGAGAGTACCTTCTCTTCCAGGCGCCCTACCCCACCCCGGCCGATATTCCACGGGTCAAACAGGCCCTCTCCGCCGGAGCGGTGCCGACAGGCTTCGTCCCCGGACGCCGGACGCCGACTCTACGACTCGACAACGGAACGACGGTGGAGCTACCCACCGGCGGTTAGGTTCCGACCGTGAACTCCGGGTCTCGGTTCGCCCGGGCGTCCCGGGGAGGAAAACCGCAGGTCTTGCGGAAGGCTGAAGAGAAGGCACTGACGCTCGAATAGCCGACGGCCGTGGCTACTTCGTTGACGTTCATGTCGAATTCCCGGAGGAGGAGCAAAGCCTGCTCCATTCGGCAATGACGCAGGTACTCGAAGACACAGGAGCCGAAGAGGCTGCGAAAGCCGTTCTTCAATTTCGTTCGATTGGTACCGACCATTCGAGCCGGCTCGCCGATCGTCGGCGGGTTCTTGATCGAAGCTTCGAGGATACCCCGGGCCTCCTCGAGCATCCTTCGGTCCCGCTCGGTCACCTCGGAACCGGCCTCTTCCTCCAAACGGCCCCGGAATAACGACTCCAGGCGCAGGACGAAGAGCTCCAGGACCTTGCTTTCGAGGTAGATGTTCCGCAGGGTGCCGCAGTACGGGCAGGTCCGCACCTGCTCTACCACCGACCTAATAGCTGCACTCCAGACGGCGCTATCGATGAGAGGAGACCAGCGGCTTTCTTCCAAGAATCCGGCGACGTCCTCCGACCCCGGCATGCCGGCCCCCTCGACAAGGCTCACGACCGTATCGGGATTCAGAAACACGACGAACTCGTGGCACCCGGACCCTTTTCGAATCGAGGTGGTAGCGGTTCTCTGAGGGGCCAGAAAGTGAGTGTCCCCCCGCCGGAGGGTCAAGGGCTCCTCTAGTCCCTCGAGCTGGACTTTCTGAGCCTCGTATCCGAGATGCACTTCGATACCGTACATCGGTTCTGCCAGCTCGAGGCGGCAGTCGATCGCCTCGATTGCCCCAAAGGTCTCGATTTCACCGACGACGATTCCCGGCAACACGACGTCGACATCGAGATGTCCGGTGCCGCAGGCTTCCGGAAGGTCAGGGCAGGATCCGGAAGAGGCAGAGCCCACCGTAAAAGATTCCCAGGGAAGAACGATTCGTTCTCGATTGAGATCGAGACAGGCAAAGACCTCGTCTCTGTTACGGCATAGCTCCCCCATAGCTCCCTCGCGTCGTATCCGCGTCTATGTTTATGCGTTCCCTAGCGGAGCGCGGCTATGCTTTTTGTATTTCTATTCTAATCCACAGAGTATGAGAACACAAGGAAAAGTCGGTCGGCGCCCGAATAGCGAGAGCATTGACCGCAGCACGAGGCCGGGGATATTCTTGCGGGGATGCACATAAATATCACCCGTTGGAAGGAGCTCTCCGAGGAGCAGCGCAATCGGATGCTCGCCCGCTCGGGAAGCGATATAGAAGAGATAAAGCCGGCGGTTAAGACCATCATAGACGACGTCGCCCGGCGGGGTGATGTGGCCCTCCGGGAGCTTTCTCACCGGTACGACCACGCAGACCTAACGGACCGTCCCTTCCGGGTGCAGCCGGAGGAGATCGCCCAGGCCCGGGAAGGACTCGACGCCGAGCTGCGTCTCGCCATAGAGACCGCCGTAGAGAACGCCATGGAGTTTCACCGCCGTCAGCGGCCGGAGCCCTGGGTCAACTATCACACGACCGGCGGGATGCTCTTGGGAGAGCGGTGGACCCCCATCGACTCGGTGGGTCTCTACGTCCCCCGGGGCCGCGGGAGCTTCCCGTCGATGTTCTACATGCTCGCCGCACCGGCGATCGCCGCCGAGGTGCCCCGGACCGTCGTCGTGACCCCGCCGATGCCCGACGGGAGCGTCGACGCGGCCTGTCTCTACGCCGCGGAGCTCTTGGAAATCGAAGAGATCTACCGGGTAGGGGGCGCCCAGGCGATAGCGGCCCTCGCTCTGGGAACCGAGTCGATTGCGCCGGTCATCAAGATCCTCGGACCCGGAAGCCGCTACGTAGCTGCCGCGAAGCAGTTGCTCTCCTCGGTCGTCGACACCGGAACTCCCGCGGGCCCGACGGAATCGGTCATTCTTGCCGACCATTCCACGGATTCCTTTACCTGCGCCCTGGACCTGATGATAGAAGCGGAGCACGGAAGCGACTCCTCCGCGCTGTTGATTACCCCGAGCGACTCCCTTGCGGAGGAGGTTGCCGCGCATTTAAGGGAGATGGTTCCGAAGGCGCCGGAACCGCGTCGGGGGTTCCTCGAGGACGTCTTTGCGGGATACGGCGGCATACTTCTCTGCGATTCCCTCGCCGAGGGGGTAGAGATTGTCAACCGGTACGCCCCGGAGCACCTCCAACTCCGGGTCTCGGAACCGTATGCGACCATCCAGGAAATAAGGAACGCCGGTGAGGTGCTTATCGGCCGTTTTTCACCCTTCAGTATCGCCAACTACGCAACCGGGGCAAACTCGGTTCTCCCCACCGGGGGCGCTGCCCGAACCTATTCCCCGGTGTCGGTCCGTGATTTTATGAAGGTCACCTCGGTCATCCACCTCCAGGAGGAAGGCTACCGCCGCCTGGAGGATCACGTAATCCGTTTGGCCGACTACGAGGGGTTCTGGAGCCACGCCTGGGCCCTCCGGCGGCGTAAGAATCCGGATCCGTCCCAAGAACACCTCGGCTCCTGACCGCCGGCCGTGACCGACCAAGAAAGGCAGCTCAAGAAGCTCCTCGCCTATCTGGAATCCTTTGTAACCATCGAGCGCGGGGGTCTAACGACCCGGGTATTCCGTCTCGAACGGATGAGGGACCTCCTGGATCTTACCGGGCATCCGGAGCTCGGGCGCCCGACCATCCACCTTGCCGGCTCCAAGGGTAAGGGTTCCACGGCGATTATGGTGGCCTCGCTCCTCGACGAGCTCGGCTATCGAGTCGGCGTCTATCTCTCGCCCCATGTAGAAGACTACCGGGAGCGCTTCTTCGTCGTCAACGATCAGATTCCAGCCGAGCGCTACGTTGCGGTTCTCGAGGATATCAAGCGCCTCGTCGAAGAGGAGATCCGCCCACGTCGGCCGGAGGCGGAGCTTCCCACCGCCTTCGAACTCTTGACCCTCGTTGGCTTTCTCCTCTTCGACCGGGAGCGGTGCGATTGGCAAGTCATCGAGACGGGACTCGGGGGGCGTCTCGACGCCACCAACGTCGTAACGCCGACGGTGACAATCCTTACCCCGATCGAGCTCGAGCACACCGAGTACCTCGGGGAGACCATCCGGGAAATCGCCGGGGAAAAGGCGGGGATCATCAAACCGGGGGCCCCGGTGGTAACCGGCAGACAGCGCCCCGACGCGCTAGACGTAATCGCCGGCAGGGCCCGGGCGGTGGGCGTGCCGCTCTTGGTCGCGGACCCGGACCGGCTGGTCACAGAATCGCGCTCTGGTGGATATACCATCGCCCTGCCGAACGGGGAGTTGGCCCTGGATACCGGGATGGCCGGACGGCACCAGGCGGAGAACGCCCTCCTCGCGTTGACGGCGGTTCTCTCGCAGTATCCGGACGCCGATTTCGACGCCCTCCGCCGGGGAATCGAGAAGGCGCGGCTTCCGGGGCGCTTCGAGGTAGTCTCCCGGAGGCCCCCGGTCGTGTTGGACGGAGCTCACACCCCGGATTCCTTGAGGCTCTTTCTCGAAGAGGTCCGGCGCCGCTATCCGACGATGGACACGATGGTGTTCGGCCCTGTCGCCGGCAAGCGCTACGCCGAGATGGCCCCCCTGGCGGCCGCATTCGCACGGAGTGTCATCCTCTGCGACGGGCATCCCCAGCGCCGGGTCGATATGCCGGCTCTCGTCGCGGCCCTCCGAAGGGCCGAAAGCGATGCCTCCGGGTCGCGAGGCGGAAGCCTTCACATCCTCGAGGCGCCGAGCATAGGAGAAGCGCTGTCGCAGGCAACGGAGGCGGCGGGAGAAAAAGGCTTCGTCGTAACCGGTTCGTTCTACCTCGTCGGCGCGGCCCGGCGCCGTCTTCTGTCGGGATCGGATTTGCCAAGCACCGAGAGCTAGACTAAGTTCTACCTACCATGGCTGACATTCACAAGCGGATTCACGTTATTACCGGCGACATCACGAAGCTTGACGTGGACGCCATCGTCAACGCCGCCAACTCCTCCCTGATGGGCGGCGGGGGGGTCGATGGGGCAATCCACCGGGCAGGCGGTCCGGAAATTCTAAAGCAGTGCAAGGAGATCCGGCGCCACGACTACCCGAACGGCCTCCCGACGGGGAAGGCGGTTATAACCACCGGGGGGGAGCTTCCCGCGCAGTACGTTATCCATACCGTCGGTCCGGTCTGGCACGGGGGCGACGAGAAAGAAGAAGCGCTCCTCGAGGCGGCTTACCGAAACTCCCTCGACGTCGCCGCCGGACGGAGCGTGTCGAGCATCGCCTTTCCGGCGATCTCGACGGGAGTCTATGGATACCCCAAAGATGAGGCCGCTCGGGTCGCCTACCGGGCAGTTACGAAGCATCTGCAGCGGAACACGGTGCCCCGGGACGTCTTCTTTGTCTTCTTTTCCGATGAGGATCGAGAGCTGTTCTTGAAGGCCTTCGAGGAATAGCGGAAGCGGTGTCCCTCAACTGGAAAGAGATCGATGCGATTCTCTCGGAGCTCGATCTCGTCGATGCGTTCATTGCCAAGATCGTCCAACCAGATTTCCAGAACATCTACTTCCTGATTAATCAGCACGGAACCAGGTATTGGTTGCGTTTCTGCCTGACCCCCGGGGCGACGCGCCTCCACGCCACCAATCGAAAACCGGAAAAGCCGCCGAAAAACCAGCGTTTCGCTCAGCTACTGCGGTCGAGAATCCTCGGCGGGAAGATCCGGCAAGTCTCCCAGATCGCGACCGAACGAATCGTCCGGTTCTCCGTTCAATCCGGGGGAGAAGAGACGCTGCTCTTCGCCCGTCTCTGGTCGAACGCGGCCAACATTCTCGCGACCGACTCCGGGGGGACAATACTCGACAGCTTCTACCGCCGTCCCAAACGGGGAGAGACTACGGGACAACGTTTCGAGCTCCCGGAGAGCCGGGAGACGGGCGGCAAGACCTTCGAGGTTCGACCCCACGAGGGAGCCGAGTCCTTCAATCGATTTGTCGCCGAGCAGTACGGAGAGGCGGAGCACTCGGGGCGGCGGGAACAACTGGTGTCAGATCTCTTGAAGGAGATCCGCCGGGAGCGGCAGAAGGTGCATCGGGCCCTCGAGGGGGTGGAAAAGCGCCGAGGCGAGCTTGGCGGGACCGAGCAGCTCAAGGAGTACGCGGACAGCGTTATGGCGTCACCGCAACTCATAGAGCCCCGGGACGGGTGGCTCGTCGTTCCGGACATCTACCACCCCGGGGAGACGATCACCCTCGAGGCACAGGGCGACCGGTCGCCCATCGAGGTGGCCGGGCATCTCTACGGCCGGTACAAGGAGCAGAAAGAGAAGGCGCTTCAACTTGCCGAAGACGAGACGCGGCTCCGGCATCGGTTGGAGGAACTCGAGGGTGAGGAGGCCTGGATCCCCGACGCGGATACCGAAGAGCTCCGGGAGCGCAGGTCGGTCCACGCGAGGCAAAGCGAAGAGTCCGGGCCTTCAGCGCCGGGAATCCGTCTGGAATCCGGTGGCTTCACGCTTTTGGTCGGGCGCTCCTCCCAGGAGAGCGATCAGCTGCTCCGGCGCCACGTCCGGGGGAACGACTACTGGCTCCACGTCCGGGACCACGCCGGAGGCCACGTCTTCATAAAGGGCAAGAAGAACAAGAGCATACCTTTGGATGTCCTCCTCGACGCCGGCAATTTGGCGCTCTACTTCAGCAAAGCTCGGAGCGGCGGAAAGAGCGACGTCTACTACACCCAGGTGAAATACCTCAGGCGGGGCAAACACGGTAAGACCGGAACGGTGCTCCCGACCCAGGAGAGGAACCTTCGGATAGAGATGGATCCGGAACGCCTCGACCGCCTTCTCGGACGAATCACCTGACATTTCCGACAATTTGCATTGCCATTTCGCGTAGCGAATACTTAGGAGGATGGATCAAGAACGGGATTTAGGCCCGATCCGGGAGCCCATCGTCGATGGGATCTTCTATCCCGCGGAGCGAGAACAGCTGCGCAGAGAGATTCGACGGCTCCTCTCGGAAAGCACAACACCCCCCGGCGACGCCGACGGTATCGTGGCGCCCCACGCGAGTCTCGCTTACTGCGGGAGCTGCCTTGCGTCGGCGTACCGGTCGGTTTCCGGACGCCCCGTCAGGCGGGTATTGATTCTCGGTCCGGTTTACCGGGACCCGGAGCCGGCGCTCATCGTTCCCGAAAGCGGCGGTTTCTCGACCCCCTTGGGGACGATCCGGGTCCTTGATATGCTAAAAACGATGAACGCAAGCGACCGGCTGCCACTCTTAAAGCGCGATATTCCTCACCTCGAAGAGCACTGCCTGGAAATCCAGCTCCCGTTTATTCAATACCTGTTTCCCGAGGCGGGGATTATACCGGTACTCGTCGGAGACGAGGGGCCGGTCTGTTACCAGGCGGTACAGGCTCTGATCGCCGAGCTCCGTCGGGAGGGTACCGAGGACCTTTTGACGGTCGTCTCGGTCAACCTGACGAGCACCGTCGATGTCCGGAGAGCGAGGCAGGAGGCCGGGCGCGTCGTCGATGCGCTTTTGAGCCAGGACGAGACGGAGCTTCTCGCGGGAGCCGAGGACGGCTCCTTGAGCGCCAGGGGATTGGTCCTCCTCGCCGCGGTCACCGAAAGCCGGCGGGAGAGCCACCGGGTGGAGCTTATCTGCCGGGAATCCTCCGCGGCTCAGCTGGACGACCCAACGAGCACCGTCGAATACGGGAGCTTCGCCTTCTTTCCACGGAGTGGCTTCTAATGCTCTCCGACGCCGACAAGAGACTACTCCTAGCGACTGCCCGGTTGTCCCTCGAGGCAACCCTCGGGACCAGGCCCCCGGCGGAGTTGGACACTCTCAGCGTCGTCCGGGAACCCGGAGGAGCCTTCGTAACCATCTGGCGCATAGAAGGCGGAGAGCGCCACCTCCGGGGATGCATCGGCAAGATAATCGCCGAAGAGGCGTTGTCGAAGACGGTCGTCAAGATGACGGCGGAAGCAGCGACGAAAGACCCCCGGTTTCCCCCGGTAACGGCCGACGAGCTGCCGGAGCTTCTCCTCGAAGTTTCCGTCCTTTCCGTTCCCGAACCGGCGACACCGGAGGACGTTGTCCCGGGAAAGCACGGCATTATTCTGCGCCGGGGACCTCGGACCGGGCTTCTGCTCCCGCAGGTTGCCTCGGAGAGAGGGTGGGACCGGGAGACGTTTCTAGACCATGGCTGCCTGAAGGCCGGATTAAAGCCCGGGTGCTGGAAGGACGAGCCGGCAGGCCTGTCGATTTTCACCGCCACGGTGTTTGACGAATCCAGTCTGCCTATGTGACTATTAATGGAACAACGATGGACCAACTCATTACCGTTACACGGGGCGACGATGTTTTTCTAGGGATCGGCACGGGGATATCGCCGAAGACTCTCCGCGCCCGGACCCTCGTTACCCTTCCCCGGAGCGCCGGCGTCCTCGTGACGGTCGACGGCGCGACAAAGTGGCCTATCACCGGAATTACCGAGCACAACGAAGAGATCTACCTACTGGGACCCCACATCGACGGGGTTACCCTCGGGGAGGCGCTGGAGGATGAAGACAGCGCCGTGCTGCCGGTCCTCTCTCGCCTTGCCCGGGCCGTCGATCTCTTGGAAAGAGGGAGCGATTTGCGCCCCCGCCTCCATCCGCGAACCGTAATCATGGAGGAGGAAGGCGGCGTTCTCTTTCTCCCGGATGCCTTTGAGCATCTCGTTGCCGAGTCTACCGGGGACGATCTCTTCGGGAACGACGAGCATCTTCAAAGCCTCTCGTGGCAGGCCCGAACCTCCCTTCGCTTCGCAATAATGGCCTACTTCGGACTGACGGGCGCTCTTCCGGCATCTCCCGAGCCTGGGGTTCCCTTTTCCCGGGCCCTCGCGGGAGGCGTCGTTCCCCCGCCGATACTCCTGGTACCCGACCTCCGGGAGGATGTCTCCCGGGACGTCGCGGCCTGCTTGTCCCTTGCTCCGGGGCGCGTCCGGAGCGCAGCCGAGTGGGAAGAGACCTTTAGCAGCTGGTTTCGAACCGGAACCCATGTCGACAAGGAGTCGAAACTCCCGGACATCCGTCGTGCCGCCTACCAGCGGAGCTACCAGCTACGGCGCAAACGGTTCCGCCGGCGGCAGTTCTTTAGGGAGCGCTGGAAACAGCTCGTCGCGGTCGCCCTCATTGCCACCCTCGCCGTGACGGTTCCCGGCGCCATCGCGATGCGGACGCTTCGCCCCCTGGAGACCTCGGGGCTCGACGCCATCGAGGTCGTCGAGGGACATTTTTCGGCTATCAACCGTCTCGATACGACATTTCTCCAGGACTCCGTCGCCCCCCGGGTCGACGCCGGGCGAAGGCAGGCGGTGGACCACATCTTTGTTCTATCCCGGTTACGAGGCGCCCTCGAGGGGCGCTCGCCGATCATTCCTCCGGATCAATGGATCGCGTCGGGCCGCTCCACCCTGCCTTCGGGGACGACCATCTTCGGAGTGAGCGACCTCGAGCTCTCCGGGCTCAAGGAGATAGAGGGTCGGACCGCCGTCGAAGTTTCCTACCGCTTCTGGCAACCTGCTCCGTCGGAGGGGGATGGAGACGAAGACGGGAACTACTTCGGAATCGTGCACGAAACCGAAGACCTTCTCTTTCTCGAGCGGTACCGGGACAGTTGGAGAATTGTCGAGCGGAGAACGCTTAACCGTACGGGGCGGCGCGTTCGCATTCCCTACGGCGGTGGCACGAGCAATTAGCGTCGCCGTCAGCGACGAGGGCATAAACCAATCGCTTACGGCGACGGAATCTTCTACCGGACGCTACACGCGTCATTTCTCAAACGACGAGCAGTTCTTCCTCAAACTCGAGGTGCCCTTCGTGGTACCGTCGTTTCCGATCCATCACGATGTCCGTCTGGCCAGGCCCCAAGAGGGATACCCCGGGCTGGTTCAAAGCGTCGTGGAGCAGGCTTCCGCAGGCGCGCCGGATCTTCTTTCGGGGCTCCGGTACTTCTTTGACCCCGGAGATATCGGCCGCCCGGCGTTCTACCGGCGGATAGACACAGCCGGCGGCTCGTTTCTCTATCTCGTTCGTCTGGATCTTCGGTACCGCCCTTCGGTCCACGAGGTCCTCGAGGCCGGAAGCAACGATTCTGCACCGGTCTACCGAACGCGAGAGCTGCCCCTGGAGGCCGACCTGCTGCCGTTGGAACCGGAGGTGGAAGAAGAGACTCTCCGAATCCGGGAGGTATTCTCGGAAACCTGGGTGGGGGAAACCGGACGCGGCTATTTTGTCCAG
>CAYPUT010000027.1:20408-23822 GCA_964413945.1 uncultured Spirochaetaceae bacterium
TCCAGGGAATCTGGATAGACCGGGACCTTACCCGGTTTCTCTCGGCGGTGGTAACTCCCCGGGGACACCGTCTCTATCCCTACTTTCCCGTAAGTTGCAAGTACCGCTCTCTCGGCATCGCTCTCGTCGAGTTTGCCGCCGAGGCCTTGGAGGGCTACGCCTCCCTCCTTGCAGGCGTATGCGAGACCGTCGAACCGAGGGCCCGGGAGATCGAAGCGGCCCTGAAAGAGCAGGACTACGACCCGAAGATGCCCCTCTTGGAGGAGCTCAGGAACCGGATGCCCCCGGAGCTCACCGATCCTTGGAGACGCTTTTCCACGCGTCCCTATTTGAACGATCGCGACATGCGGGAGTTTGCCCTTGAAACGGAGTAGACAAGCCGGCGGCGCTGCCGCCGGACACGGGAGCCCGGCCGGGCCCTTTTCCGGGAACCTCTCCGGTGCCCGGGTCACCGTAATGGGACTAGGCCTCCACGGGGGAGGGGTCGCCGCCACCCGCTTTCTGGTCTCCCAAGGGGCCGAGGTGACGGTTACCGACCTCCGGGACGAGGGACGATTGGCTTCGAGTCTCGAGGATATCTCCGGCCTTCCGGTCCGCCTGGTCCTCGGGCGCCACGAGGACGTCGACTTTTCCGGTGCCGATTTCGTCGTCAAGAATCCCGCTGTCTCGCGGCGTTCTCCGTACCTCGAGCAGGCGAAGAGAATCGAAACGGACCTCTCGCTCTTCCTCAGACGTTTCTCGGGACCGGTTCTGGCCGTTACCGGGACCAAGGGAAAATCCACCACCGCCGGCGCACTCCATCACGGCCTTACCCGCGGGGGGGTCCCGGCGAAATTAGGGGGCAACATAACCATCTCTCCCCTCACCTTCCTGGGGGAAAAGCCGGGTGACTACCCCGTCGTCCTCGAGCTCTCGTCTTTCCAGCTCGGAGATTTGACGATGGTGGACGGCGGCGTCGGGGTGCTGGTTCCGCGTATCGGCGTGATCACCTCGTTCTTTCGGGACCATCAGGACTACTACGGCTCGATGGAGCGCTACTTTGCCGACAAGGCCATCCTCGCCGCGGCGGTTCCACCGGAAGGGTCCGTCGTCCTCGGCGCGACCGGAGAGTACGGCCGGCGGTTTTCGCAGGCGTGCCGTGCCCCGGTGTACTGGACCGACGCAAAACCGGATTCCGGGGCCCCGGGGGTCGCCCTTACCGACCACGGTGTTTCGCTCGTCGTTCCTTCCCGGAGAGCCGATCCCCTCGAGATCCCCCTACCCGAGGGCACGCCCCGGAGCCGGCCTCTCCGGTTAAACTACGGTATGACGCTTCTGTCGCTGTTTCTCTACGGGATCGAGCCGGAGATCCTCCCGAGCTGCCTCGAAGGGTTCACCGGCGTGGAGCATCGGCTGGAGTATTGCGGCACCGTCGGCGGTTGCCGTGTCTACAACGATTCCGCGGCGACCGTGCCGGAGGCGACCCTGGCGGCCGTGCGGAGCTTTTCCGTTCCGGTCCGACTCATAGCCGGAGGGACGGACAAGATCCTCGACTACGGCGTTTTGGCCGAGGCGGCCGGCGAAGCGGCGGGCACCTACTTTCTCGAAGGGTCGGCGACGGAGAAGATGCTGGCCGCGGTATCCGGGTCCGGCGGGTCCGCCTTCATCCGGGGGCCCTTCGGAACCCTGGGCGAATGCCTCGATGCTGCCCTCGGGGACGCAGCCGCCGGAGAGGTAATCGTCTTCTCCCCGGGTTGCGCCTCCTTCGAGAAGTTCGATAATGAGTTCCATAGGGGCCGCGTTTTTAAGTCCCTCGTCGAATCCACAAGGAGTACGCCATGACCTACAAGAAGGAGTTTCTTCTCGCCATCCCTAAGACCGACGTTCACGTTCATCTCGACGGCAGCTTGCGGATTCCCACCCTTATCGACTTGGCGAAGAGCAGAGGGATCGAGCTCCCCTCCTTCGAGGAGGCGGGCCTACGGGAGCTCGTCTTTAAGGATAGCTACGCCGACCTTAACGACTATCTATCCGGCTTCCAATGGACCACTGCGGTCCTGCAGGATGCGGAAGCCCTCGAGCGCGTCGCTTTCGAGCTTGCACAGGACAACTGGAACGAGGGCGTCCGCTACATAGAAGTGCGGTTTGCCCCGCAGCTTAACATGCACGACCGGATGAGCTTCGAAGAAGTTATGGAGGCCGTCGACCGGGGCCTTCGTCGGGCCCGGGACCAGATCAACCGTGCCGTCCCCGAGGGTGAGCCTCCCTTCGAGTACGGAATAATCGTCTGTGCCATGCGCTTTTTTACCAAGAACTTCTCGCAGTACTTTAGAAAGCTCTTCGAGGCACACCCCTATTCCTCGTCGGCGGAGGTGGCTCGCCTGGCCTCCTTGGAGCTGGCGAAGGCGGTCGTGCGCTTTCGCGGGGAGTCGGACGTCCAGGTGGTCGGGTTCGACCTCGCGGGAGCAGAAATGGGCAACCCCGCGGCGCTCCATCAGGAGGCCTTCGACTACGTTCATCGCCACTTCATGAACAAGACGGTCCACGCCGGGGAGGCCTACGGGCCGGAATCGATCTTTCAGGCCATCACCAAGCTCCACGCCGACAGGATCGGCCACGGTTTGCGCCTCTTTAGCGGCGCCTCGGTGCAGGACCCGGAGATATCCGACCCCGATGCCTACGTCGCCGAGCTTGCCGATTTTATCGCGAACCACCGGACGACCATCGAAGTCTGCCTTACGAGCAATCTGCAAACCTCCCCGGATATTTCGGACGCGAAGCGTCACTCCCTCGGCGAGATGTTGGAGCGGAACCTGTCGGTGACCATCTGCACCGACAACCGATTGGTGTCGAACACCTCGGTGACGCAGGAGCTCGAGCTTGCGACCTCGAGCTTCTCGATCCCCCCGAAGCAGCTCAAGAACGTCATCATCTATGGTTTTAAGCGATCGTTCTTTCCCCGATCCTACGGGGAGAAGCGCCGGTACGTCCGACAGGTGATCGACTACTACGAGAAGATCGAACGGGAGCACCTCGGCTAGCGCCTAAAGGTCCCGGGCGAATCGGATTCCGATGCTAAAGCTGCCGGCGGCGGGATCGAAGCGCCCGCGATTGGTCAGAACGAGATCTTCGACCCGGGTGTTCCAGGCGCCCCCCCGTACCACCCGCTCGACGACGCCGAAACGGTTCGGAGCCGGATCTACCGGTCCCGCCGGATCGACCGCCGGAATCTCCGGCGATACTCCCGCTTGGAGCGTGTACGCATCGAGGGCATACGCATCCCAACACCACTCCCAGACGTTTCCCAAGAGGTCCTCGAACCCGGGCGGGGCCGACCGGCCGCCGGGAAACGCGCCAACCGGGGTAGTCGGACCCCCGGCTTGGGTGTAGGGAGGCGAGATAGCTTCGAAGGCGTCCCCGCTTCGGTAAAAGTTC
>CAYPUT010000028.1:0-23717 GCA_964413945.1 uncultured Spirochaetaceae bacterium
GTCCGCTGGAGTGCCGGCTGCTCGCCTGCTGGGACACCGCGGCCATCGAGGCCGTCTACGCGCGTACGCGGCTGCAGCGCCGGGACCTGATCGGCGAGGTGGCCGGCCTGTGGGAGGTCGTGCGCGACCATCAGCGGCGCTGCGACTGGCGGCAGGTGCGCGCCCTGGCCCCGGAATGCGGCGATGATGGCTTGCCGGAGACGCCGGCCGCGGCCACCGTGCGCGCGATGGCGGCCTACGATTCGCACCTGCGGCAGCTCATGGTCGAGCGGCACGGCGTGGACCCGGGCCTGCTGGATTTTTTGCTGGGCCGGCCCATGAGCCGCACGTTGCGCCAGACGGGCCTGCGGACGGCAAAGGACAACAGGGGCGCGGATCGGGTATGCCGCCTGCGTCAGCCGCGCGGCAGGGGCGCGCCGTAGGTGAATCCCGCACCAAAGGCGTTGGACAAAATGGTTGGGCCGCGCCGGCTCCGGCCGTTGCGCACGGCTTCGTCCAGGGGCGCGCGGATGGGTCAGGCCGGGTGCTTGCAGAGCACTATGGTGGCGTTGGTACCGCCAAAACCAAAGCTGTTGCTCATGGCGCAGTCAACCGTTGCCCGGCGGGCCGTGTGGGGCACGAAGTCCAGGTCGCACCCTTCGGCAGGATTGTCCAGATTGATCGTCGGGGGAATGACGCCGCGTTCGAGGGTCAGGGCGCCGAGGTCCGAGCCGCCGATGCCGATCTGCACCACCGAGGCAAAGCGCTTACCCGACGGGGCGGTCACCGCACCCGACTGAACGCTCCGGGCAAACTCCCCGAACCGTTTTCGCTGCGCCTCGTAGAACTCCCGGAGGTTCTTCCCATCGTGGGAGACCTCCTGGTCCAGGACACCCCGGGTCAGGTGATGGAGGACCATTCGCTTTTCCCCGGTGTTCATCACCTCCCCCCGAGCCAGCGCCAGGTACTTCTCGATACACTGCTGCTCCCGGGCCAGGTCCGAGAGCAAGCGGAGGGTCGAGTCGTCTACGGCCTTGGCACCGAAGCAGTAGCGCATCTCCCCGCCGGCGGGAACAATATTCTCCCGGAGCCGTTGGGGGGACAGTTGGGTTACATCCCAGGGGGAGATCGTCTGAAGTTTTTCAAATGCCTTTGATTCATCTAGGTTTTGATAGCTCAATGATGACATGGCGACATGCCTCCTTGTTACGTAGCACTACCACTCTTGCCGCTGTGGCCGATTTTTGCAATGGGGAGGGACCTCGTGGGGGAGGGATCCCGGCATCCGGTGCCCTCCTAAGATACGAACCGCACCAACCGATTGCGTCCGTGTTGCTTCGCCATGTAGAGGGCCCGGTCGGCGTGTTCGACGAGGGAATACGGTGAGTCCGTCGTCGAAGGCACCACCGTCGCCGCGCCGACGCTGATCGTCACCACGGGTGCAACCAGGGAATGGTCGTGAGTAACCCCCGCCTCTTCGACCTGCCGGCGGAGGTGTTCTCCGGCGGAGTGAGCGCTTTCGATATCCGTATCCGGGAGAATAACCGCGAACTCCTCGCCGCCGTACCGGGCGACGAAGTCGACGGTCCGCCGAAGGCCGGAGCTCAGGATGGCGGCGACTCGCTGAAGGCAAATATCCCCCTGGCCGTGGCCGTAGGCGTCGTTGTACGGCTTGAAGTAGTCGATGTCGATCATCAGGAGGCTCAACGGCCGTCCGTGGCGTATGCCCCGGGCCCATTCGATTTCGAGGGTCTCGTTGAACCGGCGGCGGTTGGCAATGTCCGTCAGGGCGTCGATGTAGGTTAGATCTTTGAGCGACGCGTTTTCGCCGATAAGCCGCTGTTGGACCCGGAGGAGCTCCTCCACCTCGTTTATGGACTGGGACACCCGGTTCGAGAGGATAACCGCTTGAAAAAAGGCGAATACCAAGGCGCCGAGGGGCAGAAGGGGACTGGTTTGTGTCGGAACGCTTCCTGCGGCGGCGTCCCGGACCAGGGCCACCGCAAGGAGAAGGGTCCCGGTCAGAAAGACGATTGCCCCGTCCCGGCGGTGGAGAGCCGCCCGGACCGCCACCGCTACGGTATAGACGACCAGTCCCGCGGTAAAGAGGAGGTAGGGGCGCAAGCTCGCCGTGTAGATCCAGCTGGGCAACACGATTACCCCAAGGGACAGAGTGGCACTCAGGCCGACGGTGCCGAGGAGAACCGGTCGATGGAACTCCGCGGGAAAGACCGAGCGGCAATACGCCGTAAAGACGACGACTCCGGCGAAGAGAGTCAGGTAGAGGAGGGTGGTAAATACCTCCCAACCGAAGAGCGACATCAGGGTGTCCGCCTGGAGGTTCCCCGCCAAGAAGGTCCGGAGCGAGAGAACCATCGCCGTGGCGCCGAACAGTATGTTGCTTCGCTCCTCCGGACGCTGGGTAGCCAATCCCAGGTGGTAGAGCCCGACGGTGACCAGCCCCCCGAGAACGAAGAATTCCAGCAGCGTCTTCCGCCGGGCGGCCGCGTCCGCCTGTCCGGCGGGACCGAGGACCGGCGCCTCGGCGAAGCCGCCGCCGTAGTAACGAAAGTTCGCTATCTGGACGGTTACCTCGATGACATCCCCGTGGGGGGTAAGGCGAATGGTCTCGGACTTTCGGCTCGGAATGGTTTGTTCCCGGGTCGGCCCCGGGGTCCCCGCCCGGGCCACCTCCCGTCCGTTGATCAATACACGGTACGCCGAGAGCACCCGGGAGAAGCGAATATCCAGAGGAGGGGTTTCCGGCGGCAGGAGAATCGTCAGTCGATAACTCGCGGTGCCGTAACCGCGCCCATCGCTCTCCGCCGGCCATACGTGGGGAACCCGGCGGAACCTCGCGTCCGCCGCCGGGTCGGCGAGAGAATCAACGTACTCCCAATCTCCCTCGAGGGTGATGCTGTGGTCCGGAACCCAATACCGGAGATCCAGCACACCGCCGGTTATGCGCGCCTCGGCATCTGCGACCCCGGGCGCCAGCAAGAAGAGAAGCGCCAGAGACCACCCGATGCGTCTACTTTTCGTGGAAGCCCGCCATCCCCCGCATTTCCTTCGCGGGGCCGGTGTCGGCCTCGTCGTGCTTGTGAACAATGGAAGCCACCCCTGTGGCAAGGCCGTAGAGCTTGATAAAACCGGTGGCATCGCCGTGATCGTAGCTACTCTCGCCGAAGGAAGCCAAGTCTTCAAGGTAGAGGGAGTATTGGGACGTTCTCCCGGTAACGATGACGTTTCCCTTGTAGAGAGTCAGGCGTACGGTGCCTGTCATGTACTGAGCCGCCTTGCCCATGTAGGCGTCGAGGCACTCCCGAAAATGGGTAAACCACTTTCCCGCGTAGACGATTCCCGCGTACTGAAGGGCCATGGAGTTCTTTATCGCAAGCGTATCCGAATCGAGGGTTATCATCTCCAACTCCCGGAGCGCCCGAAACAGAATCGTCCCTCCCGGGGTCTCGTAGACTCCCCGGCTCTTCATCCCGACGACCCGGGTCTCCACCAGGTCGGTGCGGCCGACGCCGTTCTCCGCTCCGAGCCGGTTGAGCTTTTCGAGGAGTGGCAGCGGATCCATCCGCTCTCCGTCGATACCGACCGGAAAGCCCTTCTCAAAGTCGATGGAAAGCTCGGTCTCCTTATCGGGAGCATCCTGGGGAGATGTAGTCAAGAGGTACATATCCTCGTTCGGCCGGTTCCAGGTGTTTTCCAGCTCCCCGCCCTCGTGGCTCATGTGCCAGATATTCCAGTCCCGCGAGTAGATATTCTTCTTCGAGATATCCCCGATAGGGATGTCGTGTTTCTTCGCGTAGTCGATAGCCTGTTCCCGGCTCCGGATGTCCCAGAGACGCCAGGGAGCGATGACCTCCAGATGAGGAGCCAGCGCCTTGTAGGTAAGCTCGAACCGGACCTGATCGTTTCCCTTCCCGGTACACCCGTGGGCCAGGGCGTCGGCGCCTTCTTCCAGGGCAATCCGGACCTGGTGCTTCGCCTGCAGCGGCCGGGCGATCGAGGTTCCCAGGAGGTACTTCCCCTCGTAGATCGCTCCCGCCCGGAGCATTGGAAAGAGAAAGTCGTTGACGAACTCCTCCCGGACATCGAGAACGTGGAGCTTCGACGCTCCGGAAGCGAGCGCCTTCTTGTGCATCGCCTCCCAGTCCTCGTTCTGCCCGACGTCGGTACAGACGCCGATTATCTCGGGGTCGTTGTAGTGCTCCTTCAGCCAGGGGATGATGATGGACGTGTCCAATCCGCCGGAATACGCCAAAACAATCTTTTTTATGTCGCCTTTGCCTGCCATCTCTCTTCCGTTCTCCTTACTGCTTCGTTTCACTCTGCCACGCAGCCAGAACCTCTCCGACTATGCCGACGCCCCGACGCAACTCGGCGTCGGTAATGGTCAACGGCGGCGCAACGCGAATCCGGTTCGCCCCGGAACGCAGAATCAAGACGCCCCGGGCGGCCGCGGCGTCGATTACCGACTTCATGGTTTCCTTCTCCCTGCCTTCCGGGAGCCGGATACCGATGCCCCGCAGCAATCCGATACCCCAGAGGCCCTCGACCGCCGGGTTGGTGTCGGCTATCTCTCGGAGGAGCCCGTCGATGAGGGCCGCTTTCCGCCGGACCTCGCCGAGAAACGCGCTATCCGCGACGGTGTCCCAAACCTTCAGGGCGACGGCGCAGGTCACGGGGCCTCCACCGAAGGTGGTGCCGTGGTCCCCGGGGCGTAGCAGATCGTTGACCCGGGCCGGGATCAGGGTTGCCGACAGCGGGAGCCCACCGGCCAAGGGCTTGGAGAGGGTGACGATATCCGGCTCGAGGCCCACCACGCGGCTCCCGTAGAGCTCGCCGGTACGCCCGAGGCCGGTCTGGATTTCGTCGGCGATTAGGATGATGTCGTGTTGCCGGCAGAGTTCGTTCAGCCGGGCGGCGAACTCGGGCGTCATGACCTCGAGTCCCCCTTCGCCCTGAACCGGCTCGACGATTACCCCGGCGACCCCGGAATCAAACCCCGCCGCCAGGGCATCCGGATCGTTGTACGGCAGGGTCTCGGTTCCGGGCATTAAAGGCTCGAACTTCTCCCTATACGCCGGGGTCGGCGTCATCGCCAGGGCGCCCAGCGTTCGGCCGTGGAAGGCACGCTCGAAGCTTACCAGCCGATGGTTTCCGGGCCCCTTCTTCTCGTGAGCGTAGAGCCGGGCGAACTTGATAGCCGCCTCGTTGGCTTCGGTGCCGCTATTGCCGAAAAAACAGGCGGCGAAGCGCTCGGGATCCCCGGGCCAGGAATGGACCAGCCGGTCTCCCAACTCGAGGGCGGCCTCGGTAGCGTAGAGATTGGATACGTGAACCACCTTTCTCATCTGCCGGGCGGCTACTCTTGCGAGGTCCCGGCGGCCATACCCGAGGGCGTTTACCGCGATGCCCGCCCCGAGGTCGAGGTACTTGGCCCCGCCGTTATCGAAGAGGTAGGCGCCTTTCCCCCGGAGGAAGAGCGGGCGCTCGGTCGCATAGTGCTTCGGCACCGAGGTGGTACCGGTGCTCCTACTCATGATGATCCGATCCTTGTTCCGAGTTCTTGGGAAAGCAGCCGGAGGAGATCCCCCTCCCGGGCATACTGCCCTATGATAGAGTTTTTGACGCCCCCGCGCAAAGCCGCGGCGCAGGAGCGCAGCTTCGGAATCATCCCCCCGGAGATACTTCCCCGGGCAATCTCCTCTTCGATTGATTCGACGGAGATATGGCGCAGCACCTCTTCCCCGATGCGAACCCCCGGGACGTCCGAGAGATAGACCAGATCCTCGGCTCCGAGCGCCTCGGCAAGCCCGAGAGCGACGGAGTCGGCGTTGATGTTGAAGGGGGTGCCCGAAATGTCCCCCGAAGGGGGGGCGACAACCGGGAGAAAGCCTCCGGCTAGCAAGGTCCGCATCAGCTTCGGGTCGACCATACCGACCCTGCCCGTGTGCTTGGTTCCGGGTCCCAAGGGGAGGGCGGAAACCAGGCTCCCGTCGGCACCCGATACCCCGACGGCGGATACGCCCACCTGCCGGAACACCCGGACAAGGCGCTTGTTTACCAGCCCCGCGAGGACCATGTCGACCAGGTTCATCTCTTCGGAGGTGGTCATTCGGAGTCCTTCGACGAACTGCGGCTCGACACCGAGGCGCCGGCTTAAGTCGGTAATCTCCTTTCCGCCGCCGTGGACGACGATCGGAGAGTAGGTTTCCCGGATACCCGCGAGCTCCGATGCGAACATCTTCGAGCCTTCGGGGTTTTCGAAGGCTCGGCCGCCAAGCTTAATGACTATCGTTGGTTTCAAGGCGTTCGTTCCCGGGTTTTCAGCTGCTTCCCGTCAGCGGCAATCCGGCCGTCTCATAGAGGCCGAAGCGGATATTCATATTCTGCACCGCCTGTCCGGAGGCGCCTTTCATGAGGTTGTCGATAACGGAAAAGAAGAAGAGGTGTTCATCTTCGATCCGCCATCCGATATCGCAGCGGTTGGTATCCCGGACGTCCCGGGTTTGGGGAATACGGTCTCCGGTAAGGGTTACGAAGGGGGACGTTCCGTACGCGCTCTCGAGAGCTTCGGCTATCCCGCCGGCGGAGGCCCCGGAGGAGAGGCGGGCGACGCCCGATACCTCTATGCCCTTCCGGATCGGTACCAGGTGCGGTGTAAAGAAAAGCGATTCCGAGAGGCCGCTCAGCCGGGCCTGCTCCCACATCTCGGCCCAATGCCGGTGGCTCGTCCCCGGTGCGTAGGCGTTGACGTTCTCCGCCCGCTCGGCGAAGAGATAGTCCTCCTTAGCCTTCTTGCCGGCACCGGTTATGCCCGAGAGGGCGTTGAGAACGATGGGCCCGCCGATCAGCCCGGCTTTAAGGAGCGGGAGGATGGGTAGGAGCGATGCGGTCGGGTAGCACCCGGGGTTCGCCACGAGGTCGGTTCGGCGGATTTGGTCCCGGTAGAGCTCGGCGAGGCCGTAGACGGCTTTTTCGAGGAGCCGGCCCCGGGGAGGCGGAGCGCCGTAGGCCTTTTCGAAGAGCTTGGTATCCTGCATGCGAAAATCCGCGGCCAAGTCGATAACGACGGCCTTTCCGTAGTAGGGGTCGAGAATTTTGGACGATTCAAGGTGTGGCAGCGCCGCAAATACGACATCCACCTTTTTCGACGCCGCCTCTTCCGGGGAGAGAAAGACGCCGCCGGGTATTTTCTCGGCGGCGACGGCAGAAAGGCCGGGATCGAGATCTAAGACCCTTTGCCCCCCTCGGGAGCCGGAAGCGGCCAATACCGTGGTAACCTCCGGATGGGAAGTAAGCAGTCGGAGAAAGAGCGTGCCGGCGTACCCGGTGCTCCCGAGAACAAGAACGGTCAAGGGCTACTCCTCGAGATCCTCTATCTTCCCCCGAAGCGCCGAGAGAAGGGCCCCCTTCGTCGTCCCCTCCCGGACCACCGCCAAGACGGTGTCGTTTCCCGCTACGGTCCCGAGAACCTCCGAGACGCCGAGGTTGTCCAAGGCTATCGCGACGGAGTCGGCGTGGCCGGTTAGGGTTCGGACGACGGCTACGCTGCCCGAGAGGGCGAAGGATACGTATCCCCGCTGGAAGTCCTCCACGTAGCTACGCTCGGACTCCCGGCGCTCCTCTTCGCTCGGGAGCGTGTACGCGTATCCCTCGGCTCCCGCGGAAACCTTCCCCACCTTGAGGAGCTTGAGGTCCCTCGAGAGGGTTGCCTGCGTAACGTTGAACCCTTCGCGCTGCAAAAAACCCAGGAGCTGCTCCTGGCTGGTGATTCGTTGCTCCTTCAGGATGCGCTTTATCAACTGAAGACGCTGTTGCCTCTCCTTCACAACAAGCCTCCGAAAATGTATGCACTGTTTCGTATAAAAGACCGTTGCACTCTATCGCCAATCCCCCGGGAGTATCAAGGAGCCTGTTGACGGAATCCCGCAGGCTGACCGCTCAACTCTGGGGTCCGGTTGCTCCGAGCCACCCCCGGAGGGCGTCCAAGTAGAGAAACTCGCTATAGGCGGAGTCGATATTCTGCAGCAGGAGTCGTCCCGTCGACGGAACTTCGAAGACGCACTCGTAGGGTGCCGGAGTGACCCCCTCTACGACGGCGGTTCCCTCGAGGGCTCGGATCGTGACCGGGCCGCCTTGTCGAAAGCGAAAGACGAGCTCGAGGGACTCCTCCGACCCGCCGGGGCCGAAGCTCACGGCGATCTCGCCCCCGGGACCCCTAAACCCTGTTCCGGCAGTTTTCCGCCACCCCAGGCGGGAGGCGAGCCACCCGACAAAGAGCCGGGAGTATGCCGGGGGCGCCCCGGAAATCGATAGGGCCTCCAGGCTCGAGAGGCGGTTTAGTAACTCCTCGGAATCGAAGGCCCGGGCGACTAGAAGCCGGAGGTCCTGGATCCGGAGCCAGGCGAAGTCGCTAATCGCCATGGCAAGCCGCTCGTGGAGGGCGAGTACCTTCGCGAGGTTCTCGTCTCCTTCGAAGGCGGTCTCGGTATCGACGACTACCTTGTCCGAAAGCTCCTGGATGCTGCGCAACAGGTCGTTCTCCGGGTCGATATCCAGGCGCCACCAGGCGTAGACCGGGATGTCGCGGATAAGCAAGGGGCTCCAGGTGTTGACCGCGGCCCCGAGCTGGTCCCGGCCGTTCTCCACGATTACTTCCTGGAGGCAGACGCTCCGGCGCTCCGGGTCCAGGTAGCACCGGGCGGAGACGGCGATATTGCTCTCCGGCGTGGTGCTGTTGACCACGAGGATAATCCGGGCGGCCCGCTTCCCCAGGACGTATCCCAGCGCCCGCTCCGCTTCCTCCCGATCGTTCATGTCGGAGAAAACCAACAGATTTAGGATGGTCGCCCGAGCCTCCGTCGGGGCCGATTGCTGTTGTATCCGTTTAAGCTCCTCCTCGATCTGCTGATGATCGAAGGCTAGAGTCTGCGCCATCGTCTTCCCTCCCGAGCGAGAAGCTCCCGGGCCTCTCCGGGGCCGGAGCTTCCGGGTTGATACTGGGGGAGCGGAACGCTTTCTTGCCGCCACCCTTCGAGAATCCGGGTAATAAAGGCCCAGGACTCCTCGACCTCGTCCCTTCGGGTGTAGAGGGTCGAGTCGCCGAGGATTACGTCGAAGAGGAGCCGCTCGTAGGCCTCCAAGGTCCGCTCTCCGAAGGCGGAGCCGTAGGCAAAATCCATATTCACCGGTCGCATGTCCGTCGTGTACCCGGGAATTTTGACGTTCATGTTCAGGGTAACCCCTTCCTCCGGCTGGATACGCATGATCAGCACATTCTCATTGAGCGCCGGATGCCGGTTTCGGAAGAGCGCCAAGGGGGGCTTCCGGAAGTGGACCGAGATCTCCGAGAGCTTCCGCATCATCCGTTTCCCGGAGCGCAGGTAGAAGGGTACCCCGGACCAGCGCCAGGTATCCAGAAAGAGCTGAAGGGCGACGTAGGTTTCGGTTCTCGACTCCGGACCGACGCCCTCCTCTTCCCGGTAGGCCGGCACCTCCTTTCCGCGCATAAAGCCCCTGCCGTACTGTCCCCGGACGGTCCGCTCCGAGATATCCCGGAAGGTAATCGGCCGGAGCGCCTCGAGAACCTTTACCTTTTCGTCCCGGATACTCTCGGCGTCGAGGCTGTGGGGGGGCTCCATCGCCGTAAGCGAGAGAAGCTGGAAGGCGTGGTTCTGAATCATGTCCCGAAGGGTGCCGGCCTGTTCGTAATAGTTTGCCCGGGTCCCGACGCCAATGTCCTCGGCGACGGTAATCTGGACGTGGTCGATGTAATGGCTGTTCCAGACCGGCTCGAAGATACCGTTTCCGAAGCGGTGGACCAGAATGTTCTGAACCGTTTCCTTTCCGAGGTAGTGGTCGATCCGGAAGATCTCATCCTCCCGGAAGTAGTTCGACAGTAGACGGTTTAGCGCTTGGGCCGAGGCGAAGTCCCGGCCGAAGGGCTTTTCGACGACGATCCGGGTCGTTCCGTTGCCCCGGGGGAGCCGCCCGACCTTGTTGATAATGGTCTCGTAGGAATCCGGGGGGGTCGAGAGGTAGTAGATTCGGTTTTGATACTCTTCGAGAGCATTATCTAGACGGCCGTAGCCGTCGTCGTCTTCGAAGGTCGATTGCACGTACTCGATCCGCTGAAGAAACGAGGATAGTCGTTCCCCTTCGGCCCCGGGGAAACCGTCGAGCATCTCTCGGGCCTTCTCCCGGACCGCCTCGCCCCGCCAGTCCCGTCGAGCGAAACCGACGATCTTAAAGCGGCTGGTTCCCTTAGAATAGAGGGAAAAGAGCGCCGGCATGAGCTTCTTATGTGTAAGATCGCCGGTAACGCCGAATATGGTTATGGCGAAGGGAGGGGGTTCCTTGACGTACTCAAGTCCTGCAAAGAGCGGATTGGTTGCCATTGCCCCTAATATGGTGGAGGTATCGCCGAATTGCAATTAGCCGGTTACAGAGTCCAGGAGGGAGCCCAAGAGGGCCCGAACCCCTTCGGCGGCCCGGTTTACGTCGTAGATACGACCGGCTCCACCATGGAGGACGCCCGGGAGCTGGTGCTCTCGAACCGCGGTACCGGGCCGGATGCAGGCGACTCCGACGCCGCGGGTGCGGTGCTCCGGTGCGACTTTCAGACTGCCGGGCGGGGGCAGGGCCCGAACCGGAGCTGGACGGCTCCTGCGGGGAGTAGCCTGATGTTTACCCTCTGTCTCCCGGAGTCCTGGGTCCCGGCTCCCCGGGAGGCGCTCCCCCTGCGGATGGCCCTCGGCCTCGCCCGCTTTCTCGAAGAGCGACGGTACGCCGACGTCCGGATAAAGTGGCCCAACGACCTGTTACTCGGGGGGAAGAAGGTTGCCGGGATTCTCTGCCACCACACGGCCTCCTGGTTTCTCGTCGGCATGGGCCTCAACGTGAACCAACGGGGTTTTCCTCCGGACCTCCGGGCCCCGGCGACCTCCTTGGTTCTCGCCGCCGGGGAACCGGGCTCCCCGCCTCCGTCGCCCCGGGGGACCGAGGCTATCGACCCGGGGACCCTTCTATCGCCCCTCCTCGCGCACCTCCGGAGCGCCCTCGAGACCGTCGAGTGGCGCCGGGCCCTCGAGGAGCGGTTGGCCGGGGACGGTGCACCGGTGCTTCTCGAAGCCGGGGCTTCGAGGCCCGGCACCCCGGGAACCGTCCTCGGGATCGGAGGGACCGGGGCCCTGCGGGTCCGGCGGTCCGATACCGGGGAGATCGAGGAGCTCTTTTCCCGGGATCGAATAGAATGGGTAAAAAAAATTTGATGTTGCCGCCGATCCTTGGTATTTTTCCGGTAGCGTAAGCTCACATCCACAGTGAAACTTAAAAATTCTATTTTTTTGAAGAGAGGGAAGGAACATGGCCAAGCAACTTGTGTTCGATGAAGAAGCCCGGCGCTCACTTCTTCGGGGTGTCGAAAAATTGTCGAATGCGGTCAAGGTGACTCTGGGTCCCAAGGGACGCAACGTTCTTCTGGACAAGAAGTTCGGAGCACCGACGGTCACCAAGGACGGAGTGTCCGTAGCGAAAGAGGTCGAGCTCGAAGATCCCTTCGAGAACATGGGGGCTCAGCTTCTCAAAGAAGTAGCCACCAAGACCAACGACATCGCAGGTGACGGTACGACAACCGCAACGGTCCTTGCCTACAGCATCATCAAGGAGGGCCTCAAGAGCGTAGCCGCGGGTATCAACCCGATGGGTATCAAGCGAGGTATCGATAAGGCGGTCGAGGTCGCCGTCGACCAGATTGCCAAGATGAGCAAGGTAATCAAGGACAAGGAAGAGATCGCCCAGGTGGCGGCGATATCCGCAAACAACGACATGGAGATCGGCGAGGAAATCGCCGGAGCCATGGAAAAGGTCGGGAAGGACGGCGTAATTACCGTCGAAGAGTCCAAGACCATCGAGACCACCACCGAATTCGTCGAAGGTATGCAGTTCGACCGGGGATTCGTTTCTCCGTATTTCGCTACCAATAAGGATAACATGACCTCGGTTCTCGAGAACCCGTACATCCTTATCCACGACAAGAAGATCTCTAGCATGAAGGACCTCCTTCCGATTCTGGAGAAGGTCGCTCAACAGTCCAAGCCGATCCTCATTATCGCCGAGGATATCGAGGGCGAGGCCCTCGCGACGCTCGTGGTTAACACTATCCGGGGAACCCTCCAGGCTGTGGCCGTAAAGGCTCCGGGCTTTGGCGACCGCCGGAAGGCGATGTTGGAAGACATCGCGGTACTGACCGGTGGCGAGGTCATTTCCGAAGAGCTCGGCCTCAAGCTCGAGACCACGGAGCTGACCCAGCTCGGTAGCGCCCAGTCGATCAAGGTGAACAAAGAAGACACCACGATTATCAACGGTGCCGGAAAGCAGAGCGACATCAAGGGCCGGATCGCCCAGATCAAGGCTCAGATCGAAGAGACCACCTCGGACTACGACCGAGAGAAGCTTCAGGAGCGTCTGGCGAAGCTCGCCGGCGGTGTCGCCGTCATTAATGTCGGTGCCGCGACGGAAGTCGAGCTCAAGGAAAAGAAGCACCGGGTCGAAGACGCTCTTTCGGCCACCCGTGCCGCCATCGAAGAGGGAATCGTGCCCGGCGGTGGTGTGAGCCTGGTACAGGCGATCGCCGCCCTCGAAGCCGAGGACGTCGACGCACTGGACGAGGAAGAGGTCGTCGGGTTCCGGATCGTAAAGCGAGCCTTGGAAGAGCCGATTCGCCAGATCGCCATCAACGCCGGTGTCGACGGGTCGATCATCTCCCAGAGGGCCCGGACCGAGAAATCCGGTATCGGCTTCGATGCCGCCAAGATGGAGTGGGTCAACATGATCAAGGCCGGTATTATCGATCCGGCCAAGGTTACCCGCTCGGCATTGCAGAACGCCGCGTCTATCGCGAGCCTCCTGCTTACCACCGAATGCGCCATTACGGATCTTCCTGAAGAGAAGTCCGACATGGGCGGCGGTGGCGGAATGCCCCCCGGCGGCATGGGAATGATGTAGTATTACCATAAGGGGAAGCCGCCTGAGGCTTCCCCTTTTTGTCTATGAAACGCGAAGACTTTATTTTTACCGTCGGCTACGAAGGAAACACCGCGATTGTCGATGCGACTAACGCCCGAAAACTCGGGTCTTTGACTAGCCGGGAGCTTGCCGAACGGGGCCAGTATCGAAACGCTTTCCGAGCGGCAATCTTCGACGGACCGGAATCGATCGAGGATCTTCGAATCTATCTCCGGGACCATACGAGCATTGGCGATAAAACAGCCGCCGAGTTGAAGCGGCTCTTCGGCGTATTCGAGGTTCGGGACGACGTGACCAAGGTGCAGCGCGTGTAACCTTGACGGCCTCTAGTCGTCGTGATACCGTAGCCGAAATCTTTACAGCCCAAGGACGTAGCAAATCATGATGATGCAACCGATTCTACCGATTCTGATGGCGCCCCCGGCGGGTGGTGCTACCGGAGGACCTGCATCGATAGCACCGACACTTATCACCTTTGGCCTCGTTTTCCTCATCTTCTATTTCTTGATCATCAGACCGCAGAACAAGAAGCAGAAGGAAACGAAAGCGATGCTGTCCTCCCTTCAAAAGGGCGACAAGGTCGTCTCCATCGGAGGGATCCGGGGAACCATTCAGGCCCTCAAAGAGGATACGGTCGTACTCAAGGTGGACAGTAACACCACCATGGAGTTCAACCGGTCCGCCGTGGCGACGGTTCTCGAACGAAAGGGCAGTGGCAAATCCAAAGCGAAGGATACCTCTGCCGACGAAGGCGCTATCGAGGACAATTCCGACGAATAAGCCGCTTATCTCACTCTACGGAGCCCAGGTATGAGCATGCGACTACGCTTGCTGATCATTCTCATTTTGGTCGGTGCGAGCGTTACATTTATCTATCCCACCATTCGGTGGTATTTCTTCGTTTCCGAGGATCAGAAGGTCCTCGCCAACGCTTCTCGGTCTCAGGTCAGAGACTATGCCGAGGAAGAAGCGGAAGAGGCTATCGCCGAACTGCGAGATCTGGCGCTTTCCAATCCGGAAGCCCCCCTTCCCGAGGAGTACTCCTTTCTGATTGAGGAGGCCCGGGGGAACTACCGCCTCGAGGACCGATCGCTCCCCGACGAGTGGACCACCGAAGCGGTTTTGGACAGCTTCCGCACGGAGCGGGAGGCTTTTGCCGCCCTCGAGACGCATTATCGCGCCGAGGTGGAAGAGCTCGAAGAGCTGCAGTCCCGGATTATCGAGCTCGGCTTGGACCTTAACGGCGGCGTTAACGTCGTGTTAGAGGCCGATCGCGGTAGCTTAGCGGACCGGCTCGGCCAAGAGCCGACCCAGGCCCAGTTGAGCGAAGCCGTCGATCTTGCCTTGGAGATCTTGAGTAACCGTATCGACCGGTTTGGTGTTACCGAGCCGCAGATCCGCCGGATGGACGAAACGAGAATCTCGATCGAGATTCCCGGAGAGAACGACCGGGAGCGCGTCAATTCCTTCCTGATGGGGAAGGGGTCCCTGAACTTTCACATCGTCGACGACGAAGCGACCGAGCAACTGATAGCGCTCCAGCAACAGAACCCCGGTTGGAATCCGGAAGACGAGGGACGCCCGGATTCTATTCCGGTTGGTACCGAGATCACGGAGTACGTAACCCGGGACGAGTACGGATTGGACCGGTTCGTCCGCTATATCGTCATCAAGTCCAACATTCAGGAAGACGGTCTGGCCGGGGAGCACATTACCGAGGCCCAGTTTGCCCGAGATCCTCTGACGAACCAGCCGGTGGTCAATTTTGTCCTCGACCGGGAGGGGGCGGATCTCTTTGCCGGATTGACCCGAGACAACGTCGGTTCGAGCATGGCGATTGTCATGGACGGAAGGGTTCGAGCCTACGCGACCATTCAGGAGGAGATTCCCACCGGACAGGTTCGTATTAGCGGCTTCGATCAGGAAGAGGCCCAGAATATTGCCACCGTTCTCCGAACGGCGGCGCTTCCGGTAGACTTGGTCGTTCTCAACCAACAGGCTATCGGAGCTTCCCTCGGGGAGCAGGCGGTAAATACGGGCTTGCGGGCCATTGCCCTTGGCTTTGCGCTGGTCATCGTCTTTATGGTGATTTACTACAAGGGTGCAGGCCTCGTGGCGGACCTGGTGCTTATCCTCAACCTGTTCTTTATCGTGTCGATCCTGTCGGTCTTCAATCTGACGCTGACCCTTACCAGCATCGCCGGAATCATTTTGACCGTCGGTATGGCGGTCGACGCCAACGTAATCATATTCGAGCGCATTAAAGAGGAGTATCGCCTCGGAAAGAGCCCCCAGGCGGCGGTTACCGCTGGGTTTGGTAAGGCGCTCTGGACCATTACCGACGCGAACATCACCACCTTTATCGCTGCGATCTTTCTGTCGCAGCTGGGAACCGGGCCGATTCAAGGGTTCGCGGTTACCCTGGCGGTGGGTATTGTCACTTCGATGTTTACGGCGCTCTTTGTCTCGCGGCTCATATTCGACTTTAGTACCCAGGTCGTCCGCCGCAGCAAGCTCAGCATAAGTTGGAGGCTTTAATGGCCCGGGTAATCGCCTTTACGCGCCTGCGTTTTGTAATGATCACCATGTCGGTGGTCGTAATAGCCCTGGGGATCGGGATTACCGCTTCCCAGGGTGGATTCAACTTCGGTATCGACTTTCAGGCGGGATTGGACCTCCAGGTCGAGATCGACGGGGTCGGTTCGGTCGAACGGGTTCGGGGAACCCTGTCGTCCATCGATGGGGTTCAGGTCCAGTCGATCGGCGGCGCAGGCAGCGAGGAGTATTCCATCCGTGTCCGGGACGCCGGTGTTCTCGAGCAGTTCAGCGAAGTGATGTCTGCGAGCGTCATCGACGCCTTGGAGGCAGAGTTCGGCGAGGGGTCGGTCCGGGAGCTTCAGTCTTCCTACGTCGGGCCCCGGTTTTCCGAGGACCTGACCGAACAGGCCATCCTTCTGACGACTCTCGCTCTGGGCCTTATCCTTATCTACATCTGGTTCCGGTTCCGTCTGGCCTACGCGGTTTCCGCCATCGCGGCGCTCTTGCACGACGTGCTCTTTATGGTTGGCTTTATCGGTACCTTCCAGATCGAAGTCTCGACGGCGACCATCGCGGCGGTGTTGACGATTATCGGATACTCCTTAAACGATACCATCGTTATCTTCGACCGAATCCGGGAGAACGAAACGCTCCTCCGGGATACCGACTACGAGACTATCGTCAACACCAGTATCAGCCAGTCCCTCAGCCGGACCTTGATTACCTCGTTGACGACCCTCTTGGCCGTCGTTTCGATCTACGTCTTTGCGACCGGCGCAATTCAGGCCTTTGCACTGAACCTGATGGTCGGAATCGTGGTCGGTACCTATTCCTCGGTCTTTATCGCCTCTCCGGTTCTTCTCGGATGGCAGCGCCGCAGCCGGGCCCGTCGCCGGAAGCGGGATCTCGAACGCTACGGAAGCACCTCGGTGACCGAAGAGCGAAAGGAGATTCCCAAGGCCGAAGAAGGCGGGAAGGCGAAGGCCCCCGCGGGAGTTCCTGCGGCGGACATCGAAGCGGTAAAGCGGGAAGTAAGCAAGAAGCGACAGTCTGCCGGAGGCAAGTCCCAGCCCCGGTCCAAGCGGAAGAAGGGCCGCTAGCATTTCGGCCGGCGTCTCGAAGGCGTCGGCCTCCGGGCCTGGTGTCCCGAACGGAGGGGCCGGGACTAATCCTCCGGGTTTCCCTTTAACCCCAACTCCTCGGCTGCTTCCCTCATGCCGGCGATGGTGTCCTCCATCACACTGGTGAGTTCTTCCCCGAGCATGTCCGCCCCTTTCTGAACGACCTCCCGGTCGACACCCGCGGCGAAGCTCCTATCCTTCCATTTCTTTTTGACGGATTTCGGCGTCAGGTCGAGGACACTCTTCGACGGCCGCATAATCGCCGTCGCGGTTACGAGGCCCGTAAGCTCGTCGATGGTGTAGAGAACCTTCTCCATCTCGTGCTCCGGCTCGACGTCGGTAAACATGCCCCAGGCGTGACTCAACACGGCGTGGATGTAGTCCTCGGGCCACCCCGCCTCCCGCAGAATGGTCTCGGTCTTGGAGCAATGCTCCTCCGGGTACTGCTCCCAGTCCAGGTCGTGGACCAGGCCGATTACCCCCCACTTCTCTTCGTCGTGCCCCCGCTTTCTCGCTTGGGAGCGCATAACGGCTTCCACCGCGAGGGCGTGTTTTATCAGCCCCTCGGTCTTGGTGTATCGGGTAAGTAACTCGTAGGCCTCTTCTCGGGTCGGAATGTGCTCGCTCATAGGAGAAGGATGCCATACCGAGGGCCGGCGGTCAAAGCCTCTTTGCGCGGGGTCCTTCCTCGCGCTATATTCTGCGAGACTCATGGACAAAAACATAGAAGCACTAAAAGAGCGACTAAAGACAAAGCGCGGATTCATCTGCGACATGGACGGGGTTGTCTACCACGGGAATCGGCTGCTCCCCGGGGCCCGGGAGTTCGTCGACTGGGTCCAGAGCTCGGAGCATCCCTTTCTCTTTCTGACGAATTCTTCGGAGCGTTCACCCAAGGAGCTGGTCCAGAAGATGGCCCGGCTGGGAATCGACGTCGGGGAGGATCACTTCTACACCAGCGCCTTAGCGACCGCCGGATTCTTGAAATCGCAGTGTCCCGGCGGAACGGTCTACGTAATCGGAGACGCCGGTCTTACCAACGCCCTCTACAACGCCGGGTTTTCGATGAACGACGTAAACCCGGACTACGTGGTGATGGGAGAGTCGCGCTCCTACAGCTTCGAGAAGCTCGAGCGGGCCATCAATCTGGTCAAGGGAGGCGCCAAGCTGATCGGCACCAACCCGGACGTCACCGGGCCGGCGGAGCAGGGCCTGGTGCCCGCCTGCGGTGCCCTTACCGCCCCGGTAGAGCTGGCCACCGGGATGAAGGCCTACTTCGTCGGAAAGCCGAACCCCCTGATGATGCGCCAGGCCCTCCGGCGGATAGAGTGCCGCCGGGAGGACACCTTTATTATCGGGGACCGGATGGACACCGACATTATCGCCGGCCTCGAATCGGAAATCGACACCATCCTGGTGACCAGCGGCGTTACCTCCCGGGAGGAGCTTGGAGCCTTTCCGTACCAGCCCCACTTCGTTCTCGACGGCATCGGCGACATCGTCAGGTTGGCCCAGTGAGACTTCATCTCCGAGAATCATCCGCCGGCTCCTCCGCCAACTCCGGGAACGAGCCCTTCGTTATTCTCCACGGACTCTTCGGCTCCGGGGACAACTGGTCCTCCATCGCCCGGGAGCTCCCGGAGAGGCGGTGCCTCATGCCCGACCTCGTAAACCACGGCGCGTCGCCCCACGAGAACGCCTTCGACCTTGCCGACATGGCCGAGGATGTCCTCGAGACCCTCGACGACGCCGGGGTAGACCGCTTCGACGTTATGGGGCACTCCCTCGGGGGAAAGATCGCCCTTCTGGTGGCGCTCATGGCCCCGGGACGCGTCCGGCGCCTGGTCATTCTCGACGTGGCTCCGAAGGTATACGAGGAGCGACATCGGTTTGTTATCGATGCCCTCAAGAAGGTCTCCGCCGCCGATTGCTCCTCCCGGAAGGAGGCCGACGAGGTTCTCGCGGAGAGCATCCCCGCGCGCCCGATCCGCGCCTTTCTGCTGAAGAACTTCGTCCCCACCGACGGCGGGTACGAATGGCGGATCAACCTCGACGCCTTGGACCGTCGCTACCACGATTTGGTTTCCTGGCCCGGTATTCAGGCGACCTTCGCCGGACCCTCCCTGGTTATCGCCGGGGGTCGTTCGAGCTACGTTGGTCCGGAAGACGAGGAGCTCTTTCGGAGATATCTCGAAGAGCCGGATATCCACATCCTCCCGGATGCGGGGCACTGGGTCCACACCGACGACCGGGATAGGTTTCTGGGGCTTGTCAAACAGTTTCTGGACGCGACGTGATCGATCTCCGGACCCGGCCGGGGCACCCCTGGCCCTTCGGCGCCTCCATAACCCCGGCGGGAGTCCAGTTCTCCCTCTTTTCCCGGCACGCCACGACGGTCTACCTCTGCCTCTTCGAAGCCGAAGAGGACGTCCGACCGACGGTCGAGGTGGAGTTGCACCGGGAGCACAACCGCACCGGCGACGTCTGGCACGTCCACTGCGACGGGCTCGGGGCCGGTGCCCTCTACAACTATCGGGTCGACGGCCCCTACGAGCCCCACCGGGGCCACCGCTTTAACGTCAACAAGCTTCTCCTCGATCCCTACGCCAAGGCCCTTACCGGCGGTGGCACCTGGAACCTCTCGAGTAATCTGGGTTACGTCCCGGGGAACCCGGAGGAGGATCTGAGCTTTTCCGGTCAGCCGTCGGGGCCCGGGATCCCGAAGTGCGTCGTCGTAGACGACGACTTCGACTGGCAGGGGGACCGGCCTCTGAACTATCCCCTCCGGTTTAGCGTTATCTACGAGGCCCACGTCGGTGGGTTGACCTCACACCCGAGCGCCGGTGTCGAGCACCCCGGAACCTTTCGGGGAATCATCGAGAGAATTCCCTACCTAAAGGAGCTCGGCATTACGAGCCTCGAGCTCCTGCCAGTCCACGAGTACAACCGGAACGGCGTCGAACGCCGGAATCCGGAGACCGGCGAGAAGCTGGTCGACTACTGGGGGTACAACACCATCGGTTTCTTCGCTCCTGCGGGGGCCTACTGCAGCGACGGTACCCGGGGCGGGCAGGTGGACGAGTTCAAAGAGATGGTCCGGGAGCTCCATAAGGCCGGGATCGAAGTTATCCTGGATGTGGTATTCAACCACACCGGGGAGGGGAGCGAGTTGGGGCCCACGATCTGCTTTCGGGGCATCGACAACCTTCTCTACTACATGCTGGAAGAAGACAAACGGTTCTATCGCAACTTTACCGGCACCGGCAACACCCTCAACTGCAATCATCCGATAGTCCGGACCTTGATCCTCGAGAGCTTGCGGTACTGGGTGGTGGAGATGCACGTAGACGGATTCCGCTTCGACCTCGGCTCCGTTCTCGGGAGGGATAGCCGGGGCAACCTGATGGAAAACCCGCCGATCGTCGAACGGATAGCCGAGGATCCCCTCCTCCGGAACACCAAGATTATCGCCGAGGCCTGGGACGCCGCCGGAGCGTATCAGGTCGGCTCCTTTCCCGGAGGCCGCTGGGCGGAGTGGAACGACCGTTACCGGGACGACGTCCGTCGATTCTGGCGGGGAGACCGGGGAATGGTCTCCGCCCTCGCCACCCGGATTACCGGGAGCTCGGATCTCTACCTCCGGGACGGCCGAAAGCCCTTCCATAGCATCAACTTTGTAACGAGCCACGACGGCTTTACCCTCTACGATCTGGTCAGCTACACCGGAAAGCACAACGAAGTAAACGGCGAGGAAAACCGGGACGGCCACGACGCGAACTACAGCGCCAACTACGGGGTGGAAGGCGAAACGGATCGGTCCGAGGTTCTCGATCTCCGGCGCCGTCAGATGAACAACTTCGCCGCGACGCTCCTCTTGTCCCTCGGTACCCCGATGCTTCTCGCCGGAGACGAGGTCGGTCGCACCCAGCAGGGAAACAACAACGCCTACTGCCAGGACAATCCGATCTCCTGGGTCGACTACACCCGGGGGGAGCGGTTTCCGGGGTTCCGGGAATTCGTCCGGCGCCTCATCCGGTTTCGCCTGGCCCACCACGCCTTCCTCCGGCCCGAGTTCTACACCGGCGTCGACAACGCCTACAACGCCATTCCGGATATTACCTGGTACAACGACAAGGGCGCCGAGATCGACTGGGGGAGCAGCCGCAACTGCCTCGCTCTCCAAATAGACGGGAGCAAGGCGGAGATCCGGGCGGACCTCGACGACAATGACTTCTTTGTGATGTTCAACGGCACCGGGTTGGACCGCGGTTTCGTAGTCCCCCCGGCTCCCAACGGAAACCACTGGTACCGCGTTATCGACACCGCCGAGGGACCCGGGGAGGAGCTTCTGGATCCCGGAGAAGAAGAACCGATCGCGAAGGACGGCTGCTACCCCGTCCGCCGCCATTCCATGGTCGTGCTGCTTTCCCGGACCCCCTGAACCGGACCCGACACCGGACCTGACACCGCCCCACCTTGACCCTGGCGCGAAGCCCTGGCTACCTTCGGTTGACAGGGCGGGTCAAAGCCTCGATCATCAAATCCACCAAGGAGCAGTACATGTCCACTGAGCAGAAGGCCGCCGCCTTCAAAGAGCTGACCGAAGAAGAACGACTCTACCGGGTCCGCCATTCGACGGCTCATGTCATGGCCGAGGCGGTCTTGCGTCTCTTTCCCGAGGCTAAGTTGGCCATCGGCCCCCCGATCGAGAACGGTTTCTACTACGATTTCGACCTTCCCCGGAGCCTAACGCCGGAGGACTTGGAAGAGATCGAAGAGAACATGCGCCGGATTATCGAGGGCGACCACGAGTTTACCCGGCAGGAGCTCGACCGACAGGAGGCGAAGAAGCTCTTTGCCGACCAACCGTACAAAGAGGAGCTGATCGACGACCTCCCGGAAGACGAAACCATCTCTACCTACACCCAGGATACTTTTACCGACCTCTGTCGAGGGCCCCACGTCGAGACGACGAAGCAGCTCCAGGCGAAGGCCTTTAAGCTGCTCTCGGTGGCCGGCGCCTACTGGAGGGGGGACGAGAAACGGCCGATGCTCCAGCGTATCTACGGAACCGCTTGGGAGACGCCGAAAGAGCTGCGGAAGCACCTCGACCATCTCGCGGAAATCGAAAAACGGGACCACCGGCGCCTCGGCCGAGAGCTCGACCTCTTTTCCACCCACGAAGAGGCCGGCCCCGGGCTGATCTACTGGCATCCCAAGGGTTCCCGGATTCGGCTCGCGGTGGAGGACTACTGGCGCAAGAAGCACATGGACAACGGCTACGAGCTCCTCCACACGCCCCACGTCGGCAAGTCTTGGCTCTGGCAGACCTCGGGGCACCTGGATTTCTATAAAGAGAACATGTACGCCCCGATGGAGATGGACAACAGCGAATACTTTGCGAAGCCGATGAACTGTCCCTTCCACATCCTTATCTACAAGACCCAAACCCGTTCCTACCGGGATCTTCCCCTCCGCTGGGGCGAGCTCGGCACCGTCTACCGGTACGAGCGCAGCGGTGTGCTCCACGGTCTGTTGAGGGTCCGCGGTTTTACCCAGGATGATGCGCATATCTTCTGTACGCCGGAGCAAATTCAAGACGAGATCGACGAGGTCCTGCGCTTTAGCCTCGAGGTCTGGCACGACTTCGGCTTTACCGCCATCAAGCCCTACCTGGCGACCCAGCCGGAGAAGAGCGTCGGCGAGCCGGAGCGGTGGCGCGTCGCCGAAGAGGCGCTCCGCCGATCCTTAGAGGATCGAGGGCTCGAGTACGAGCTCGACCAAGGGGGTGGCGCCTTCTACGGCCCCAAGATCGACCTGAAAATCCGGGACGCCCTGGGGCGGGAATGGCAGATGACGACCATTCAGTTCGACTTTAACCTTCCGGACCGTTTCGACATGACCTTCGTCGACAACGACGGGGTAGAGAAGCGCCCCTACATGGTCCACCGGGCGCTTTTGGGTTCCCTCGAACGCTTTTTCGGGGTGCTAATCGAGCACTACGGCGGCGCCTTTCCCCTCTGGTTGGCGCCGGTACAGGCGGTGGTAATCCCCGTGGCGCCGGCCTTCAACGACTACGCGGTGAAGGTCGCCGCCCAACTCAAAACCGACGGCTTCCGGGTCGACGTAGACCTCTCCCAGGAGCGAATGAACGCCAAGATCCGGCAGGGACAGACGCAGAAGATCCCCTACATGCTCGTCGTCGGGGAGAAGGAAGAGGAAGGGCACTCCGTCGCCGTCCGGGGGCGCTCCGGGGAGCGGAGCGGACCTGTCTCGGTTGCCGAGTTTGCCCGGCGTCTTGCAACGGAAGCCGCGGAGAAAAGTCGAGTGCAATGATCCGCCACATCGTCAAGCGGGACGGCCGAGTCGTCCCCTTCGACAAGAAGAAGATAGCCTTTGCCATCTTTCGTGCCGCCGTCTCCGTCGGCGGTAGGGACAAGGATCGGGCCGACTGCATTGCCGATCGCGTCGTGGATTACCTGGAGCGGATTCGGGAGCCGGGGGATTCTTCCTACCCGACGGTCGAAGAGGTCCAGGACGCCGTCGAAAAAGTGTTGATAGAAGAGGGGCACGCCCGGACGGCGAAGGCATACATCGTCTACCGGTACGAGCACGCCCTGAAGCGGCAGGGTAGAGAGAGCGCAACCTATTCTCAGGACAACATACCCTACCAGATTCTCTGGGGGACCCTTGCCTGGGCGATAGACCACGACTGTTACGATACCGCCGGAATCCGCCGGTGGGTCGAAGCCGGGCGCCTCGGCGAGCTTATCGACGTCTCGGAGAGCTTCTACCGGGATCAGCTCCAATCGCTTTCGGCTTCCCTGACAGAGCGGCTCGACGACCTCCGGGTCGTCATCGTCGCCGGCCCGTCTTCCTCCGGAAAAACAACGACGACCCGGAAAATCGCCGAGCTCGTCGAGGGCTCCGGCCGGCGTCTGGTGCCCATAAGCGTCGACGACTACTTCTTGGACCTCGAATCCCATCCCCAGGACCCCCGGGGGGATTACGACTTCGAAACACCCCAGGCGCTGG
>CAYPUT010000029.1:0-20689 GCA_964413945.1 uncultured Spirochaetaceae bacterium
CGTGGGGTCGACGTGCGAGCAAAAGCGGCGATTCACAATCGTCTTTTTGAGCTCGCCTTGGAGGGTGTTTCGGTTATCGTCATATCCTCCGAGCTACCCGAAATCCTATTGCTGTCTGACCGAATTGTCGTTTTCGACAAGGGTTCAATCAAGCAGACGATCAAGAACCACGCTGAACTGAGCCAAGAGGAAATCATATCTTTTGCCTTCAAGAGTGAAGAACTCGATGGCACGGAGGTCTCGCTTTGACGAGTAGGGAAGCCCTAAACCGGGTTGGACGGCTTTGGTCTAAAGCCGACATCAACATCGTTGCTCTGGCCGTTCTCGTAGTCGTTATCAGCATCGTCATGAGGACGCGAGCGCCCTACTTTCTCTCCAGGTTGAACATCGAAGTCCTTCTTACGGGTTTCGTGATGGAAGGCATTATGGCTCTTGGACTAACGCTGGTGATCATCTCCGGCGGGATCGACCTGTCCGTATCCTCGGTGCTTTCGTTCTCGGCCATTCTAACCGCTTTGCTTCTCAAACAGGGTATTCCTGTCGGCGTCTCCGTGGTAGTCGTATTGCTCGCCGCCTCGCTCATCGGCGAGGTCAATAACGAGCTTCGACGCTACCTCCGAGTTCATCCGTTCATCGTTACCATGGCGATGATGATGGCGATACAAGGACTCAACCTGGCGATTACGTCGGGAAAAGTCATCTCCGGTTTTTCGGAGACTTTTATAGCCCTGGCAAACGGTCGTGTCTTTGGTATTCCAATTCCGATAGTGGTGTTCGGCATTGTCGCCGCAATCTACGCCACATTTCTGCGGCACAATCGATTCTTTCAGCAGATCGTGTTTCTCGGCTGTAACGAAAAAGCAGCCATTCTTTCCGGAATTAGAGTCCAACGAGTCTACCGGTTCGTCTACGTACAATCAGCTCTTCTGGCAGGTATCGCGGGAATTCTGTCCGCTTCGCTTTACAACAGCGCCAGTCCCAGCTTCGGCGTCGGCGTTGAGCTCAAGGTCATAACGGTTGCAGCCCTTGGAGGGTCGAGTCTAACCGAAGGCGGCGTCGGCTCCATCGGCGGCACCGTAATGGCATACCTGTTCTTGGCGATGGTTTACAACGCGTTTGTGATGTCCGGGATCTCGACCTACTACCAGGATGTGGTAACAGGTCTCATGTTGTTGATTGCTGTGTTCGTTAGCACGCAGCTAAAAAGCAGAACCCAACTTTAAGGAGGAGGAAAATGAAAACCATTTTCTCCAAGATCGGCTTAGGGCTGTTACTCTCGCTGGCCCTTATATCTTGTGGTCCCGGTGAGTCCACCGCTTCTGAGCAAGGCGATGCCGAGGCAAGGCCGGATCAGCAGTACGCCATGGTTGTCTTTACCAAAGGCGCCGAGTACTTCAACTGGACCTATGCCGGCATGGTTGATGCCGCCAAAGCGATCGGGCCTCATGTAAAAACGGAACTCCAAGGACCGGCAGAATGGGACGCATCTCTTGAAGCGCGCACCGTCGAACAGATGGTCGCAAAGCAAGTGGATGCGCTCCTCGTCGCATCGGCCGACGAAGCCACCTTGGTTCCTGCCATCAATCGAGCAATCGACGCGGGAATACCGGTCATCGCCTTCGATAGCGACTCTCCGGACAGCAAACGTCTGATGTTCGTCGGCACGGACAACTATAGCTTCGGCTGGACTGCGGGGATGACCATGGGAGAGTGGCTTGACGGCAACGGAGAAGTAGCCATATCGACGGTACCCGGCATGGGAGCTTTGGAAGAACGGTCCCAAGGTTTCATTGACGCTTTGGCGGAAAACTATACAGGCATCAGAGTCGCGGCAGTCCTGAATGACGAGGGCGAGGTTGCCAAGGCCGAGACGCAGGTCAGCGCGGCACTCCAATCGAATCCACAGATTCGCGGCGTCTTCACGACCCATGGATACGGCGGACCGGGCGCTGCGGCAGCCGTTCGAAACGTCGGCCGTCAAGGCGACGTTCACGTAATGGCAGTTGACTTCGGCGGACCAGTCATCGAACTTCTGAAGGCGGGCGAGATCCGCGGAACGGTCATCGACGACCCATACCTTATCGGGTACTACGCGATGCTTTCGGCCTACGCCGCGGCTAATCCAAGTGACGTCCCGTCGCAGAATCCGCCGTTTGGTCATGTTCCACCGCTTATCTATGGCGGCGCCTCCGTACTCACGGCAGACGCGGATCCGAAGCTGTTTGAGCTATTCGAGAATCCACCTACCTTTTAGGTCGCTTTCTTGGCGCCATCCGCCGGCAGGTCCGGCGATGGCCCGGATTCTTGCCCGAGGTACTATGACTTCACCTCGTCGCCTCTTGTGACGGCGAGGTGAGGTTCTTCCCGCAGATCGCCGGTAGGCCGAGCCGGGACGGCGCCCGGACCCCGCCGTTCGCCCGCCTAAAGATCGGTCGCCCCAAAGTCGGTTCCCTTAAAGAGCAGCTTTTCGGTGGATTGCAACGCCAGAGCGTAGGCAAAGCAGTCGCCGAAATTGAGTGCAGCCTTATGACGCCCCTTGCCGAAACGAAGGTAGGCATCGACGGCGAGCTCGGCCTGCTCCTCGTCGACGGGGACGACCTCGATCTGTGCACGGGTAATGAACAGCATTAGCTGATGGACGCCTGCCTGACCGTATCGAGCACCGAGGACTATCCCCGTCTCGACATAGCCGGCGGCCGACAACTTCGCGGAGGGTGCCTCGACAATGCGCCGAACAAACTCGTCTCGCTCCGGTTCATTCTGGAGGATTGCGAGAACCGCCGACGTATCGATAACCACTATTCCGACACCCCGTGCTCATCGTAGCCGAGTATCTCCTCCGCCGACCGTTCGTCGAGTACGGATAACCTCTGAGTATTCTGCGCGATTGAAATGAGGTCTTCGACACGAGCTTCCTTGAGGCGACCTTTCCTCGATCGGCGTGCCTCCACAGCCTCCCGAAGGGCCATGGTTACCGCGTCGGTGATAGATGTTTGGGATAACTCCGCCAATTCGCGGGCTAATTCGTGGGCCTTATCACTCTTTATGTTGAGCGGCACAATGTTCCTCCTTTAAAGACTTTTATCCTCCTTCTACCATAGTAGCACGAAACTACGGAAAAGTCTCGGAAAACACCTGCCCCCCCAAACTCCGGCCGGGTGTCCGACGTCCCAAAATGCACTCTGGGACGCCGGTTGCGGGAATCGATGGCAGAATCAATGTAAGAATCCATCGGAGGGGTAGCTGAATGCAGAAACGCAAAGTGTGGTTAGTAATCGTTGTTGGGCTCTTGTGTCTGGTTTCGCAGGCTGCGGTAGCAGACGAGGGGGAGTCGGGGGGCCCCCGGATTGAGGGGTGGACCGTCGGCGTGGCGGTCGACTCGATCCGAAACACCACGGTAGTAGGAGGGCGTTTCGGATACTGGTGGCAATTCTTCGGTGTCGACGCCCGGGCGCAATTCGGCTTTTACAACATAGACGACGCCGACACGAACGCAACGATCGAGCAGCAGATCGGAGCGACGGTCGCCATCGGGGCAAAGGGCGGGCTCCAGGTGGGCCCGGCGAAGTGGTATGGCCGAATCGGCGTCGGATTCGAAGGCACGGAAAGTCAGGTAGGAACCGACGAGGAAGACCAGTCTACGGTGTCCTTCTTCTCGGGAGAGGCCGGCGGCGGCGTCGATCTGGCGGTGTCGGAGCGTCTGATACTCGGCCTGAACCTCCTTACCGTGCGGGTTCAATTCGGTGAGTTCAACGTTCCGAAGCAAGAGCCGACGGACCTTTTCGCGGGAAACGTCAGTGTTCTCGGCGGGGCACATATCTCGTTTCAATTCTGAACGGAGTGTCCCTGGCTGCTCTAAAAGCCGAAGCGACGAACCGCGAAGAGCCCCAGGACCCCGACTGCGAGCACGGCCCAGAGCAGGGGTCGATAGTCCCAGACGCGCCGGCCGTTGTAGGAGCCGAAGGGAAAGAAGGGCAGAAGCACCTCGAACACGAGTAGGGGGTGGACCACCAACACCGCGAAGCTAGGTACCTCGGCGAGCGGAGCCGGGACGCCCGGAAGCCCGAGGGCCTCGGAGGCGAAGAACAGCCAGCCCAGGACCAGAACCCCAAGGGCCCCGGAAAACCCGACGATCGCCAGGCGTCGAACCTCGTTTTGGTAGCTCCAGCGGACCGTCTTCGGATAATGCGAGCCCGGTGATGGGAGCACGCCACCGAAGAGCAGCGTGATAAGCGCCGAGAGTGTGAGCCCGGTCTCCCAGATTCGGTAACGCAGCTTGAGTCCGAGGCTTCGTGCCGCCAGTTTCATCGCCACGGTGCGGACACCGAACACCAGTCCAACCGCTGCCGGGATTTGCCAAATCAGGTGGGGATGCAGCCGGGGCGCCTCGGCGACCCGGAGTCGTTGGAGCCCAACCAGAGCCGCCATAAGAAATACGTTTACCCACCAGGCCGGGGCGCCCCCACCGGGGATAACGGCCTCTTCGGCCGGGGTGGACGACGACGGAGATGCGGGACGTACCCAGAGGAAGTGACCAAGATCGATAGTATGGAAGGTGTTCACCCCTATCTTGATGACACTAAACCCGTACCGGCGTAGCTGCTCCATGGCGCTCAGGGGAACAAAGCCGAGGTCGGCAAAGCGGTTGCTCGAAGCGGTATTGAAACCTTCGACGGTGGTAAAAAGCTCGTGGCAGCCGAGCTCCTTTAGGCGAGCGACCGAATGCTCTACGAGGGCGGCGGCCGCCCCGCGACCACGCGCAGCCCGGTCCGTGAAGAGCCATTTGACGACCCCTCCGAGCCGATCGCGTTTGTACCCGAAGATTCCGAGGACCGCTACGCCGACGATCTTTCCGGCGAGCTCGTAGACAAAGGTGTTCTCGGTCGGCTTTACGGCCAAACCTTGTGGGAAACCAAAGGCGCGTCGGGAGAGTCGCTTTACCTCCCGCCGCTCCCCCAGCTGCATAAGGCGGATTACCGCTTCACTCATCGTTTCGTTGCTCCTTTTTTCGACCCTACCGTTAATCCGAGGCGTCTGGATACCACTCTGGTGGGCTGCGGTAGCGGCCTCGGCGGCGCTTGTGCTTCTGTACAACGTTAACCTTCCGACCCTGTCAGCGCTTGCACGCCGCGCTCGGTTTCCCTATAACGATGCTCCATGGTTTCGCTATTCTGTGCGAGCGTGTCCTTACTCGTTGCCACGGTGATCGGCTTGGGGCGGCAGGTTACCGTTTTCACCGCCTTTACGCCGGGTCTCCGTCTATTCTATCGCTACCGCAGAAAGCGGCTCGTTGGCATTGGGCTCGTCGCCGTCTTCGGGGCGGCAACGCTCCTGACCGAGCCGGGGTCGACGGAGGTAGCGTTTCTCGTTGCCGCGGGGGCCTTGTCGATTCTTGCTTTGGTGTTCGAGCTTGAGCGTTTGTTTCCCGGCCTCGACACAGTGCGAGCCGTCCCCGCCACCGAGGGGTCGGAAACCTTGCTCGACGAACACGCTCACGTCCTGGTGGTGGAGCGTGGTGGCGAGCGGCGTGCCTATCCCCTCGAATCCATGGTCATGCCGCGACATCTCGTACACGACGTTCTGGATGAGGTTCCGGTGGTGGTCACGTATTGTGCGCTATGCCGGACCGGGCTGGTCTTTCGCGCCGAACACGAGGGCCAACGGCTTTTCTTCGAGGTCTCGGGGGTCTTCCGGCGAAACCTGTTGATGGAGGATCGAGAGACTCACACGCTCTGGCAGCAGGCCACGGGCGAAGCGATCTACGGACCGCTTAAAGGCAGCGTCCTCGAGATGCTTCCGTCCGAACAGGTGCCCTGGCCGCGCGCCCGCCCTCAGAGCGGGATGACCCTGGCAACAGACCCCGAAGGCGCTCGATCCGCGATCCTCGGGACGCCGACGGGGTTCCGCCTCCTCGAGCGCGCCACCGAACAGATTATGGCGCCGGGCCACACTCGGCTGTCGAGCGCTCTACCACCACGAGAGACGGTCTTCGGAGTGCAGATCAACGGCCACTCGAAGGCGTACCCGCTATCGGCGGTACGCGCGGTCGGAGCGTTTCGCGACACCATAGGTAGGGTCTACATCGACGTCGAGTTCGACCAAGAGAAGGAATCACTTCGTATCCGGCGTCGCGACGGAGAACCGGATCCGATCGTGGAAAAACACTGGTGGCTTGGGTGGAATGAGTTTCATCCGGACACCGAGGTGTACGGCTTGTAAAACGGTAGGACGAAACACGCGGGACAAGCCCGCCCCTACTCCGCTTCCTTTCCGCGACAGCGGTCCGCGGCATGAGTCTGTGCCGGCAGAAATGGGGTAAGACAGACATTCCCCTTGCCGAACCGAACCGACGAGTTGACGCTGCACAGCGGAAAACCAACGGCTTCGACAGCGCCGTAGCTGGAGTCCCGTTAATGGACCGTAACCAACGCCGAAATCCGATAGCTCGACTGGAAATCCTCAACAAGCACTGGACACCACGGGCGACAATGGTGATCTTATGGTTGCATGTACAATCATTACTCAGGAGGTCAGCAATGAGTCGGTTAAACGCGTCGGGCCATTTCGATCGGATCGCTCGTACGACTGTTTTCGTCCTCGTTATTGTGCTCGCTTCGGCTGCGCAAGCCTTCGCCGGCGGCACACCGGAAGGAGTCGTCAACTCTTCCGACGGAATCGCGATTGACGGGTACGATCCGGTCGCCTACTTCACCCTCGGCAAGCCAACCCTTGGGGAATCACAGTACAGCTTCGAGTGGGACGGGGCACAGTGGTATTTCGCCTCCCAGGAACACCTCCGGATGTTCGCGGAGGAACCGGATCGCTACGCCCCCAGCTACGGAGGCTACTGCGCCTTCGCCGCGGCGCGGAACCAGGTAGCCGACGGCGATCCCGAGCTGTGGACCATCCACGGGGGAAGACTCTTTCTCAATCTAAACGATAGCTACCACGGACGGTTCCGGGATGACATCGAGTCGAATATCGACAAGGCAGATGCGAATTGGTCCGGACTTCGAGCCGATCTCGAGGACGCTACGCCCTAGCAGCAGTACGAAACCGTGACGCCGGAACCCCGCGCACGGCGTCGTCGAATTATCTCCAACCAGGAGGGTGTTATGGCAGAGAGAGAGGTAGCGGTGGTGGCCGGCGGATCCGGCGGGATAGGGGAAGGAATCGTGGCCGCGCTCTTGGCGGCGGGTTATCGGGTCTACGTACCGACGCGCGCCGGGGACCACTCTAGTCGTCTAAAGGACTATTTGGGCAACCCGGAGGAGCTCCGCCTGATACCGGCGGATTTAGGCGACGAGGAGCAAGTCGCGGCCTTACGAGAGAAAGTAGTCTCTGCGGAGGGCAAGGTCGACGCCGTCATCGTATCCGTCGGGGCCGATTACTACGGCTACCGCATGCATCGGATGCCCCGGGAGGATTGGGACCGGAGCATCCAGGACAACCTTATGACCCACTTCAACACACAGCGGGTCTTTATCGAGCAGATGCGCAGGCAGAATAGCGGCGTCTACGTCAGCCTTATCGGCCCCGAGGCGGAAAGTATCCGTCCGGATGCCGGGATGCTTTCCATTATGGCGGCTGCGCAAAAGATGATGGCCCGGGTAATCGCCCACGAAGCCTTCGACTCGGCTGTTCGGGTCTATGCGCTCACCGCGCATACCACGGTTAGAACCCGGAGCCGGGGCAGCGAGATCAACGACTCTTGGATCGACGCTCGGGACTTGGGAGACTACGTCGTCGGCCTGCTCGAGGGAACCGTGCCGGGATCCCACGACACGCTCCACGAGCTGGAGGATATCGACCACGTAAAATCTCTCCTCAAGCGTGCAAAGGCCGGGGCTTGAGGCCGATACCGGCTCCCACGCTCAGCCGGTGTGACGCACCACGACCCGCCACTTGCCCTTGTCTGCTCTCTCGAGGCTCAAGACTTCGTGTCCCTCCTGCTGTAGACTCTTGGGAACGTTTGACGCGCTCTCGCTGTTGTCCACCGTCACGCTCAAGACCTGCCCCGGGGAAAGCTCCTCGAGGGCGAGCTTGCTCTTGATGAAGGTGTAGGGACAGACCTCCCCGGAGAGGTCGAGCTCGGAATCGATCGCGTAATCATCCATAACAGTATCCTCCCTAGGTTCTCGCCCCGTCTGCCGGGGCAGCCGGCCGCGCAATTCGGAACACCACTGCCGTCGTCAGCCAGACGCCGACGAGAGTCGCGGCGGTCGCCCAGATGCTGCCGATGGAGAGGACGCTGATGCCGGTAATGCCGTGGCCGATGTTACAACCCCCGGCCAGACTGGCCCCCCACCCCATTAGCACCCCGCCGGCGAGGTTCTGCAGCAGGCGGCCGGCGCTGGGAACCCTCAAGGCGAGGTCTCCGCCGCGCCAGGCAGCGACGAAGGCGCCGGGTAAGAGCCCGAGCAGAAACCAGCTCGCCCAGTTTACACCGGACCCGTCGCCGGCCAATAGCCACCGGGATAGCGCGTTCGTCGGCTGGACGATGCTGAGCCCGTAGTCCCGGTACTCGAGGGACGAGAAGTACCACGCCAAGATTGCCACGACGGATAGAACGATGCCGGTTAGCCACCAGGGCCACCCGATGGTAAAGCTGCTCTTCGGGGAGCGGATTAGGAAGATGCCGAGAAGAAGGACCAGCGTACCCGCGACGACCCACCGAAAGCCGAAGCCGGGAAAGAAGCCGGCGTCAAAGGCGCCGGGGAGGTTGTAGAGGGACGCCTCCTCTCCGGCAATCGGGACCTCGTACCGCAGAGCCCAGGCCCGTACCGGCTGCAACGCGCCGCCGGTAACCATGAGGCCCCCTGCGGCAAACCCAAGGAGGGCTACCAGGGATCCGGTCATTCCCTTGGCGGCCCGGTAGTAGGTACCCGAGACGCATCCCCCGGCGAGTACCATGCCGCCTCCGAAGACGAGGCCGCCGATAAGCCCGGCGACCATGGTAAAGGGGGCCCGGGCGGGGAAGACGATGCCCAGTTGCTCCAGCAGCAGCAGCGCCGGGATGTTGATCGCCAGAATCAAGAGCCAGGTCCGCAAGATGCTGTGTTCCTTCTCGAAGACGATGCTCCGGAACGCCGAGTGCATGCAGAAGCCCCCGCGCTGCAGGGCGTAACCGCCGACAAAGCCGGTCGCAAGCCCGGACACGATGCTGGTCAGAAGCATGCGAAGCCTCCCCCGGGGCGCAAGGTTACCACAGCCGCCGTCACTCCGGCGGCAAAGTCCGAAGGTAAGGCCACACGCCTCTGCCGGCCGGTCAAATCGAGAACCACCGAAACCCGGGTGGGGCCGGGCCCGGCGCCGCCGGTATCACCTTTGGATAGTCCGTGGAGCGTTCCATCGTCTTCGCGAAAAACCGCCCCGAGGGCCGCCGCCGGTCGAAACCGGGAGCGCTCCCGTCCCCGGGTTACCTCGACCAGGACGAGGGCTTCGCCATCGGCGGTAAGCGCGTAGAACTCTCGCGAGTTGGGGTGAAAGACGCCGCCGGCGTAGGATCCGTCGAGATAGCCGACCACCCTTCCCCGAGCCTCGTCGACCACGGCGAGGCCGCCTTTCGAGGCGCCGACGAGAAAACGAAAGTTCGGGCTGATCTGCCAATTGTAGGGGCCGCCGTCGAGGCGTACCGTCTGCACCGAGTCTCCGGAGGAAGATAGTGCGTAGACCAGCTCCCCGCCGCGGTTTCCGTAGACTCTCGTTCCCCGGCGGTTGAAGGCGAGGGAACCGCCGCCGAAGGCAGGCGCCGGGCGCTCGGGCCCGGTTATCTTACCCTGCCGGTGGGGTAGCTCGACCCAGGAGGTCCCGCCGGTGTGGGCGAGAATGGTATCACCCATTGTGCTAAAGACGATGCTCCGGGTGCCCCGGGGCAGGTCGACCGCCCATACCGGAAGATGCGACTCGGCGTCCACCACGACCGCCCGGTCTGCTTCCGAGAAGAGAAAGAAGACGTAGCGCCCCCCGGGTGTGGGGACGACCTGGGGTGTCCCGGTGCGCGACGCCGTGCCTGGGTCCCCGGCGCCGGGGTCAAAGCCGGCAGCGCGGAGCTCTCCCCGGTGGACGATCGTGCCGTCTTGCGGGTTCAGCACCAGGTACTGCGAACCCGAGGCGGCGTAGATCCAGTCGCTCTGGGCAAAGCCTGAGTGTCCGACGGCCACGAGCAGAATCAACAAAGAAATGGCTCGAGGAGTAGCTTTCATCTTTTCTCCTGTAGCTCTCGCTCTCGAAGATCCAGCGCAACCGGTAAGTCGGGCTCGTTTCCCCACTCGAGCCAGGAAGCCTCGTAGTTTCGCACCCGGGGATACCCCAAGAGGGAGAGCACGAAAAAGGTGTGGGACGACCGGGCGCCGGACCGGCAGTAGGTTATGACCTGCTTATCCGGCGTAATTCCGTGTCCTTCGTAGAGGGCGCGAAGCTCGTCGAGGGGTCGCAGTCGAGGGTCCATTAGATCGACGACGTGGTGTTCCCAGTTGATGTTTACCGCGCCGGGAATGTGCCCCTCCCGGAGAGCGGTGGCCGAGCGACCGGCGAACTCGTCCGGGGTCCGGGCGTCCACGAGTACCGTGTCGGTGGTGTCCAAAGCCGATAGGACGTCTTCCCGGCGGGCAAGAAGCTCTTCCGCCGGCGGAGACGAGAGGCCGCCGGGATGCCGGGAGGTTCCTTCCGTCGATACCGGCAGCCCGGCCTTCTTCCATCCGGCAAAGCCGCCGTCCATCACGGCGACGTTTCCCCGGCCGAGGTAGCGCAGCACCCAATAGAGCTTCGATGAGGGTACGAGTCCGCTATCGTCGTAGGCGACAACCAACCCCTCGTCCCCGATTCCCGCCTCCTCGAGGTTCCGACGCAACACTTCTTGAGACCAAAGAGCCGACCGCGGCGACTCAGGGTCGTTCAGCGCCTCGGGAGGCAGACGGATCGCCCCGGGGATGTGCGCTCTTCGATACGCCGCCTCGCCTCGAAGGTCGACGAGAATCCGAGAATGCTCGGCGAGCCCTTCGTAGACCTCGCCTGTGGTAATCAGCATCGGGACCTCCTCGAGGATAGTTACGCTCCACCGCTCGGGAGAAGCTCACCCTCCCGAGCCCGCCAATCCTGCAACGATCCGTCGTACATGCGGACCCGAGGCAAGCCGATAAGCTGGGCGACGAAGTAGTCGACCGATGCGGCGTACCCGGCGCCGCAGTAGAAGACGATCTCCTTGCTCCGGTCGAAGCCGATATCGTTCAGAAGGGTCTCGAGAACTTCAGCCTGCTTTAGATACGGCACTCCGTCGGTCGCGAAGAGGTTCGCCTGGGGAAGGTTCGTGCTTCCCGGGATGGCGGCCTCGGCGAAGCTCGATTCCGAGAGCGCGTTACAGACCATCGTCGAGTCGGAGCCGAGGGACTCGGTGACGTATTCGAAGTCGGCGTGCTTTTCGGGGTTCGCCACGGGGATAAAGTCGCCCCGGGGAATGTCGGCAATTTCGGTGGAAACCTCTAGGCCCGACGCCTGCCAGGCCGAGAAGCCGCCGTCGAGAATGGCCAGGTCCGTGTGGCCATAGTAGTCGAGAATCCAGAAGAGCCGGGGAGCGAGGGTGGAGCCGCCTTGGTCGTAGATGACGATTCGAGAGTCGGAGTTGATTCCGGCGTCCTGCAAAGCGTAGACGATCTCGTCGGCCTCCTGCACGATTCGCTGCACCTCCGTCCCGTTCTCGAGAACTACCGTGCGGTTGAGGTCGTTCGTCGGCAGGCTGACCGCTCCGGGTATAGAGCCCGAAGCATAGTCGCCGTAGTCCCGGGCGTCGAGAACAAGCGTCCCCGAGTCGTCGAGGCGTTCCTGCAGCTCTTCGACGGAAACCAGCAGGCTCTCGGCCCCTTGGGGCTCCGGGCTGCCGGAAGCAAACGCCGTCCCCGCTATCGACAAAGCGACCGCAAGGGTCACTGTTATCCTGATAAATGCACTCATATTCATCCTCCAAGGGAAGGTATACCGTCCAATACTAAAGTATGTCAAGTTATTTACAGTAGTTTATTGCACTTTTTTCGGGGCGCGGGCTCGACTCCGAGTTGGGGATGATGCCTTAGATGATAAAGTCCTGATCTCCCCGTTGGGCGCGCTTCTCCCGGAGAATCTGCCCGAGGGACCGGGTAAGGTAGGTAGCGATGTGGTCTTCGAGGTCGCCCCAGAGAAAGGCGAGCGATTCTGCGACCTCCCCTCCGGGGGTGATCTTGAGGGGGCCATCGAGCTCGGTCAGGATATCGATAAGCCGGACGGTGTCAGGATGCTTCGCCAACTCGTAGCCCCCTTGGGCCCCTCGGTAGCTCCGGAGGAGGCCCGATTTCTTTAGGCCGGCGAGGATCTGCTCGAGGTAGTGCTGGGGGATCTTGTTGCGCTCCGCGATGTCCCGGATTTGCAGAGGCCCGGCACGGTAGGATGCCGCGAGCTCTAGGAGAGCCGCAACTCCGTAGACGGCTTTGGATGATAGGCTAAACACCGCCGACAAGTATCCCCCCCGCCCCAACCGAGGTCAAGGCCACCGCCAATATGCTGTTTTCAAAGTGAGATAGTGAACATATACTCTTAAGCATGCGCATCTTCTCCATCGCCGACACCATCGGAAACACACCCCTCGTTCGTCTTTCCCGCCTCCACACCGGGTCGTCGCTGGTCCTCTGCAAGCTCGAGGGCGACAACCCGGCAGGCTCGGTAAAGGACAGACCGGCGCTCCGGATGATTACCGCCGCGCAAGAGCGGGGGAGGATATCGCCGGGGGACACGCTTATTGAGGCGACGAGCGGAAACACCGGCATTGCCCTCGCGATGGCTGCGGCCATAAAGGGCTACCGCATCATACTGATTATGCCGGAGCATATGAGCGCCGAGCGCCGGGCCCTGATGAAGGCCTACGGCGCGGAGATAGTGCTCACCCCCCAAGAGCGGAGCATGGAGGGGGCCATAGACCTTGCCCGGGAGATGGAGAAATCCGGGGAGGGCATTGTCCTCGACCAGTTCTCGAACCCCGATAACACCGAGGCCCACTACCGCGCCACGGGCCCCGAGATTTGGCGGGACACCGATGGCAAGGTAACCCACTTCGTCGCCTCCACCGGCACGACGGGGACGCTGATGGGAACCTCTCGCTTCTTAAAGGAACAGAACCCCGGCGTGCAGATTGTGGCGGTGCGGCCCGACAGGGTCGGCGGCATTCCCGGAATCCGGGCCTGGCAGCCGGAGTACATGCCGTCGATCTACGACGAGAGCCGGATCGACGAAAAGAGAGAGGTATCCCGGGACCGTGCGGTCGAGACGATGCGGGCCCTCGCCGCGAAGGAGGGCATCTTCGCCGGAATCTCCTCCGGAGGAAACGTCGCCGTCTCCTTGGACCTCGCCCGGGATCTGGAGAACGGCGGCGTATCCGACGCCGTCATCGTGACGATAATCTGCGACCGCGGCGACCGCTACATCTCGACGGGCGTGTTCCCGGCTTGAGGCCGGCCTCCGGACTGCCGGCTAGAACAAGAACGTAAACGCTATTCCCCCCAGAGGAGAGACTTCGGCGTCCCAAAGTGCATTTTGGGACGTCTCCTCAATAGAGCTATGTTGACTTTTTGATATAATTGTTCTAACATAGGATTATGGGAACCAATCGAATGCGACTCGACGAGCGGATAGAAGCGGGCCTCCGGGCCGGGAATCTGGCGTGGTGGGAGATGGAGCTTCCCTCGGGGAAGGTCGCCTTCGACGACAAAAAGGCCGAGATGCTCGGCTACTCCCCGGAGTCGTTCGCCACCTACGAAGACTTTACCCGACTCCTCCACCCAGAGGACCTAAAGCCTGCGATGGCAGCAATGCGAGACCATATAGGGGGAAAGGTAGACCGCTACGAGGTGGAATACCGGATAAAGAACAGCAGCGGCTCCTACCTTTGGTTTAGGGATATCGGGGCGATAACCGAGCGCAACGACGAGGCAGGCACGATCCGGGTAATCGGCATCGTCGAGAATATTACCCAACGCAAGCACGCCGAGCTGGAACTCAAAGCCGCTCTTGAGAAGGAAAAGCGGCTCATGCGGGAGCTGAACCATCGCATAAAGAACAACCTCCACATGGTCTCTTCCCTCGTCAGCCTTAAACAGGAGGCCGTCGGCAATTCGGTCGACCTTTCGGATATCCGTGAGCGGATCGAGACCATCGCCCTTATCCACGATAGCTTCCACCAGAGCGGAGAAATAGACACGATCGACATAGGCCGCTACCTCCGGGCCTTGCTCGACCGCGTGTTGTCCCTCTATTCGCCGAAGCACGTCGAGGTGATAGACAGAATCGTAAACGCATCCTTCCCGACGGAGACCGCCGTGACCCTGGGCCTCTTGGTAAACGAGCTTGCCCTCAACGCGATAAAACACGGCTTTACGCCCGCCGTACCTCCGCGATTCTCGGTGGCCCTCGAGGTGGACCCCAAGCGCGACGACTACGTTCTAACCGTCTCGAATACCGGGAACGAGTTTCCGAAAGACGTATCCCTCGAGAATCCGCCAACCCTGGGGCTTCAAATCATCACCTCGCTGGTCGGTCAATTACGGGGCACCATCGAGGTGGAGCGAAAGCCCCACCCGCGTTTTACCGTTCGGTTTCCGGTGTGACGTATCGAGAAGCTTGTTGACACAGGTCCGAAAAGCCTCGCATTCCGAACCATAATATGATATAAATGAACCAGGAGGATGGTTCATGTCTTTTACTATACACGGGGTCGATCGAGAGCTCGATGACAAACTGACGGAGCGGGCCCGGAGGGAGCGAATCAGCAAGAATCGGCTGGTCAAGATAATCCTATCGCAGGCGATGGGACTTGCCGGTCCGAACGGCGAACGGGAAGACTACCGGGAGTTTCTCGGTGCCTGGTCATCGGCGGACAAGGCCATCTTCGAGGAGGCCCAGATCGAGAACCAGCGGGTCGATGGGAACGACTGGGAATGACCCGGCGTCTCCTTATCGACACCAACGCCTACGCGGCCCTCTTCGGGGGCGATGGGGCCATCGCCGACGCCCTCGCCGGGAGCGAAGCGGTACTTCTCTCCGCCATTGTCGTCGGAGAGCTTCTGGATGGGTTTGTCGGGGGCACCCGGGAAGCGGCCAACCGTAGCGAGCTCGCTCGTTTCCGCGAGAAGCCGCGCACCATCGTCGTTCCGGTAACCGATACCACCGCCGAATGGTTCGCATTGATAAAGCAACAGCTCCGAAAGAAGGGGTCGCCGATTCCGATCAACGACGTCTGGATCGCCGCGAGTTGCATGGAGCACGGCGCCGCGCTCCTTAGTCTAGATGCTCACTTCGACGAGATCGACGGCCTGCTTCGCGTCGTTCTTCCGGTATAGTCAGCCGCTTCCCTGCCCCATCTCCCGCTTAATCGTCTCGAGGATAGCCGCCGGCACCCTTCGGTTGCCCCGGATGTCCTTAATCGACATCCCGCCGGTAACCACCGCGAAGAGGTCGTTGTTCGCGACCACCGTGTTGGGCGGGAGGTCGAGGTCCCGGGCGTGGCGCTCCCGGATATCGAAGATTCGCTCGAACTCCTTTTTATGGGCGCCGCCCAGCCGCTTGAACCGACCGGAACGCAAGACCCCGGCTTTTCGGTCGACGTCCGGCTGCTGGTCCTGGCGCTTTAAGTTTTCCAGAATGTAGAAGTCGATCTTGCTCTCTTTCGAAAGGCGACCGAGAAGCGCGTCTTTGAGAGCGAAGAGATGCCGGACATCCTGCAGGGCGTAGTCGACGGCCCCGGGGTCGATGGGACGCAGGGTCCAGTTGTACTGCTGAAAGCGTTTCTTGCTGCCGGCTTCCTGGATACCGAGGGCGGTCTCGAGGACCGACTTTAGATCCTGTTTCGGGAACTCGAGAAGCTCGACGGCGGGTTTCAGGTCCAGAATCGAGTTCATCACGATCCCGTGAGTCTTCGCCATCAGGACCCGGTCGCTCGCGGAGTCGTAGGTAATCTTTAAGAGGTCCCGGTCTTCGAGCAGCCGTTTCAGAAGCTCCCCGGAGACCGCAAGTGGATCGACCACGGCTTCCTCGGAACCGTCGAAGAGCTGCAGAAGGCAGAAACGCTCGCCGTAGACGTGGAGGTTGAACTCCCCCTCTATATCCAAGGCGATCGATCGAACCTCCCGCCCTTTGAGTCTCTCGAGATAGCGTTGAAACTCGGTGTTGTCGCGTATGTAGGTGTAGGTGCTCATAAGGTGGCTCCACCATACCAGCAACGTCACCCTTCAGGTAGGTCCGGCGCCCCCTCCGGCGCCGGGGAAGTCGCCGTGCCGGGTGTTCCCGGGGCGGCCGCGTAGGTATAATGCAGACCTTGACGGAGGGCGTTCATGAGAAAACTCGGCTTCGGACTCATCGGCTGTGGCGACATATCTCAGAAAAGGGTCGCACCTGCCTTGAGAGACCTGGACAACTGCGAGCTTGTCGCCGTAACGCGGGCGAAGACGGAGTTGGTCGAGGAGTCTGCCCGGGAGTTCGGCGCCCGAAGGTGGTACAAGACGGTAGGGGAGCTTCTCAAGGATGCGGAAGTCGAGGCGGTCTACATAGCCACCCCCCACAACCAGCACACCGAACAGGCGATCGCCTCCGCGGAAGCCGGGAAGCACGTTCTCTGCGAAAAACCTCTGGCGCTCAACGCCCCGGATGCCCGCCGAATAATCGACGCCTGCAGCAAAAACGGGGTAAGACTCGGCGTCGCATACTACCGTCATCACTATCCGGTAATCAGCCGCGTTAAGGATATCGTCCGGTCCGGCGAAATCGGCAAGGTAACGATGGTGCAGATAAACGCCTTCGAGAGCCACCAGTTTCCTCAGGGGCATCCCAAATATTGGACGGCCGTCAAAGAGTACGCCGGAGGCGGCCCGATGATGAATTTCGGCTGCCACCGCATCGAGGTAATCATCCATATCCTGGGTCCGGCTGCCGCGGTAGCTTCACAACTGACCAACCCACTCTATCAGAGAGACGTGGAAGATAATGCTGCGGCGCTCCTTCAGTTCGAAGACGGCGCAATCGGAGTCCTTAGCATCAGCAAGGCGGTCCGGGAACCGGCCGACACGCTGGATGTTTACGGCAGCAAGGGTTCGGTACATGTCCCGGTACTCAACAAAGGTGCCCTCCACGTTTGGACCGCCGACGGGGAGCGCAACGAAGACCATCCACCCCACCAGAACATTCATCAGCCCTTGATAGACGATTTCGCCCGTGCCGTCGTGGAAGATAGAGAGCCGGAGGTCAACGGCGGGGTTGCCCTCCGGGTACAAGAAGTCCTCGACCAAGTATACGGGTAGATCCGGACTAAGACCGCGTCGAAGAAACAACCGCCCCGGGGGCCCTGGGGGAGCGCCTTACTCCGAAGCAGCGTGGGTCCAGACTATTTTGACCGGTGGACTATCCGGCGCCCTCCGGACGGAGTGAAGAGCTTCTTTGGGGGCGATAAAAGCGGTTCCCGGCCGGATGCCGAACACCTCGTCACCGACAGTCGCCTCCCCCCACCCTTCTACGACGTAGAAACCTTCCTGGAAGGGGTGCTTTCCGGGAGGCCCGTATTCCGTGGAGTCGTAATACGAAACGCCGATCGCATACTCGTTGACGGCACCGTGCCTCTCGTCGATTAGCTTTGCGCTTGAGTGTCCGGCGCCTTGTTTGCGCTCGAGATCGTCTTCGTGGACATACAGACTCATGGTTAGCTCCTTTGTTAGCTTGGTTACGGATAGTTCGAAAACAGGTGATTATACGCCCTGCACCCGAAATTGCGTACCCGGAAATGTGCCGTATACTGTGATTTTCTCGTGATGTTGTACCAAAATCGGAAGAATAGTATACTTTTAGCGACTTTGGCCGCCAATTCTAGGACTAATATTTGAGCTAAAGGCTCAAATTGTACCCTTTCAGAGTAACAAAGGAGACTAATCACATGACAATTGGAATAAGCGCGGACACGCGGCAGCATCTGCCGGAAATGGTCAAGGACTATCTCGTCGAGCACGGGCACAAAGTCACAAGCTATGCGGCCCTCGCTCAGGAGAGTCCCGACTGCGACTACATAGACGCCGCCTCGGCGCTGGCCGAGGCCGTCTCCTCCGGCGAATGCGAGCAAGGCATACTCTTCTGTAACACGGGGACCGGTGTTTCCATCATAGCCAACAAGGTTCCCGGTGTTCGAGCGACCTTGTGCGTCGACGAGTTCTCGGCGGAAATCGCCAGAATCGCGAACGACGCTAACGTCTTGATTCTCTCGATGCGCCTTACCGGCGATATGTTGGCCCGGCAGATCCTGGACAAGTGGTTTGCGACGGACCCTTCGACGGCGAACGAGCGCCGCCTCAACTTACACAGAAAGACCCACGAGTTTGATGAACGGTACCGCGGACGCCGTTAGTCTAGAACATTATTAGAGAGGAACGACCATGAGCACGCCACGAAACATTCTCTTTATCACGTCCGACCAGCAGAGGCGGGACACCCTCCCGGCCTACGGTGTCGAATGGATGCAGACACCGAATCTCGACCGTCTGAGCCGAGAGGGGATGACCTTCGACAACTGCACGGCCATGTCCCCGGTCTGCCAGCCTGCTCGTGGCGCGTTTATCATGGGGCAGTACCCCCACGTTACCGGCGTAAGCGACAATTTCCGGTGGATTCGTCCCGAATCGCCGACGATTGCTCGAGTCTTCAACGAGGCAGGCTGGAACACGGCGGCCATAGGAAAGATGCATTTCCACCCGTGGGACAACCCGGAAGGTTTTCGGTACCGCGTTATCGCCGAAGACAAACGCCACATCTTTCGAAGGGACGACTGGACCAAAGCCCTGGAGAAGGCCGGCTACACCCGGGACCATCCGGCAACCGTACCGGGATACCGGAATAACCTCGGAGCGATTGTCAGCCCCTATCCCGAGCACTTGCACATCGATTCGTTTATCGGCACCGAGGGAGTCCGGTGGATCGAGGACCACGCTGAGACACCCTTTTTCGCGTGGATTTCGTTTAACAGCCCCCACGACCCCTACGATCCACCCGAGCGGTTGGCGGAACTCTACAAGAACGCTCCGATCCCCGATGCTGTGGGCTCCTCCGCCGAATGGAAGAACAAACCGAAGTTCCAACACGAGATCGTCAAGTTCTACAATTCGAACCCCCTCTTCCTAACCAACTACAACGACATGACACCCGCTCAGATCCGGAAGATGCGGGAGTACTACTTCGCAACGGTAACCCTGATCGACGAACAGGTTGGGCGGATTCTCGAGGCCCTCGAGCGGACGAATCAACTGGAAAACACGTTAATCGTCTATTCCTCGGACCACGGAGACAATTTGGGAGACCACGGGCTGCCGTTCAAATCCAACTATTACGAAGGGGCCCTTCGGGTCCCGCTTATAGTCCGCGGCCCGGGAGTACAAGCGGGCAAGAGAAACGGCTCAATGGTTAACTGGCTCGATCTCCACGCGACATTCTTGACCGTTGCGGGAGTTTCGGTTCCGGAGCATGTCCAGGGAACCGATATTTCGGCCACCTTCGAAGATCCGGGCCTTGTCTTGAAGGATGTTGCCTTCTCGGAGCTCCAGGGGTCGGCGATGGTACGGACCGATCGTTACAAGCTGGTGATGTGCGACGACGGAAGCGGTGAGCTCTACGATCTAACTGAGGCCCCCCTGGAGGTCAACAACCATTTCGGCGAGCAGTCGTTTCGGGATGTGCAGGCCAATCTGACGAACATGTTGATGCGGCATCTGTTGGGCCACAGCAACGTAAAACGCTTCGGCGGGGGTAAACACGAGTCGGACGCCGAGCGACTAGAGGCCTTCCGAGCAATCGAAGAGAAAGCGAAAAAGGGAGAGTTCGTCGGGCTCGACTGAGAGCGCCTCTATTCCCGCCAGTCGATGACGACCCCGAGAATCTCTTCGGCCCAGTTCGCAAGCTGACCGTAAACCGCGGGGGCCTCCGACGGTGAGACACGGTGGCTTACAAGCTCCTTTACCCGGATTCGGCCCCCTTCGATCATGCGAAGAACCACTAAGGTGTCGTCCCGCAGCGTCCAGTAGCCGGGAGAGGAGTCTTCCGGCGGCCGGACATGGTTGTGAGCGCCGATAACGGCAAGCCCCTTCTTGTGCACGTCCTGGTAAAAATCGACCGCCTCGGTCAGACCCCGGGTGGACGCAATCAGAACAACACGCCCTCGGTAGCCGGCAGTGCGAATAGCGCTATTGACCCCTTCCGGGGTACCAGTACAGTCGAAGACCACATCCGGGAGGTTTTCCGGCGACTCGCCGGCCGACGGATCGAGAACGACATCTGCCCCGAGAGTCGCGGCAAGCTCTCGGCGCACCCGGGAGAAATCCGCACCGAGAACCGGCATCGCGCCGGCGGCCCTGGCAATCTGAAGCGTAAGCACCCCAACCACCCCAAGCCCGAGAACGGCGGCCGACTCGCCGAGCTCAATTGCAGACTTGCGCACGCCCTGAAGCCCGATGCAGCAGAGCCGGGAGAAAACCGCCGCTTCGTCTTCGATGGTTTCGGAAAGGCGGAACACCCGCTTGATCGACAGGGTCGAGTGAGTGCCGTGGCCACCGTCGCAAAGAACGCGGTCCCCGACCTCGAACCCGTCCACCCCGGGACCGACTTCGGCAATCCGGCCGACACTGCTATACCCTGGGTACATGGG
>CAYPUT010000029.1:20789-23063 GCA_964413945.1 uncultured Spirochaetaceae bacterium
CCCCGGGACCGACTTCGGCAATCCGGCCGACACTGCTATACCCTGGGTACATGGGGAAGGTATTCGGCGTTCCCGGCATACCGAGCAACCATGCTCGTTCGGTACCCGGACTGATAAGCGACACGGTCGTACGAACGACCACCTCCCCCTGTTCCGGTGGATTCACCGTGAAGGATTCCAGTTTCACTTCCTTGGCCCGAGGCCAGACAATCCGAGTACCATCCATGCTATTTACCTCCATCTATCGGTCTTCATCCGCTAATCACTCCTGAGAGAGCTCTATGGGAGCTCTATGGGAGCTCTATGGATCGCACCGTCGCCTCTTCGAGTCGCTCGACGTCGACCTCGACCCCGAGTCCCGGCCTGTCCGGGAAATAGATCTTACCATCCCTTGTCGGAAACTCTTCCTTTACCACGACGTTGCCTACGTAGTTTGCCGCGACAACCTGTTCGCAGGGGCAGTTTCCCGGCAGGACTCCCGAGAGTATTTCGCAGGCGGCGTTTCCGATTCCGAGATAGATCGTAGACCCGATCAAGCAGTCAATGCCGCCGACTGCGGCAAGATTCGCCAAACGGAGGGCACCGTTAAAACCCGAGGTCCAGTTGGCGTGGATGTTGATCTGGCGACAACACTGAGCGTTTACGATGTCGAGAACGTCGCCGAGGGTTCGTGCGCTCTGGTCCAGCATCAATCGTACCGGCGTACCTTCCTGGATCGAGCGATATGTCTCAAGATTCCCGCGAATAGGGTCTTCGCAGACCTCGAGCCCCACTTGGTGCAGCTGGTTTAAGTACTCGATTACCTCGGATGGCGTCATCTCGAGTCCATAGTTCGGGTCGATGTATATGGAAACGCCCGGGTCCGTGCTCTCGCGAATCCGGGACACGACTTCCCTGTCGTGTTCGAGAATGCCCGAGGGCTTGAGCTTGAAGTAGCGGTAGCCGTACTCGGCAAAGCGTGCCCGCGCCTGTTCAACCATCTCTTCCACCGACGCGGTGTAGATAACCGGCATTCCCCAGACATACTCTTTGCGGAGACCGCCGAGCATCGCGTGGGCCGGCAAGTCGTAGCTCTTCCCGACCAGATCGTAGAGAGCAAACTCCAAGGCATCGACCAACCCGCTAGCGTCGTGGCACTCCCAGGCCTCGGGAACCAGCGTCCGGAGACCCCGAGGGTCCTTCCCAATCAGCCGTTCGCAGGTCTCCACGAGGAGGGTCCATTCGTCGAGGTTGGACCAACCGTGAAAATCGGTTTTCGCGTTGAGCGATGTCGGATAGAATTCGCCGAATCCCGAGACCCGCCCGTTCGATAGCTCGAGAATGACGAGCTCCCGGTCCGGCAGTTGCCCTCCGGAGGTAAAGCGTCCCCGGTACTTGATATCCGGTTTGCAGACTCGGATTACGATCGACGTAATCCGGCTCGACACAGGCCCTGCTCCGGGACGGGCCATCACAACCGAATCTGTGCGCTGCCGCGTTTCGCCGACTCGTAGGCCGTCGTAATGAGCTCAACCGACCGCCGGGCTTCCTCTCCGGAAACCAGCGGTTCGCTGTCGTTTAGGATTGCTTGAACGAAGTCCTCGACGACCCGCCCGTGGCCCATGTCCTCGGAGGTGACGACCGTACCGGCCTTCTGTGTAGATTCCGACGAGGCATCATCCACAAACCGAAGGAGGTCGGCTCGGAGACTCTCCTCCTCCGGGGTCGTGTCCATTACGTCGAGCCGGATGAGTCTCTTCGAGTCGTAAGAGATGGTTCCCCGAGAGCCGAAGATCTCAATGTGGGGGGGGACTCCGGGGTACGCGAGAGTAGTGGACTCTATCGCGCCTTTTGCCCCGGATTCGTATTCGATAAGGATAAACGCGAGAGTCTCCACGTCGATTCTCTCCCGCCCCGTGGTCTCCGCCATCGCGATGACGGAACGAACCTTGCCCATGTTCCAGAGCAACAGATCGACGGTATGACTGCCTTGATTCATCAAACAGCCACCACCGTCAATTTCCATGGTTCCGCGCCACCCGGCGGAATCGTAGTACTCTTGAGTCCGATACGCCTTGTGGTACGCACAGCCGGAGTAGATCTGACCGAGGGCCCCGGCATCGATAAGCCTCTTTACCTTCTGAGGCACGTCTCTAAACCGCGCCTGAAAGGTGCACCCAAGCTTGACGCCATTCTTCCGCGTCGCCTCGATCATCCGGTCGATGCCCTCGACGGTGGTATGCATGGGCTTCTCTACAAGAACGTGCACGCCGGCCTCCGCAGCCTGGAGTGCGG
>CAYPUT010000030.1:0-22743 GCA_964413945.1 uncultured Spirochaetaceae bacterium
GCCGGGGGGCCGGTCGCCTTGGCGGACATCCCGGCGGAGCAGCAGTTTCGCCGGACCACGGGCATTCCGGAGTTCGATCGGGTCCTCGGAGGAGGGCTTACGGTCGGGTCCTCGGTCCTGATCGGCGGCGCCCCGGGGGTGGGAAAATCGACCCTGGGACTCCAGGCTGTGGGAAACGCCGAAGTCTCGCTACCGCTCTACGTCTCCGGAGAGGAGTCGCCGGCACATCTGCGCTCCCGGGCCGGGCGCCTCGGCGTCGATACGAAGCGGCTCCGGGTGCTCTTCTCGAACAACCTCGAAGAGATTCTCGGGTCCATCGAAACCCTCAAGCCGGACCTTATCCTCGTCGACTCGATTCAGACCGTCCTCTCGGAAGAAGCAGGAGTTGTCCCGGGAACCCCGGGGCAGGTCAAGTACTGCGGCCTCGAGCTCGTCGAGACAGCCCGACGTCTCGGGAGCACCCTAATCCTTGTCGCCCACGTGACCAAGGAGGGATCGATCGCCGGTCCGAAAGTCTTGGAGCACCTCGTCGATACGGTTCTCTATTTCGAGGGAAGCGACCGGGAGCTTCGGTTCCTCCGGGCGACCAAGAACCGGTTCGGCGCCGTCGACGAGGTAGGCCTCTTCCTGATGACCGAAAGGGGGCTGAAAGAGGTAGCCGACCCGGGGCGGGCATTCTTGGTAAAGCGATCGGGGGAGGTCCCCCCGGGGGTCGTCACCGCGCCGATATACGAAGGCTCCCGGGTCTTCTTAGTGGAGATAGAGGCGCTCACCGTCCCGGCGAAAGGCGGATTCTCCCGGGTCTACTCCGACCGGGTCGATTCCTCCCGGGTTGCCCGGATCGCGGCGGTTATCGAGAAGCACTTAGGACTAACGCTTTCGGATCAGGATCTCTACGTGAACGTCGCCGGCGGTTTTCGCATCCGGGAGACCGGGGTGGAGCTGCCGATAGCGCTGGCGCTGGTCTCGGCGCTGACCAACCGCCCGATCCCGGCGAGCATAACCGCCACCGGAGAGCTGAGCCTCTCCGGGGACATCCGGCCGGTTCCGAAGATGGAGACCCGGGCCCGGGCCTCCCGGGACCTCGGTTTTCCGCACCCCTTAGGACCTCCCCCGGCGGGAGAGTCGGACAACGTAACCTGGAAGGCGCTCTCGACCCTCCGGGAGAGCATCGAGGCTAGTTTGGAAAGAGAAACGGCAGGGCGATAAAAGTGCCCACGGCGCTCCCGATCGTCGAGAAGAAAAAGACCAACAGAACGTGGGTCAGCCGGTTCCGGAAGAAGCCCCGGACCGTCGCGATATCCTCCGTCAGTCGTTCGAAGTCGATGACCCGCGGCTTTCGAAGGACCGCTTCGAGAAGACCGACAACAATACCGACGCCGATGGTGGGGTTCATAGAGGTTATCGGGGCCGCGAGAAAGGAGACGACCACCGTCAAGGGGTGCGCCAGGGCGACGATGGCCCCGGCGGCCGACAGAGTGCCGTTGACGAGGACCCACCGGATCAACATCGAGAAACCGCCGTCCCATCCGGCCCGAACAAAGCCCCAGGCGATGAGGGACGCGACGGCTACCGGGACAAGCCAGGGAATTGCCCGGACGACTACCGACGAGGGAGGGACGGAGTTGATGGTCCCGAGGTCGATGGTGTCCCCTCCGGCGTTGAGCTCCTCGAGAATCCGGACTATTCCCGGCATGTGCCCGGCGCCGACGACGGCGAGGATCCGGGACCCCTTCTGTCGGAAGATACTCGCCGCGAGGTAGCGGTCCCGCTCGTCGATGAGCACCTCCTTGGCCTTCGGAAGGTAGGCCGCGAGCTCCTCCATCATCGACTCCAAGGCGCTCTGGTTCTTCAGGGCCTCGATCTGTTCTTCGTCGATCTTCTCCCGGGAAAAGGCGGAACCGAGGAGCGCCGAGAGGAGCTTGCTCCGGCCCCAGAGGGAGCTCAAACGCCAAGCCCGGCGAAGGGTAATCTGGATGTCCCGGTCGCAGAGGGAAAAGGGAATGCCCCGCTCTTTCGCCTGCTTTACGGCGGCCAGCATTTCCGCCCCGGGAGTTACCCCGACATCGAGGCCGATCCGCCGCTGAAAGGAAGCCAGAACCAGGTTACTCAAGAGCAGAAAGCCCCGCTTCTCCTTGAGAACCCGGTAGATGTTGAGGTTTTGCCAGGACTGCCCTTCGCTGCTCGCCTTGTACCGGGCCTGGTCCATCTCGACGCAGACGCGGTCCGGCTGATGCTCCTCGATCGCCTCTTCCACGTCTTGGACGCTTGAATGTGAAACGTGGGCTGTTCCGACGAGGATGAACTCCCGGTCGCCGAGACGCAGAGTTCGGATGCTTGATTCCATTTTGGTTAGATGCCTTTCCCGATGGCGACCAGAAAGCGTCGCCGGAGGTTCTCTTCCCCGGGATAGAGATCCCGGGGGATGGTCCCGCCCCCCATGTGGACGTGACCGCCGCCGGAGCCGATCCCCGAGAGCGCTTTCCGAATGACCACGTCCGACGGCTTGGTAAAGTCTTCGCTCCGGACCGACAGGCGAAACTCCTCCCTCCCCGGCTGGACGACGACGACGAAATGGATCTCGTGAAGACCGAGGAAGAAGTCGGCGACGAGGGCCATGACCTCGGGGGTACACTCGCGCTGTATCGGGACGTAACAGAAGTCGTCGGCGACGACGCAGGCGTTGATGGCTTCTCGAAATACCGAGAGGTCCGCGAGGGAGAGGCTATTCTTGAGAAGACGGCTTCCGGTTTCCCAATCCGCCTTAAAGAAGAGGACGTCGAAGGCTTCCAAGTCGATGGGAGTAACACCCCGGGTCATAAACGCGGTATCCATCATCAACCCCATCAAGAGGGCCGTGGCTACCGAACCTTCTATGGCCGCCGCGGAGATTTTGAAGTACTCGTAGATGATGGTGCAGCAAGAGCCGTAGTTCTCCCGGATGTCCCAGTAGGGTACCTGAGGCTCCGTCGGCGGGCTGTGGTGGTCGATTACGCCGACGACCGTTCCCGGCACGTCTTGGAGGTTGCTGTTGCCGACGAAGCCGTCGACGACGATCAGCTGAGCGTCGTCGCGAAGATCGCCGTTGTCGCAGGCGTCTATGGGGATCCCCAGATTGTCGATGGCCGCTTGGAGCGAGTTGCTTTGGATCTCTCCGCCGTAGCACAGCGACGCGGTTACACCGTTCAGACTCAAGAGATGCCGAAGCGCAAATGCGGAAGCTACGGCATCGTGGTCAGGAAAATCGTGGGCCTGGATGACAACGGGACGGTCCTTGTCGATGTGAGCAATAAGCTCCTGTACACCCTTCACTGGGGGTTACCATAGCGCTTTAGCTCCTCTGTGGCGAGCCTGGTCTCGATAAGGCCCCTTCGGCCGATCTGCTCTACCTCGCCGAAGAGGGTCTGGGCGGTGTCGTGGAGGCCGATTTTGCGGTAGTGGCACCCCATGACAAAGAGCATTTGCGCCTTGATAATCTCGTCCCGTTCCCGGTTGATTCGCTGGAGCAGAGCGCTATCGGAAGCGGGGGTTTGGAGGAACCGGGCCATCTCCCAATAGAGGGTGTCCCGGGGCATTTGCGGGGTGATACCCGCGAGATAGCTCCGCATGGCGGCCTCTTCGCCGGCGCGCCACATAGCCACCGCCGCAAGGAGGGGATAGCTATACTGATCCGGCGCCGTTTCGAAGGCGCGCTGAAAGCTGCAATACGAGCTCTCCCACGCTTCGACGATAAAGGCGAGGGCAGCGTGGGTCGCGTAACCGTCGCGGTAGTCCGGCCGCATCGCCAGGGCGGTATCGTAGTCCTCGAAGGCAGCGGAGAAGTTCTCGAGAGCCATGGAGGCCCGTCCCCGGTAGACGTAGGTTAAAAAGACCTCCGGGTTGAGCTCGAGGGCTCGGGTAAAGTCCTCCACCGCTTCGGCGTACCGACGCCGCTCGGCCCGTACGCGCCCCCGGTCCAGGTAGTGCCAGGAGAACTCCGGCTCGAGGCGGATAGCCTCGTCGAGATCCGCCTCGGCGTCCTGGAGTTCTCGTTGAAGGACCCGGGCCCGGCTTCGGTCCACGTAGGCAAAGTCGTACTCCGGGGCCTCGGCGATGGCATCGCTCAGGACCTCTTCCGCCTCTTCGTACTCCTCCTGCCGGATGAGAACGTTGCCCAGGCCGACGAGGGCCACGAGGTTATCCGGTTCTTGCTTCAGGCCCTCTTCGAAGGCGTCTTTGGCGTCATCGAGACGCCGATCGGTAAGGTAGAGCTCCCCGAGAGCGGCGTAGGCAGAGGCGAATGAGGGGTCCGATTCGACTGCCCTCCGGAGGAGGGTTTCCTGGGAATCTGAGTCGTTCCGGGCGCCCCGGATGAGGGCGAGGTAGTAGAGGGATTCCGGATGCGACGGATTCGCCGCGAGCGCCTCCTCGAGGGTTGCCTCGGCGTCCTCGACGAGGCCGGCGGTCATCTGGAGGGCGGCCAGAAGCACCAGGGTATCCGGGTCTTCCGGATCCCGGAGCCGGGCGTCCTCGTAGGCGGCGATCGCCGCTTCGGGATCCCCGAGGGACATGTAGAGGCTGATGCTTTCGTAGGGAGTGTCCTCGAGGCCCTCCACGAATGAGGCGTCCTCCGGAGTATCGGGCCCTTGTTCGGGCCCCGTGGCGCAAGAGCTCCAGAGCACCGGAAGGGCAACCCCCAGAAGCGATAGGAGGAGGAGACGGATAGACGTTTGGGAAGAGAGGATGTGAGCCAACTCCCCCATAATATCCACCGAGTTTCGACTTTGACAACATTAACCACGGCAAACTTGCCGACGGCGTTACGATGCTGGTAGAATCCGCACCATAATGAGTCGCCGAATTAACCGCACGTACTTCGTAATTCCCGTCGTCTATGCGGGAATTATTCTCCTTCTTCTGTTTCTGCAGTTCTCCGGCGGCGAAGTATTCGTTGAACGTCTCGGTCCCCTCGTTCTCCGGGCGAATATCGTAACCAACCCGCAGAGCCGGGAGTCTTCCCTTGCGCATGTCCGCGTCGAGTACGAAGGTCTCGCCTTCGGTTTCGATTCCGACCGTTCCGTGGTTCTTCAGGAGCCCTCGGGGCGAGAAGTCCGACAAGAGCTGGTCTCCTACGAGACCTTGCATAATGGGTTCAGCCTCCGGTTTGCCGAGGGGGCGGAAATCCGGTTTCTCCTCGTCGACGACGAGAACGGCGAGCTCCACATCAAGCCGTCGATTCAGGACGACGGCAGGAGCTACGAGGCAATTCAGCTCCCCTTCGAGCTTTCCGGAGGGGCTCGGATCGAGGCGGAGGGCGAAGAGTCGGTTGTCCCGATTACCTACCGTTCGGGACGCTACCTCCTCGCACCCCCGGCCCGGGCCTCCATAGACCTCGAAACGCGGCAGATCCTGCTTCCGGGAAACGTCCTAAACCAGACGGTTCGCTACAGCGTGGCGGCGCAGGATCAGCAGGAACCGATCCTTGCCCTCTTCGAAAACGGCGCCCTTTCGGTTCCCGACGGCGTTTTCGAAGCGGCGGTCCGCGGGTATGTCGACGTGAGCTACCGGGGGTGGCAACGCCGATTCAACGGCGGCTCCGGAACCTGGCTCAGCCGGGACGGAACATCGGAGTTCGACGAGGAGATCCTTACCGCCTACCTGGCGGAGGCCTGGCGGAGAAACGAGTACGTCTCCGCGTTTAACGGCATGCGCCGGGCGGCGGATCTCCACCCCCAGGAGGTCGGTCTTCTCTCGGCCCCCTTTCTCGGGAGCTTGCGGGAGGTCAGTCAGGAGTTCCTCCAGGCGGACGCCGAGCGCAGCCAGGAGCTCTTGGAACTGGTCGAGGCCGGCGACTTCAACGTCTTCCTTACCGAGAATCCCGGGGAGTTCGCGCTCTATCGTGCAACCGCAGAGTTTCGAGACGCCTTTCTCGACTTCGTTGGGCGACTCGACCCTCAGGATGCGGACGTCTATCAGGCAGTAGGAATGCTCAAGGCCGCCCTCTTTACGGAGCTTCCGACGGCAGAAAGCAGGGAAGCCTTCGAGGGACTCTACTCCGTCGCGGAAAATCCGCTCATGAGCAGCCTGGTCCAGGTGGACGACGGCTTTCTCTTGGAGACGGTCTCCGGTCAGGTCGACGTTCTCGCCTCCCTGGAGGGGGGAATCGTCCTGAATGCCTTGGGGGAGGAGACCGGCAATCGGCGGTATCGGGACATCGGCCGCAACCTCGTTCTTTCAGCCTTGGCTTTGGCGGACGAAAACGGCTTTCTTCCCCGGGTTCTTCTTGCTTCGGGGAGAACCGTCCAGGGACAGGACGGCAGCTTCGGTCTCGAAGCGGTTTACCCGCTTCTAATCGACAACACGGCGTACCCCCATCTGGTCTCCCTCCAGAACGAGTTCGGCCCCGGAAGTTGGATCTGGACGGTTGCCGAGGTTTCGCAAGTGGAGCGCCGAGGAGGCGACCTCCGGATCGAGATCCGGTACCCCCGTAACCGCACGCATTTCTTGATTCTCCAGGGCGTCCCCCCCTTCTCCGGCATGGAGCTCTTTCGGCAGCCCTGGCGAACCGACCCGGCCTTTGAGTCGTACGTCAAGGGACGTCACTACAACGCCCAGACCAACACCCTGATGATCAAGTACACGGATAACTCCGTGACGGGCGACATCGTTCTCGAGTACTAAGAGATGCCCCATAATCCCCCTTCCTTTCAGCGCCTGACGGAGGAGACCTCGTTCTTCTTCGTCCGGCACGGCGAGAGCGCAGGAAACGCGGATCACGTTATTCAGGGACGCAGGGAATACTCCCTCTCGGAGAAGGGGAGGGACCAGGCGCGCCGCACCGCCGACTTCTTCGTGCAGCAGTTTCCCGATCTCTTGTTGACCTCTCCTCTCCGGCGAGCCTGGGAGACGGCACAGATTATCGGGAAGAGCATCGGCTACGACGGGGAGCCTCAGACCGTCGATAATCTCAAGGAGCTCGATACCGGGATATTCTCCGGGTACACCTTCGAAGAGCTTCCGACGCGCTACCCCGAGGAGTGGCGACGATTTCGGATCGAGAGTTGGGAATCGGTCCCGGAGGCGGAATCCGTCGAAAGCCTCTACGGACGGGCGGCGGCGGTATGGGAGTATCTGATCGATACCGCCGAGAAAGGCTACCGACGGATTGTCTCGGTAACCCACGGCGGTCTGCTTCAGTGGATCTTTCGGTCGAGCCTCGGGGGTCATCACGACCGCTGGATGCCCCTCGTCAAGGCAAGCAACTGCGGGATCTTTCAATTGTCCGCCCACCCGGTCCACTACGACGAGGAGCGCTACCCCGCCGACGGCTTCTACGCCGAATGGCGCTTGGTAAACCACCGACCGGGGCTCGACGCCCCGGTGGAGGATTACTCGAGTCTTCGGGGCCCGAAGGGTTAGGAGTCCAACAGCTTGGTCAGGTTCTCGGCGGTGTAGCCCAGCTCGGCGACGACGTCCTCGGCGGGAGCCGAGGCTCCGAACCGCTCGAGAGAGAAGATATCCTTCGGGGAGGTCGCGAAGCGCTCCCACCCGAGGGAGACACCGATCTCTGCAACCACGACCCGGGAGGAGGAAGGAACGATCTTTTCCCGGAATGCCTCATCCTGTTCCACGAAACGCTCCCGAGAGATCATCGACACGACCCGGATATTCGATTCCCGAGCCTTGTCGGCCGCCTCGAGGGCGAGGGAGACCTCGGAGCCGGTCGCGACGATGGTGATAGCCGGGGAGGAGCCGCCGTCCCGGACGACGTAGGCTCCGCGACGAATGCTCTTTTTCCAGTCGGAATCGGCCTTCTCGTAGACCGGGAGGTTCTGCCGGGTAAGGGAGAGGACCGAGGGACCATGAGTCCGCTCGAGGGCCATCAGCCAGGCCTCGTTGGTCTCCTCCGGGTCTCCGGGGCGGAGAAAGGTCATATTCGGGATGGCCCGGAGGGCGGCGTAGTGCTCGACGGGTTGGTGGGTAGGCCCATCCTCTCCGAGAAAGACCGAGTCGTGGGTCATCACGTAGACGATAGGGAGTCCCATCAGGGCCGCGAGGCGCATCGATCCCCGCATGTAGTCGGTAAAGACCAGAAAGGTGGCGCAGAAGGGCCTGAGACCCCCGTGGAGGTAGATTCCATTGGCAATCGCCCCCATGCCGTGCTCCCGGACCCCGAAGTGGAGGGTGCGCCCCTCGGGGGTCGCCTTGGAGAAATCGCCGAACTCCGGAATCTCGGTGTTATTCGAAGAGCCGAGGTCGGCGGATCCGCCGATTAGGTTGGGAAGGGCCTTCGCGACGGCGTGGAGGGCCGCGCCGCTCGCCTTCCGGGTCGCGGTACTGTCCCCGACCTTGTAGGCCGGCATCTCGATGTTCTTTAGGAAGGGCAGCCCGTTGTCGTACGCGGCGTCCCACTGTTTCCGGAGCTCCGGGTTGGCCCGGGACCAGGCGTCGAAGAGAGCCTTCCACTCCTCGTAGGCTTTCTTCCCGGCTGCCCGCTTCTGTTCGAAATACGCCGCGGCGTCGGGATGGACGAAGAACTCTTCGTCCTCGGCGAGGCCCAAGTTGACCCGGGTCTTGACGATTTCTTCCGAGCCGAGCTTGGCTCCGTGGACGCCGTGGGTTCCGGCCTTGTTCGGGGAGCCCTTTCCGATTACCGAAGAGAGGGCGATAAAGGTCGGGCGGTTAAGATCCTTCTTCGCTTCGGCGACCATCTTCCGGATGCCGTCGACGTCGTAGGCGTCGCCCCGCATGGTTTGCCAGCCGTAGGCCTCGAAACGCTTTACCGGATCCTCGGTAAAGGCAAGGTCGGTAGAGCCCTCGATGCTGATCTTGTTGTCGTCGTAGAAGACGATAATCTTCCCGAGACCGAGGTGCCCCGCGAGAGAGCAGGCCTCGGCGGACACCCCTTCCATCAGGTCGCCGTCGCTGGCTATCGCGTAGACGTAGTGGTCGACGATCTTGTGCTCCGGCGTGTTGTAGGTCGCCGCGAGGTGCGCCTCGGCGATGGCCATGCCGACGGCGTTGGAAACACCCTGCCCGAGGGGGCCGGTGGTCGTCTCCACACCGATCGTGTGACCGTATTCCGGGTGCCCGGGAGTCTTGGAACCCGCCTGACGGAAGTTCCGTAGGTCCTCGAGGGTAAGAGGGTAGCCGCTTAAGTGGAGCAGGGAGTAGAGAAGCATCGAGCCGTGCCCCGCGGAGAGGACGAACCGGTCCCGGTTGGGCCACTGCCAATCCCCGGGGTAGTGACTCATGAACTCGCCGTAGATGAGGGAGCCGACCTCGGCGAGGCCCATTGGTAACCCGGGATGCCCCGAGCTTGCCTTCTCGACCCCGTCCATAGATAGGGAGCGCACGGATAGCGCTACGGCATCAACAGTTTTATTGTCCATTCAGAATCCTCCGGAAGAGATTGTCGGTGTAAGACTACTCTACACCAATTTACGTTAATGGGCACCTATCGCTTAAGGCGCGTTTCCAGCTCGCCGAGAACCGCGGAGAGGGGTATCTCGAGAGCCTTGAGCAGAACAAGCAGGTGATAGACGAGGTCCGCCGCCTCGCTGGTTACCTCCTTAGGGTCCGTGGCCAAAAGCAGCTCGATCGCCTCTTCTCCGGTCTTCTTTCGGATCTTTTCCAGCCCCTTCTCGAAGAGGTAGGTCGTGTAGGAGCCCTCTTTCATCTCCTCCCGGCGGGACGCGATAACCTCTTCCAGGGCTTCGAGGACGCCGGAGACGCCGGCCGCCACCGGGGGCTCCCGTCCGGGCCCGGCGCCGGCTTTCCGGCCGGCTTCGGCGTCTCGATCCGCGGCCCGGGGCGCCGGTCCCGGCGCGCCACCGGCGCCGGCCTCCGCGAGGACGACCCGTGCGGTTACCGACATCCCGTCCCGCTCGATGCCCGCCAGCCGTCGGACACCCTCGAGGGGCAGCACCCGGCCGGTCTCGGGGTTGACCCCCCAGAGGGTTCCGGACTCGAGGCTCTTCTTGTAGGCCTTCTCCGAGGAGAGGGCCCCCCGGAGCGGACGCCCCTCGACATCGAGGAGCACCATCGGAAGCAAGGGGGTGTTCTCGGCGTCTACCACGTCTCGTCCTCGGTGCTTCCGGGGAAGGCGGAGAAGATCTCCTTGATATCGACGCCTCCCTCGTAGATCGCCTTACCGGTAATCGCTGCGACGATGTTGGCGTGACCCTCGGATTGCACTCGGTCGAGATCCTCCCGGGAGGAGACCCCCCCGGAGAGAATAACCGGCAGTCCGGAGGCTTCGGCGATACGGTTTGTCCGCTCGATGTTCGGCCCCTGCATCATCCCGTCCCGGTCGATGCTGGTAAAGATGATGGCGAGAACTCCGCTCTCCTTCGCCCGCTTGGCGAGGTCGAGATCCGCCACCTTGGTCTCTTCCTCCCACCCGGAGATGTAGACGTGGCCGTCCCGAGAGTCGATGCCCGCCAGAAAGATGTTGCCGTAGTGGGCGGACCAGCCCTCGACGATCGACGGCTTCCGTGCGAAGGTCGTTCCGAGGACCAGGCGGTCGATTCCGAGATCGAGGAGCTCCTCGATGTCGTCGTCGCTACGGATTCCTCCGCCGAGCTCGATGGTGCATCGGACCGCCTTGCGGATCTTTCGAATCTTCTTCCGGTTTGCCTGCTTGTCTCCCCGGGCCGCGTCGAGGTCGACGACGTGGAGCCGGGTGGCGCCTGCCTCTTCGAACTCCCGGGCCATGGAAACCGGGTCCTGGTCGTAGACGTCGACGTCGTCGAAACTGCCTTGCCGGAGGCGCACGACCTGTCCGCCGAGCAGGTCTATGGCGGGGATAATGGTCATCGGATGGACTCCTCGTTGTGGTCTGAAATCGCTATATTATGGCCAGTATAGCGGTTTTTTAGAAAGGAGACAGATCGTGTTTGCAGAAGAACGAATGAGAATGGACGGCAGCCGGGCTCAGACCGGCGTCGCGGTCCGGACGCTTATCCAGAATGTCTACCTGTGGATGGCGGTCGGCCTCGGGGTAACGGGGTTCGTCTCACTCTCGGTACTGAGTAACAGAGGCATTCTCCAAGCCATCGTCGGCACTCCCGGGGTGCTGATGGCGCTGATTATCGGGGAGCTTGTTCTGGTGGGCTTTCTCTCCTTCCGGATACAGCGGATGAGCCCCCAGACGGCCTTCGGGGTCTTTCTCGGATACTCGGCCCTCAACGGCCTGACGCTCTCCCCCATCTTTCTGATCTACACCGGGACGAGCATCGCCTCGACCTTCTTTATTGCGGCAGGAATGTTCGGGGCGATGGCCCTCTACGGGGTTACGACCAAGCGGGATCTTACGGGCTTCGGCAGCTACTTCTTTATGGGGCTCATCGGGCTGATCCTGGCGTCGGTGGTCAACATGTTCCTCCGAAGCGACGCCCTCGGTTGGCTTATCTCCTTCGTCGGGGTATTCCTGTTTCTTGGCCTGACGGCGTACGACAACCAGCGAATCGCCTCCTGGAGCAGCCGGATGTCCGGGCAGGAGGGAAGCGCGGACTATCAGCGCCTCTCGGTCCTCGGGGCCTTGCGCCTCTACCTGGACTTTATCAACCTCTTTCTCTTTCTCCTACGATTCCTCGGGCGCCGGCGGTAGGGGAGCCTCCTCTACCGTCTCGCTTTTCGGCGTCCTCAGGAGGAGGGCGCCGCCGACGGCGAAGAGAATCAGCACGCTCAAGATCCCGAACCGCTCCTCGCCGGTTATTATCGTCATGCCCCCGACGAGAAAGGGCCCGACGATGGAGGCGAACTTGCCCATAACGTTGTAGAAGCCGAAGAACTCCGACGACGCTTCCCGGGGGATAATCTTGGCAAAGTAGGAGCGGCTCAACGCCTGGATACCCCCCTGGGAGGAGGCGACGAGCATCGCCAGGACCCAGAAGACGGCCACCCGGGTCGAAATCTCCGGGACCGAGGGCAGCAGAAAGGCCAGAAACACTACGACGATGTAGACGCCGATGGCGACGAAGATCATCCCCCGGTCGCTGAAGCGCTGGGCAAGGCGGCCGTAGAGAAGGGCGAAGGGAAAGGCGACGATTTGAATGGCCAGAAGGATGATAATGAGGGTGTTCTGGGGAATCCCGATGGATACTGCGATCGGGGTCGACATCCGGATGATGGTGTTGACCCCTTCGATATAGAAGAAGTAGGCGCCTAAGAACAAGAAGACGATCCGGTAGCGGCCGATGTTGCCGAAGGTTCCCCGGAGCCGTCCCAGCGCGTCCCGAAGGGGCTTTGCGCTCGGGGGCAAGGAGTAGCGCTGACGGACGTTCCGGATGAGGGGGAGGGAGAAGAGGAGCCACCAGGCGGCAGTCATAAACATGATCGCCCGGAACGCCTGGCTCCGGCCGGCGAATCCGAGGCGTTCCCAGGCGCTGAGCATCACGATGGCGGCGACAAAGGGAATAGTGCTGCCGCCGATGTAGCCCCAGGCGTAGCCGGCGGCGGAGACCCGGTTCATCCGCTCGTGGGAGGTCACGTCGACCAGCATCGCGTCGTAGAAGAGATTGGCCCCGCTAAAGCCGTAGAGGGAACAGACGTAGACGATTAGAAGGGGCAGCCAGTAGCCGAAGACCGGCAACCCCAGAAAGGTGGTGGCCCCGACGCCGAGGGCGAGGAAGACGAGGAAAAAGCGCTTCTTTACCCCGGGGTAGTCGGCGAGTACCCCGAGGAAGGGCGCCGATACCGCCAAGAGAAGGCTGCCGATGCTGTTGGCAAAGGCCCAGGTCGCGACGTAGTGTTCTTCTCCCACGAAGCCCCGGTAGTAGAGGGGGAAGATCGCCGTCGTGACGATGATGGTATAGGCGGAGTTGGCCCAATCGTAGAAGACCCAACTGCCCTCTTCTTTGGTAAACTTCACGTGGGGATATAATACAGCATAGAAGCGAGGAGACAAAATGAAAGCGTCCGGCGTTGACCTGGCCGTAAAACTGAACCAGCTCCTTCCGCCGCGCCTCGTCCGGGAGGTTACCCGGGGAGACCGGCTGCGCCCCCTCGAGGATGACGAGATCCGGCGCCTCGAGGAGAACGGCAACGTCTGCAGCGACTGGTCCCTTATCTCCGTACGTGAGGGCTTCTCCCCTGCACGCTTCTACGGCAATCTCTTTCTCGGCCGGTGCGTTATTGGGGGCCACGCCGGTACGCAGGGAGCAAGCCCCCCGTCACCGTATCCGATGGGAGTTTATCAGAGCACTCTTTCGAACGTCCGGCTTGGGGAAAACGTCTCCATCCACCGGTGCCCTATGGTTTCCGGGTACTCCGTGGGCAAGGGGAGCACCATCACCGGCAGCACCCTCAAATGCACCGCCGCCACCTCCTTCGGCAACGGCACCCGCCTTTCGCCGGGAGTCGAGACCGGAGGGCGGCCCTTCGCGATCGCGGCGGATATCGACCTCGAGGTGACCCGGCATATTCTCGCCCACCCGGAGGACTTGGCGCTCCAGGCCGAGTTCGGCCGCTTTGTCGAGGGCTACACCCGGCAGTGCCGGAGTGCGTTCGGTTACGTCGGAGAGTCGTGCCTCGTCGAAAATGTCCAGTTGATTGATAGCGCATGGATAGGCGACGCCGCCCGGATCGTAGCCGGCCAATGCATTCGCAACGCGACGGTGCTCTCGGACCTTACCGACCCGACGCACATCGGCCCCGGAGTCTTCATCGAAGACAGCGCCATCCAGGAAGGGAGCCGGATCGACAACGGCGCCGTTATCCGGGGGTCGTTGATTATGGAGCATGTCACCTGCGGAGTCGGGGCCAAGATAACCGGGTCCGTCCTGGCCCCGAACTGCGCCATCGAGTCCGGGGAGGTAACCGCGAGCTTCGTCGGGCCCTTCGTCGGTCTTCATCACGAGTCGCTCTTGATCGCGGCTTACTGGCCCCAGGGCCGAGGAAACATCGGCTACGGGGCCAACGTAGGCTCGAATCATACCTCCCGGGTCCCGGACCAGGAGATTCTTCCGGGGGAGGGAATGTTCTTCGGGCTCGGGTGTTGCGTAAAGTTCCCTTCGAACTTCAGCCGAGCCCCCTACACGGTAATCGCGACGGGGGTCACGACCCTCCCGCAGCGGGTGGAGTTTCCCTTCTCGCTCATACGGCCCCCGACGGAACTCTTCGACGGCGTATCGACGGCGATCCAACAGCTCGTCCCCGCCTGGGTTCTGTCGAACAACCTCTACGCCCTTCTGCGGAACCGAAAGAAGTACGAGACCCGGAACAAGGCGCGGCGGCATACCTTCGACTTCGAGATCTTTAAGCCCTCGACCCTCGAAACGATGGAGGTGGCCCTCGAGCGTCTGGAAAGCGTAAAGAAGAAACGACGGTTCTATCTCGAATCGGACATTCCCGGTCTCGGAAAGAACCTGCTCCTCGAGTCGGACCGAAAGGCCGCGATCGAAGCCTATCGTTTCTTCCTGGACTACGCGGCGTTGGCACGGCGGCAACGGGAGTTGAGCGCCACCGGCGTCGCCGGCTACACCGCAGACGGGCTCCGGGAGCTCGGGACCGCCATGAGCCGGCTCCGGTCGATGGGCCGCCACATTCACGAGCAGACCCTCGCCTCCCGGCAAAAGGACTTTGTCCGGGGAGACAGAATTATGGAAAACTATTCCGCTACCCATGTCCCGATCGACGCCGATGAATTTATTCTTACATCGGAGGCAGAGATGCACTCCCTCGAACGGGGGATCGATCTGCTCCTCGACGCCGTCAATAGGCAGATAGATGGAAACTAAAGGAACCTCTCATGCGCACGATGCCGATAGAACTCAGCACCCTGGCAACCCTGCCCTTCCGAAGCTACCTCGCCTCCTACTCGGCCCTGGACCACTACTTCCGGATTACCCGGACCGCGCCGGTTCATCTCCTGGTAGAGACTGACCTCGCGGGCCTCGCCCGGCATTTCGACCATCTCTCCTTTCCCGGGGAAGCCTTCTGCGACGCCTCCGCCCGGGTGGACGGTGCGACGCTTCTGTTTACCTGCGCCGACGAGGGGCTACCCCGGGGCCAGGCCCCCTTCCCGGTCACGGAGCTTCTCTTCGACGTGGAGGGGGAACGCTTTCTGGACATCGGAGAGAGCTACCGTCAGTTGCGGAGCCGGGAGACGGAGCTCCGGGTTCCCCTCGCGGAGCCGGGAACCGCGGCGATGCAGGGGGCGATTCTCGAGTCGCGGTACGAGATGACCACCGGCGTGGCCAACGCTCTCAAAGACGCCGGGCCCGGGGCCGCTTCGGGGGCTCGGATTTCGGAAGCCGAGCAGGCCCTCCTGCTGACGGAGGTTCTTACCGGTGTCGCTCCGGCCCGGGGACTCAGAATCCTTTCGGACCTCGGACTCGTCGGCGAGTGGTTTCCGGAGCTCGCGGCAATGTCGGAGACGGACCACAGCAAGGAGTATCACCCGGAGGGGAACGTCTGGGAGCATACCCTCCACACCTTCGAGTACCAGAAAGACCGGGACCTTGTTCTGGGACTCGCGCTCCTCCTCCACGACACGGGGAAGCCTCTCTCCGAGGGAACCCGGGAAAAGCCCTTTCTCGAGCACTCCCACCACGGCGCGACGGTCGCCCGGCGGTTTCTCCGGCGCCTCGGTTTTCCGGAGGATACCATCGAGAGTGTCGCCTGGCTTATCCGGTACCACATGATCCCCGGGGCCCTCCACCGGCTGCCGACCCGGCGTACCGCGGCGCTTATGCGGTCCCCCCTCTTCCCGGCGCTTCTAGAGCTCTACCGGTGCGACCTCTCTTCGACCTTCCGGGGTCCCGAAGGCTACTACCGGGCCTGCCGGGTCTACAAGGATTTTCTGAAACACGAGCGGAATCCGTACCGGCGGGAAGACGGAAAGAAGGAGCTTCGGAGACAGGCGGGGTACGCCTAGCTGCCGAACCGGTCGGTTAAGAAGGTCTTGAGCTCCCGGTAGTCGGTCCCGACTACCGTCGCGAGCTTCTCCCGAGCCAAGAGGCGGGAGAGCCGCTCTGGGATCGACGGCCGGACGCCGGTGGCCTCCTCGACGATCTCGAGAAATTTCGCCGGATGGGCCGTCGCCAGGGTAATGACCGTCGCGTCGCTCTCCCGGGAAAGCAGCCGTTCCGCGGCGAGGACCCCGGTAGCGGTATGGGGGTCGAAGAATCGGTGGTGTTCCTCGTGGTAGCGCCGGATAACCCGGAGCGTTTGGGAATCCGTCACAACCTCCCCGACAATCCGCTGTCTCATCGCCTCGGGATTCCGGGCGAAGATCGCCTCGAGGCGCTCGAAGTTGCTCGGGTTTCCGACATCCATCGCGTTCGAAAGGGTCCGCTCGGAGGCCCGGGGATGGTAGCTTCCGGTGGCAAGGTACTCCGGCACCACGTCGTTGATGTTCGTCGCGGCGATAAAGCGCCGGACCGGGAGACCCCATTCGGAGGCCAGGACCCCGGCGGTCAGGTTCCCGAAGTTCCCGCTGGGAACGCAGAAGTACGGGAGGGGGCGCCGGGCGAGGAGGCGGCCGTATACGTAGTAGAACGACTGGGGGAGAAGACGCCCGAGGTTGATGGAGTTGGCCGAGGTCAATCGTGGCCCGAGGCGGAGCCCGGAATCCATAAAGGCCTCTTTTGCCATCCGCTGGCAATCGTCGAAGGAGCCGGTCACCTCCAGGGCATGGATATTCTCCCCGAGGGTCGTAAGCTGTTTCTCCTGCAGGGGGCTCACCCGGCCCGAGGGATAGAGAATAACCACGTCGATATTCTCCCGTCCGAGGAAGGCCTGGGCGACGGCGCTCCCGGTGTCCCCGGAGGTGGCCGTTAGAATGACCGCCCGTTCGCTTCCGTCGGCCAGATAGTGCTGCATTAGGGTTGCCAAGAAGGAGGCGCCGAAGTCCTTAAAGGCGCAGGAAGGGCCGTGGTAGAGCTCCAGAATCGCCTGTCCTTCGGAAACCCAGGAGAGCTCCGGGGAGAAGGGAAAGGCCTCTTCGCAGAGCTTCCGGGCTCCCTCGGCTCCGAACTCATCGCGAAAGAGGGCAGAAACCATCCGGGTGGCTACCTCGACGAAGGGCGCGTCGGGCTCTAAGGAGCCGAAGACCCCAGAGAGGTCGGGCGTCTCGACGGGATGATAGAGTCCCCCGTCGGGCGCGAGGCCGCGAAACAGAGCCTCCCGGAGACCGACAACCTTTTCCGGGCTCCTTGTACCGGCAAAGGTCATCGGCAGCCCTCTGAGGCGAAAAAGGCCCGGTGGACGGTGTTCAGCGCGAGGGAGCGGTCGCTCCCCTGGACGACGAAGGAGATGTTCATCTCCGAGGAGCCCTGGGCGATGGCGAGAACGTTTACCCCCGCGTCCCCGAGGGCGCTGAAGAGGCGCCCGGAGATTCCCGGGGTACCCCTCATGTTGGCTCCGATTACCGCGACGATCTCGAGATCGTCTATCAGCTCGAACTGATCGATGGTCCGGGTGGCGAGCTCTTGCGAGAGCTCGGTATCGAGGCTCCCGAGGGCCCGGGGGGCACTGGCCTCGTCGCAGACGATGCAGATGCTGTGCTCCGACGAGGCTTGGGAGATCATGATGATGTTTACCGCGGCGTCCGCGAGGGCCCGAAAGACCCGGGAGGCGATTCCCGGAAGCCCCACCATACCGCCGCCTTCGACGTTTATGAGGGCGACGTGCTCGATCGAGGCGATTCCGGTAATCGTACGTTTCTCGCCGCCTCCGGTCTTGGTAATCCGGGTTCCCGGGGCGTCCTCGTTCAAGGTGTTCTTGATCCAGAGGGGAATCTCTTTCTCGATCGCCGGAAGCATCGTGGAGGGGTGAATAACCCGGGCACCGAAATAGGAGAGCTCCACCGCCTCGCTGTAGCTCAGCTCCGGGACGACGAAGGCGTCGGGAACCAGATTCGGATCGGCGCTCAAGACTCCGTCGACGTCGGTCCAGATCTCGATCGCCTCGGCACCGAGTGCCGCGCCGACGAGGGAAGCCGTGTAGTCGCTCCCGTTCCGGCCGATGGTGGTGGTTACCCCTTCGACCGTCGACCCGATGAAGCCGGTTACCACCGCGACGCCGTCGAATCCGTCGAGGGCCTGTCGAAGCTGCCCGTAGGTCGTACTGAAATCTACCCTGGCGGCGCCGAAGGCGTCGTCGGTTCGGACAAGGGGTCTGGAGTCGACGTACCGGGCGGAAAGACCCAAGGAGGTTAGGTAGCCGGCACAGACCCGGCAGTTCAGCCGTTCGCCGAAGCTCAAGATAAGGTCCCGGGTCCGGGGGGAGCATTCCCGAACGAGCATGACGCCCCGGAGAAGGTCGGAGACCTCTTCGAGAAACCGGTCCGTGTCCTCGAAGACCTCTCCGTCTCCGGGAACCAACTGCTCCCGAACCCGCTGGGTCCTCTTGAGAATCTCGGAGAAACGTTCCTGATAACCCTCGTCTCCCTTCGCGGCGGCAAAGCTCGCATCGAGAAGGGCATCGGTTACGCCCTTCATCGCGGAGAGTACGAGAACAACCGAGCCAAAGGCTTCTCGGCGACGGATAACGATGTCCATGGCCCTACGGATGCGCTCGGCATCCGCGAGGGAGCTTCCTCCGAACTTTAGTACTCGCATAGGATCCGGCAGAGCTTACACGATGCATGCTACACGAAACAACCCAAGCCGGGTATGATTGCGCCGTCGTGACTCGTTTACCAGGGCCCTGCCCCCTCGTGGGGGGTGTCTTGCTCCTTCTTCTGCTTTCCTCCTGCGTTGGACTCTCGGAATGGGAGTCCGGGGGGAGGGGCGCCGAGACCCCGGTCGCCGCTGATGCAGGATCGGAAAACGCAGAACGTCCGGATTCCGGGGAAGACGCCATCCTCCGGCGGGCGCTCGCAGCCTCTCCGGCGGAGACACAGGTGCTGCAGGAGGGGCGGTACGCCGTCGCTCTGGCTTACGACCTCGACGGCGACCGCCGGGAGGACGTTGCGAGTCTGGCGGTTCGGGCCGGCGAAGGCGGAGCGCTGCCGTCGGCTTCGCTTTTCCGCCCTCCCCGCCCTCCGGATGCCGGGGGCCCGGGCTACCCCTTCGTTCTCGAGTACTATCTTCAGTCGCCCCGGAGCCCCGGAGATCTAAGGTCCGTCGGCCTGGGGAATCACTCCGCTGCCCGGAACTTCTCTGTGGTTTCGCTCCACGCAACCAAGGCGCTTCCCGCCGCCGTATCAACAGAGTTCTATACACCCCGGGGAACCGAAGAAGTCTGGGTCGTGTTTCAAGATGGGGAGAACCCGTCGCTGTTTCGATTGGCGAAGCATCCGAACGCCGGATTCGAAGTCTTTGACATAGACGACGACGAAACCCAAGAGGTGGTAACCCGGCAATCCCGACTCGAAGAGGGCAGGGGTTACGAGAGCTACCTTACGCTCCATCAACTCGAAGAAACGGGGTTCTCGCCGCTGGGGACCATAAACGTCGTAAGGAACCTGCGGGAGTTTCTTGGTGACCTGCGTACGAAAATTCTCGGGGGCCGGTGGAGCTCGATAGCCAACGGAGGCGCGAGCTCCCCTTCGGAGCTGGATGGCTACTTTCGGCCCGTGGAGGACACCTTTGCCGGCGGAGAGCCCTTCCCCTTTAGCTACGTTGCCGAAATAGGGATCGAGAATGTCCTTCTGCCGCAGCTCTTCGAGAATCCCTTCGGGAGCCTCGAAGAGCGGGAGACTATCATTCTGCCCTTTAACGTTGTCTGTTGCGAGGGCGCCCTCTTTTCGTTTCTCTTGGGCGTCCGCTTTCGACAAAACCCTTTCGTAGGAGAACAATTTGAGCTTGTGCCATATCCGCTCGACTAGCGACCGGGAAGGTCGGCGATGAGCGTCTACAAGTACCGAGTTCAGGGCGGCTTTCCGATTCGGGGAACCATCCGAGCCGCAGGAAACAAGAACGCCGCCCTCCCGTGCATTGCCGCCTGTCTTTTGACCGAAGAAGAAGTCGTCTTAGAGAACGTCCCGGATATCGAGGATGTGCGCGTAATGCTCGACGTGGCACGGGCCCTCGGGTGCGGCGTCTCCAAGGGTGATACCGACGGTGAATACCGAGTCCGGGCGAGCACTCTCTCGGTTTCGGAGATTCCCGGAGATCTGGCGAAACAGATACGGGCGTCTATCCTCTTCGCGGGACCGATGGTCGCGAGAACAGGCAGGGTAACCCTGCCGCCCCCGGGAGGAGACGTCATCGGACGCCGGCGCCTCGATACCCACTTCTTGGCCCTTTCGGCCCTCGGGGCCCGAGTCGAGATGGAAGGACTCTTCGAGATAACGGCGAACAAGCTCAAGGGTGTAGAGATCTTTCTCGACGAGGCGTCGGTGACCGCGACGGAAAATGCGATCATGGCGGCCTCTCTGGCGGAGGGAAGAACGACTATCGAGAACGCCGCGTCAGAGCCCCACATCCAGGATCTGTGCAACATGTTGAACGCGATGGGTGCCAAGATCGAGGGCATCGGCTCGAACATTCTGCGGATCGAAGGGGTCAAGAAGCTCTCGGGGTGCCGCTTCCGGATCGGCGCCGACTACATGGAAGTGGGCTCTTTTATCGGCCTCGCGGCGGTTACCCACGGCGAGATCGTCATCGAGGAGGCGCCTGCTCACCACATGCGCATGATGCGGCTGGCATTCGGCCGCCTCGGCATCTACTGGGAGCGCGACGGAAACTCCATCCGTGTCCCACCGGGGCAGAGTCTAAAGGTGGTTCCGGACCTCGGCGGCTCGGTTCCCAAAATTGACGACGCGCCGTGGCCCGGCTTTCCGCCGGACCTGATCAGCATCATTCTGGTGGTCGCGACTCAGGTTGACGGAACCATCCTTGTCCACGAAAAGATGTTCGAGTCCCGGATGTTCTTCGTCGACAAATTGATCGGCATGGGAGCCCGGGTGGTCCTCTGCGATCCCCACCGGGCGGTGGTAACGGGCCCCGCCCGGCTTTCCGGATCCGAGCTGACCTCTCCGGACGTCCGGGCCGGAATGGCGATGGTAATCGCCGCCCTCTGCGCCGAGGGGGAGAGCGTAATCCACAACGTTTACCAGATCGAGCGGGGGTACGAGAACCTGGTTCCCCGGCTCCAAGCCCTTGGAGCCCAGATCGACCGGGGTACGATCGGTTAGGGAGCGTCGGAGAACCAAGCCGTTACCAGGGGACGCAAGCGGTCGTAAGCTCCCCGGATTCGAACGAAGGCCTCCGTCGCCTCTTTTCGCTGCGGCTCCTCGAAAACGGCCAAGGAATCGGGATGAAACTGGGACGCCAACAGCCGGTAGGCTGCCTGGAGCTCCCGGCTATCGGCAGCCTCTCCCACCCCCAGGAGGGCCGCGGCGTCCCGGGGGAGCGGCCGGGCCCGGTTCCAAGCCTCCCGTTTCTTATCGGCGGTCAGCCTGAGGGCGTCGGCGACCCGGCGCGCCACTTGAACCTGGGTAAGGCTCGCACCCTTTTCCGGTCCCGGGGGAAGCAAAACGAGGGCCGTAAGCGCCACCGCTTCCGGGGTGCTCATCTCCTGCCTCGCCCAGGCGAGCCCCCCCCGAAGGGGAAAACCGGGGCGTGCCGCTGCGGTAGCGACAAGCTGTCTGCGCTGGGATTCGGCGACGGGTTTGCCTCCGGACTCGGCAAGAAGCGCCTGGTGCCCTTCGCTCCAGCCGAGTCCCCCGGGAGCCTCGGCAAGAATGCCGACGGCGAGGTAGAGGACTCCGGTGCGCTTGTCGACGTCGGTGTCCTCGGGGCGGGAAAGAAACCGTTCGAAGCGTACGCTCCGGCCCCGATTCTCGAAGGCCTTGTCGATGAGATATCCCACTAAGAAACCAAAGGCGACCCCCGGTATTCCCGCAGGGATTCCGAGGGCAGCGCCGACGATGCGGCCCCAGGGTCTCATGAAGCGCTCTGATTTACCTCTCGGGCTAGGTAGAAGATGGCACCGAAGAGAAGGGCAAGCTCCACAACCGCCAAGACCAGGAGGGTCGTGGAGAACTCGAGGGACCGGAGGACCAGCAAGACGATCGACCGGTGTGCCTCGAGGTAGATCTCGTAGACAACCTTGACGACAAAGGGCGCCAAGATGACTCCGGGGAGGAGCAGCGCGAAGGGGCGTCGGAGGTACCTGCTCCGGTGGGACCAGCCGAATCCGATGGCGCCGATCGAGAGAACGACAAGCGCGAAGGGCTGGGTAAACGAGAGCGCCAGGTCGGCGGCGACGGGACGGGATCGGTACCCGGCTTCGGGCCCCTGGTCGAGCATACGGATCTGCCCGGCGATACCCCGGGTCGGTGAACCGTCCGCGGCGGCGGAAAAGAGCATCAAGGCTTGCGCCGTGTGGTCGAGAATGAGCAAGGGCTCTCCCGGCGGAGGATCGCCGACGAGCCACTCGGCGGTTGTGGTGATCCGGGCCTCTTCGGGCTTCTCATCGATAAGCCGAAAGTAGAGAGTTCCGTCGATGAGCTTCCCGGCGTCTGCCCGAAGGTGCTCGAGAACCCCTGCGGTGTCATCGAAGCGCATAAACTCCACGTCGTAGGCGAAGGCGGCCGTGTTGCGGGGCACCAGAGAGCCGATCTTTACCAGGCCCCGGGCGCCCTCCCATCGACCGGCGTAGAGAATGTTTTCCGCCGCCGGGAGTCCCCTGTTCGTGGTCATTTCGGCGAGGGTAAGGGCCTGGTTCCGGAGGGCCCGGAGGGCCTCCTCGTAGTAGAATTGTACGTCCGGATCCTCGGGAACCTGCTGTATGAGACTCCGGAAGATAAGGAAGGCCTCGACAACCTTTCCCCGGTTGAGGGCCCGGTATCCATCCTCGACCTCGGCC
>CAYPUT010000031.1:0-16414 GCA_964413945.1 uncultured Spirochaetaceae bacterium
TACTTCTCCAGCTCGGAGCGACCACCTTTTCTCAACAGTTACGGGGACTATACGATTCTGGTGCGGGAAACGGAACCTCCGGAGGAGGTCCGGGTAGGGCAGACCATTCGCGCCACTCTGGACTCGAACGCCGGGGGGATGGACGTCTATTCGCTTTACGGCCGGACGGGTGACATGGTCGTCGTCGAGGTGACGTCCGGCGACTTCGACAGCTACCTGACGCTCCGGGAAGCCTCCGGTTTCACGGTCCAAAACGACGACCGGGAGCCCGGGATTACCGACTCCCGCTTGATGTACACCTTTAGCCGGGACGAGGCGGTGGAAATCGAAGTGTCCGCCTTCGGGGCCGAGGAATCCGGCCGCTACATGCTAACCGTGACCGAGTTCGTCCTCGGAGATGACGTGGAAGAAGTCGTCGACGGCCGGACCCTGGAGGACGGCGAAGAGGTTACGGCGCTTATGACCGGAGAGCAGCGCTTGACCATTCAGGCCCTGGCGAACCACCGCATCGTCCTGGAAATGACTTCCGACTTCTTCGACACCTACCTGACCGTTATCGGACCTTCGGGACAGGAATACGCGAACGACGACGGCTTCGCCGGCAGCACGAACTCTCTTCTCGACGTCGTCGCCCCGGAAACCGGCACCTACGACGTCTACGCCACCAGCTTCTCCGGGAGCGGAACGGGTCTCTACTCCGTCTCCTACCGGGCGGGGGGAGAGGTTCGGCTCCTCGCCCGCTTTTCCGGGGAGCTTGACGCCACGGCGCCCCGGGACTCGGAAGGCAAGCGCTTCCGGCGACACAGTTTTGACGGCCGAGCCGGGCAGTACGTGACCATCGACCTGACCTCCGGCGCCTTCGACACCTACCTCGTCCTCGAAGGCCCGGAAGGCTTCGTCGTAGCCGAGAACGACGACGGTTCCGGAACCGACTCCCGGATTAGCTGGGAGCTCGAACAGACGGGAAGCTACACCGTAATCGTTTCCGGTTACTGGGAAGACTCGGAAGGCCCCTACGAGCTGGTGATCAGCGAGTAGGGGCCGGGGCTCCGGGGCCGAAAACCCCGGTTGTCCCCCGACTATTCGTTCTTGATTTACCCAAACAACCTGATTAGCTTTTTCCCGCCGAGCCACTGGGTGTGGCGACGGGGGAGGATTATGCATCGCGTGAGGCTTGCCGGGGTCCTTAAGGGTCTCGGATATTGTATGTTGACGGCCATGCTGATTGCGGGTCTTGCTTCCTGCGGCCGAGGCGAGGAAGGCGGCAGCGCCGCTACCTGGAACCGAGAGTCCGAACCGACGGTTCTCGCGGTACAAGCCCTCGAAGTGTCCCGGGGAACCTTCGTCGATCAGATCGAAATTTCGGGACTCATTTCCGGTGCCTCGGAAGCGGACGTCGTTTCGGAGACGAGCGGAGTCATTCGTGGGGTGGAGTTCGACCTGGGACAGGAAGTAGAGCGGGGGGATGTGCTCCTCCGCCTCGACGACACCATCGAGCGACTTGCGATGCAAGAGGCGCGGAACCAGGCGGAGACGGCGAATCTGGAATTGGCCGCGGCGGAGCGGCTCTTCGAGAGCGGAAACGCCAGTCAGGCGGACCTTGCCCGGGCCCGGTCGGCGGCCGCCGGCGCCGAGTCGCGGTACCAGCGGGCCCTCAAGAGCTATCAGGATCAGACAATTCGAGCGCCGATCTCCGGCGCCGTAGCCACCCGGGACCCCGGAGTAACCGGGGGAAACTATCTGAATCGTGGCGTCGTGGTTGCCCGAATCGTCGATATCGAGCGTTTTCAGTTGGCCGGCGCCGTCGGCGAGCGGGAGGTGCGGTACCTTCGTCCGGGCCTTCCTGCGGAGATCGAGATTGCCGCGTGTCCCGGAGCAGCTCCCGAGGCCAGGGTAACCGCCGTGGCCGCCGGAAGCGATCCCCGGACCGGGAGCTTTCCGGTTATCGTGGAGTGGGAGAACAGCTGCGACGAACCGGTCCGCTCCGGGATGACCGCCCGGGCGCTTATCCAACCGGCAGGAGCCGAAGAGGCAATGGTAATCCCCGCCGCGGCGGTTCTCCGGCGGGGCGACGAGTCGGTCGTCTTTATCGCCGAAGGGGGAAAGGCACTGCAACGGAGCGTTCGGATCGGCCGTCGTGTCGGGGGAAAGGCGGAGGTGCTCTCCGGATTAGCCCTCGGCGATCTCGTCATAACGTCGGGTCTCGGCGCCTTGGAGGATGAGGACCCCGTGGAGGTGACGGTTACCGGGGCGACCGGAGACCTTCTGTGAGCATCGGACGCTTTTCCGTCTCGAACCCCGTACTGATCAACATTCTGATGGTGGTGGTTCTTGCCCTCGGAGCCTTCAGCGTCTCCCGGCTCCCGCAGGAACAGTTCGCCGAGGTTCCCTTTTACTTCGTCAACGTTACCGTGCCGTACCCCGGGGTCTCGGCGGAGGACATCGAGCGGAGCGTTACCGTGCGGATCGAAAACGAGATGTCGGGTCTTGAGAATCTGGACCAAATCTCGAGTGTCTCGGTCGAAGGGCTCTCTCAGATTCTTATCCAGTTTGACCAAGGAATCGACCGGGCGGAGTTCGAGCGGCTCTTTCAGGAGGTTCAGAACCGCTTCGCCAACGTCGAGCTTCCGGACGACGTGCTTCAAGAGTCGATCGAAGAGTTCTCTTCCACGGACTTCATTCCGGTTATCGAGGTGGTGCTCTCGGGGAACGTGGAATACGCTACCCTCAACCAAGCCGCCCGGGATCTCGAAAACCGCCTGAGCGGTACTCAGGAAGTCTCGGACATCCTCCTCGTCGGATCCCGGGACCGGCAGATTCGCATCGAGGTCGACCCCGACCGTCTCGAAGGGATCGGGGCGAACCTAACCGAGGTTGTCGCCGCGGTTCGGAGCCGGAACGTCGTCATTCCCGGAGGCACCTTTACTACGCCCTCCCGGGAATTTCTGATCCGGACGGTGGGCGAAGCGCAGGCGCCGGAGGAGTTCCGGGAGATCGTTGTGCGCCGTCCCGCCGAGGGACGGGGAATCGTGACGGTCGGAGACCTGTCCACGGTTCTCGACACCTTCGACCCCGACGGGACGAGCGCCCGGTTTAACGGCGAGCAGGCCATCTTTCTCCGGGTGACTAAGATTCCCGGCGGGAGCTCGGTAGACATCGCGGAAGAGGTCCGCCGGACCCTATCCGACTTCGAGGGCCAACTGCCCCCGGGGGTCAGGGCCGGCTTCCTAAACGATTCGACCGTCCAGATCCGGGATAGCCTCGACGTTCTCGTCTGGAACGCCTTGATCGGCTTGGGGCTCTTGATTCTGCTTTTGTTCGCCGTCATCGGCTTTCGAAACGCCGCGATGACGGCTCTCGGTATACCCATCACCTTCGCCATCACCTTTGTGGTCCTCGAGGCTCTCGGGGATACCCTGAACAGCAACACCCTCTTTGCGATGGTTCTGGTGCTCGGTCTGATCGTCGATCACGCGATCGTGATTGTGGAAAACAGCTATCGCCTCCGGGGGGAGGGGCTCTCCCGGCGCGACGCGGCGGTAAAGGGGGTTGACCAGGTTATCGTCCCGGTAATCGCGGCGACGGCGACGACGGTTGCCGCCTTCCTGCCGCTGACCTTTCTCCCGGGGGTTATCGGGCGATTCTTGCGGATCGTCCCGGTTACCGTTTCGATCGCCCTTATCGCCTCGACCTTCGAGGCCGCGGTCTTTCTCCCCTCCCACTTTGCCGACTGGCCCGGGGGCAACGGAAACCCGAAGAAGCAGCCGAAGAACCGATTCGCCGGACTTCAACGCGGCTTCGAAGCGCTTCTCCGCCGCCTCTACCGGCGCAGAGGGTGGGTTCTCGTCGGAATGATCGCCGTAATCCTCGGATCTTTCTCCCTCATCGGGACGATCCAAACCAACCTCTTCGAGTCGGAGGATTTTACCTATTTCTACATCGACGTGGAGATGCCCACCGGTACCCCCTTGGACCGAACCAACGAGTTTCTCCGGCGTTACGAAGAACGGATTCTTCCGCTGCGGGGGAACGGCGAGGTTGTTTCGGTAAGCACCTTTATCGGGTTCGCCGGGGACGAAAACGAGAACGTCCGGAACGCGCAGGTGGGGCAGCTCCTGGTAGACCTCACCGAGGCCGACGAGGGTCGGGAGCGGAGCATCACCGAAATTATGGCGGAGATCCAAGGGATAACTTCCGACATCGCCGGGGCCGACTCCGTGGAGTTTCGCAAAGTCCAGGGTGGGCCGCCGACGGACCCGCCGGTGGTCTTTCGGCTCTTCGGCGACGACTACGACCAGCTGATCGCCGTTTCGGAGCGGATAAAGACGGAGTTGCGCGACTACCCGGAGCTCTTCGGGGTTACCGACAACCTCGAAGGAGGGAGCCCGGAGCTTACCGTCGCGGTCCGGAACGAGATAGCCGCCCGATACGACCTCTCGACCGAGGCAATCGGCTCCTATGTCCGGGGCTCCTTCGACGGCATAAACGCCGGGACCATCTTCCGGAATAACGAAGAGACCGACATCGTCGTCCAGTACGAGACGCCGGAGCGTGCCGGCATCGACCGCATACTCCAGCTCAAAATCCCGAACAGAGCCGGCACCCGTATACCCTTTACCTCCGTCGCGGATCTTGAGTCCGGGGAGGCCTTCGCGTCGATCAAGCGGCTCGACCTCGAACGGGAGGTCACCGTCGAGTCGGAGGCGTACTCCACCGAATCGGTCCCGGAAATAAACCGAAGGATCCAGGAGCTGTTCGACCAGGAGCTCGCTCCGAAGTATCCCGGCGTCGAGCTTCGGGTCGGTGGCGAGTTTGCCGAGTTTGCAAACCTCCTCGGGGATATCGCCCGGGTGTTTTTGATCGGGATTCTCCTGATCTACACGATCCTCGGAACCCAGTTCAAAAGCTACTCCCAGCCGCTTCTGATTCTCTTTACCGTTCCCTTTGCCTTCGTCGGCGTCATCCTCTTTCTGGTCATCTCCGGCGTGGCCCTCTCGACGACGGTTATCTACGCGGGGGTCGCCCTTGCCGGCATCGCCGTCAACGATTCGATCGTCTTGATCTCCTTTATCAACGAGCGGAGGAAGGAGGGCCTCGTGGTGAGCGAGGCGGTAATCGAGTCGGCTCGGTTGCGGCTGCGGCCGATTCTTCTGACCTCCCTGACCACCATCGCCGGTCTTCTGCCGACGGCGATCGGCCTCGGCGGATGGTCCGTCGTCTGGGGGCCGATGGCGGCAACGATAATCTTCGGGCTGGTTTTCTCGACGATCACCGCCTTAGTGCTGATTCCCTCGGTCTACGGCCTTTTCTACGACCGAAAGCGAAGCGCCGGAGCCGCATGAGGCCCAGGGCCACCTGACGCTCCGGGGGCGAAGGTGTATACTCCCGGGCATGGTAGGAGCATTCGAACACCTCGCCCTGAACGTCCGGGATCAGAAGGCGGTGGAAGAGTTTTACGCAACGCATCTCGGATTCACGGTAGTCCGGCGGTATCCCGCCGGTGCAAGCTTTCTCGCCGATTCGACGGGACGGATGGTCTTCGAGCTGTATAGCCGGGACGATGTCCCGTATTTCGACGGCGAGGGGACCCATTCGCTAACCGTTCATATCGCCTACGAGTGCGAAGACGTCGAAGGGACGGCCAAGGCTCTCTTGTCGGCCGGTTCCACCGAGGACATTCCGCCGGCGACCTCCCCTGACGGGGACGTGATTGTTATGCTCCGGGACCCCTTTGGGATTACGATACAGCTGATAGATCGGGCAGATCCTTTTAGGTAATCGACCCTCTTCGGCAATCAAAGAAGGTGTCTTGCGGTCCGATAATCTAAGGACGGGAGGCTCCATGTCTAAAAACCGAGTGCGAAGATTGCCCCTCGGGGTCGCCGCCGCCCTTTTGCTCACCATCTTGATCCTGGCCCTCCTGGGCATCGGGACCGTGCAGTACCTAAATCTCTCTCGTCTCGACGACAGGGTGCTAACGGTTCGGGACGATGTCATTGCCCGGGGACGTCTCTTGGACGATCTGCGGTCCGCCCTCGGATACGGCGGGGTGGCTCACAGCTATTTTCGCCTTCTCTTGACCGGCGATTCGGGAGCGGTGGAGGCCGCTCGGGCGTCGTATCGAGGAGCCCAGGACGCTCTATCGCGTCTGTCCCTCGAAAGCGCCGAGGAGCAAGAGATCGTCGATCGAATCGCCGCCGAACTAGAGCGTTACATGGAAGGTATCGAGCGAATCGCTTCCTCTCCCCAGGGCGTCATAGACGCCGGGAACATCCAATTCCATAACCAAACCTTGATCGAAGACCTCGAGCGCCTCCGGGCCGTCGAAGACCGCCGTGGGGACGCCGCGATCGAAGCGGTCCGGGATAGCATCTTTGTCTCTTTCGTGTCGGTAGTCGCGACTGTTGGGGTGGCCCTTCTCTTCTTGGTGCTTCTTTCCGTCGCCATCGGCCGGTCGGTAACCTCCCGGATCTCCCGGATTGTCGCCGGGGCCAGGTCGATGGCCGAGGGGGACCTCCGTCCCGGGGTATCGCAACAGGCGCGGGACATTCTCGGACGCCTCGAGAGCAATTTTTCGAGTGCCTTGGAGGATCTCCGGGAAGCCCTCGAGTCGGTCTGCCGGACGGTCGCCGGAAGCCAAGCGATCAGCGAGCAGCTGAGCTTTCAGATCGAGCTGACGATCGGCGGAACTACCAAGATTACCTCCCACGTGGTTTCCATTCAGGAGCAGGTGGAAAAGCTCTCCTCCCAGGTCGCATCCTCGTCCACCGCCGTAGAGCAGATTCTCGCAAATATCCAGAGTCTGGTGGGACAGATTTCTCACCAGGCGGCGGCGGTCACCGAAACGTCGGCGTCGATCGAACAGATGAACGCCTCGATCGCCAGCGTCGCCCGGATTGCCAAGGAGCGCCGGGAGGCGGTCTCGTCGCTCATCGACATAACCTCCGCCGGGGGAGACCGGGTTGCCAACACGAACGAGATTATCGGGGAGATCGGGGCGAGCGTCGACGACGTTATCGAAACCATTGGGGTGATTGACCAGGTCGCCTCCCAGACCAACCTTTTGGCTATGAACGCCGCGATCGAGGCGGCCCACGCCGGGGACGCCGGCCGCGGCTTTGCCGTAGTAGCCGACGAGATACGGAAGCTCGCCGAGTCGACGACGGAGAACTCCACCCATATCGCCGGGCTCCTTCGGGATCTCGTGGAACGGATAAAGACGGCGCAGACGGCGAGCAACGAGAGCGGCGAGGCCTTCTCTCGGATCCACTCCGAGGTCGGAAATGTTACCGAATCCTTCGACGAGATTTCGAGTAGCACCAACGAGCTGGCGGCGGGAAGCCAGGAGGTGCTAAGGGCGGCCGCGGAGCTTCTGCAGATAACCGAGCAGATACGGGGAGGCGCCTCGGAGATGCAGGTCGGCGCCGAAGAGATCAACAACGCGCTCCTTTCGGAGAAGGAGATCTCAATTGTCACCGCCGAGAGCGTCGACCAGATTACCGAAGAGGTTCAGAACATCAACCTCGCGATAAACGAGATTTCCCAGCTGAGCATTCGCAACAACCGCAGCGTTCGGGAGCTTCGGGAAGGGGTCGATCACTTCACGCTTACCGAGGACGACACCCTCCGGGAAGAGCAGGAGGACGGGCTCGATTACTCCTCCATTATCCTGTCCCATCAATCCTGGGTCTCCCGGGTCCGGTCGCTCCTCGACGGAAGAATCAGCTTCTCCGTCGAGGAAGTCTCGAACCACCACACGTGCGAGTTGGGAAGCTGGATCGATCAGCAGAAGGAAAAGGGCCGGGAGGACGAACGCTTTATCGTCCTCGACGAGATTCACGAGCGCCTCCACGGCAGGGCCGGGCAGGTTGTCGCCTGCCACGAGGACCCTACCTGTGCAGAGGCCGAATCCTACTATCGAACGCTGCTGGAGGATTCGAGGGCCATAACCGAGGCTCTCGTGGCGCTCCGTTCGGCGTCCAGAGACGCAGCCTCCTCCGGATAGAGGGTGACCGTTACCATCCGGTCCATGTCGAAGTACCGGACGGCGGTCTCCTCCACAACCGTGGGCGTCAAACCTTCCACCAAGTCCGGATAATCCAAGAGAACCCCGGGATCGAGGTCGTGGAAGTACGATTCCCACAGAGCGTTCAGCCAGAATCCGTTGGTGCGCCGGGCCGACTCGAAATCCGCCAGCTGCGTCGTCCTAACCCGTTCCACGAGATCCCGCGAAATGTTACCGGCGGTCACTTCCTCCACGACCCCCATCACCCGGTCGGTCAGCTCTTGCGCCCGATCGGGGTCCGTCGAAAAGGTAATAAAGACCGTGTAGAGGGGGTCGGGATAGCGGCGAACCGAAGCCCAGGCTCCAATCCCGTAGGTACCTCCCTCCTCCTCCCGGATAACCTCTCGGAGGCGACGGCCTAGGAGATCCGCCGTCGACCGGAGCCGGTAGTTGTTCTCCCGGCCCCAGTTGTATTCGCCGTGAAAGACAATCCCGACCCGGCTTATCGGCTCTATCCCGGCGTAGACCTCTTGGTCCACGACCCCTTCGGGCGTCTCCACCCCGATATCTTCCCAGCCTTCGTTCCGATTCAGCGCGGGAAGGCTCGCAAGGTACCGGGTAACGAAGGGCTCGAGTGTTTCCGGGGACGCACTCCCGACAAAAAAGAACGTAAAGTCCGAAGGGTCGGCAAACCGCTCCCGGTAGAACGATAGGGCCGCGTCAAGGTCGATACGCTCGACGTCCTCCGGCGCGAGCTGCCGGCGCCGGGGGTGATCCTGAAACAGTATCTCCCGCAAGGTGGAGATAAACCGCGTCTGCGGCTCCTCCATCTCGTTCCGTAGCTCGACCCGGAGCCGCTCGACGACCCGAGCAAACGCTATCGGATCCCGGCGGGGGTCGGTCATCGCAAGATGGGTAAGCTGAAAGAGGGTCTTTAGATCCTCCTGTCCGGCGGAGCCTTCGATTCCTTCGGTAAGCTCCCCGATGTAGGGCTCCACCGTCGCGGTGTTCCCCGCCAAGAGCTTCTCGAGATCCGACGCCGAAAAATCGCCGAGTCCCGACTCCATAACAATCTCGGTGGCGTGAATAGCAGAGAGGTACTCATCGTCCGTGGCCTTTGAGGAACCGCCGGGGCTGTAGGCGTTCATCAGCACCTCGTCCGCCCGGAAGTCCGTCTGCTTTACGACGACCCGGATGCCGTTGGAAAGCCTCCACTCCACGGCGTCGACGTCCGGAAGCTCCCGGCGGCTCACGACTCGCCCGGGTTCCGGCAACTCGGACATCAGGGCCCGGTTGGCGACGGTTTCCTCGTAGGCCTCGACGGGCATCGACTCCGCCCGGGCGAGGGTTTGTCGAATGTCCGTCTCCGACGGCGGAGTCGCCCCTTCCCGCTCGACGGTGGTCACGGTGACGACTCGATTTTCCGGGCCGAGATAGTCCTCGGCCATCTGCCGGAGCTCTTCTAAGGTGATGGTCGGGATCAGGGCCTTCGCAAGCTCGTACTCGAAGGCGATTCCCGGGGCGGCCTCCCCCTCGAGGTAGTGCCGGGTGTACTCCCCGGCAAACCCCGAAGAGGGGGAGTTTTCCCGTTCGAGGTAGGACTGCTCGTAGCCGGTTAAGAGGCGCCGCCCGGCGCGTTCGAGCTCCGCATCCAAGAAGCCGTGCTCGGCGACTCGCCGCGTCTCGGCAATGAGGGCGGTAAGGCCCGCGGCAATCTGGTCGTCCCGAGTCTGGGCCGTCAGAACCGTCGTCTCCTTGGTCCTGACGAGTCCCGCGCGCCCGGCGCCGGCGTTCAGAAAGGGGGCGTCCTCTTCCCGGGAGCGTTGATCGAGGCGGGAATTGAGCATGATGGAGAAGAGATTGTGGGCTAAGAGCCTTCGATAGTCCCGGACGGTATTGAGCTCCTGCGCCTCACCTTTTACGTAGACACTCACCCGGGTGCCGGCGGCCTCGGGATCCGATGCCACGGCGACGAGGGTCTCTTCGTGATCCGAAACGCCGAAGGTCGGCCTCGGCCGCGGATTCTCCCGGCGGGAGACCGCGTCGAACTGGTCGGCTATCATATCGACCACTTCGTCGGCGTCGAAGTCCCCGACGGCGACCACCGCCATCAACTCCGGCCGGTACCAATCGTGGTAGAACCGGCGGATCGCTTCCGGTTCGAAGCTCAGGATGAGCTCCGGATCGCCGATGGGAAGGCGCTCGGCGTACCGGGAGCCGGCAAAGAGCACGGGAAACCACTCATCCCGCATCCGGGCGGCGGCGCCCCGTCCCTGGCGCCACTCTTCGTAGATGACCCCCCGCTCTTTGTCGATCTCCTCCTCCTGAAAGAGGATTTCGTGGGCCCACTGCTCGAGGATATGAAAACCGGACCGGAGCTTTCCCGGCTGGTCGGTCTGGACCTGGAGTCGGTAGACGGTCTCCTCGAAGCCGGTGTAGGCGTTCACGTCGGGTCCGAACCGCATGCCGAGGGACTCGAGGTACGCGACGATCTCGTCGGCGTCGAACTCCTCGGTGCCGTTAAAAGCCATATGCTCGGCGAAATGGGCGAGTCCGAGTTGGTCCTCTTCCTCGAGAACCGAGCCCGCGTTTACGACGAGCCGCAAGAATGCCCGCTCCTCGGGTTCGTCGTTCTCTCTAACGTAGTAGGTAAGGCCGTTCGGGAGCCTCCCGAGACGAACGGCGGAGTCGAAGGGAAGGAGCGTCTCGAGGGTCTCTTCGCTCTCCGGCTCGGAGATTTCCGAGATGCCGGTTGCCGGGACGGTCAGGGGGACAAAAAGGAGAAGAAGTGCAATGAACGCAGGGTAAAGCTTCATGCGTAAGAAAATATGTCCCCTCGGCAGCCGGGACAAGGCCGGAGTGTCCTCCGGCAGGACACCTTGCTTGCAGCCGGAGGTTCGCTGCCATAGACTTGGGTTTGATGGACACCCTAGCTCTCGGCGGCCGGCGTTGTAAATGTAGAGCCGCGGCTATATATTGGACCTGGTATATATTTCTGATTGCGGAGGTAAGATATATGGCGCCCAAGCCGAAACTCTCGAGTCTTGCTCTTGGGGCATTCATCGGGCTTCTCTCGCTCTTCGCGGCCACGCCGCTGGAGGCAGCCGGCGAATCCGAGGGTACACCCCCGTTCGAAGAGCGCGTCGGGGCCATGAGTTGGGAGGGTATCGCTGCGGAGGCGGAGGGGCAGAGCCTCTTCTTCTACATGTGGGGAGGGTCCGAGGCGATTAACCGCTACGTCACCGGATACCTCGGAAGACGTCTCCGGGAAGAGTACGGTGTTACCCTCGAGATGGTGCCCGTGAACGATGCGAGCGTATTCGTTAACAAGGTTCTCGGAGAAGAGGCCGCGGGATTAGATGTCCGGGGTTCCGTGGACCTCGTCTGGATAAACGGGGAGAACTTCCGGACGATGAAGGAGGCGGGGCTCCTTTTCGGGCCCTACGCCCACAGGCTTCCGAATGCCGACTACGTCGATCTCGACGACCCGGCTATCGCCTTCGACTTCGGTTATCCTGTAGAGGGGTACGAGTCCCCCTACGGTTCCGCCCAGATGGTGATGATCCACGATTCGGCGGCGGTGGGCAAGCCGCCGGAGAGCGTCGAAGCGCTCCTCGACTGGGTCCGGGCCAACCCCGGGCGCTTTACCTATCCCGCCCCGCCGGACTTTACCGGAAGTGCCTTCGTCCGGCACATCTTCTACCACGTAGCCGGAGGGTACGAGAATCTCCTCGGGCCCTTCGACCAGGCGCTCTACGATGAGGTGGCTCCCGGCGCCTGGGAGCTTCTGAACGACATCGAACCCTATCTCTGGCGGGAAGGGGATACCTACCCGGAGACGGCGACGGCCCTGGAGGATCTCTTTGCGAACGGCGAGGTCTTTTTCGACATGGCGTACAACCCCGCCGAGGCCGCGAATCTGGTTGCCCAGGGACGCTATCCGGAGTCGACCCGGACCTTCGTCTTCGACGAGGGGACCATCGGCAACACGCACTTTGTCGCCATACCCTACAATTCGCCCCACAAGGCGGCGGCGATGGTCGCGGCAAATCTTATCCTCGATCCCGGAGCCCAATTCGAGAAGAGTCGACCGGGGGTCTGGGGCGATTTGACGGTTCTTACGACCGACCGTCTCCCGGAGGAGTGGAGACGCCGCTTCGAGAGCCAGGAGAGGGCCCCCTCGGTGCTGTCGCCCGAGGTGCTTAGGCGTCACAGGGTTCCGGAGCTCCGGGCCGACTGGCTCGGGGCCATCGAAGCCGGGTGGATCGAGAACGTCCTCCAGAGGTAGCCTCGCATGCCCCGTCTTGCATCCCTCCTGCCTGCCTTTCTGATCGTCCTTCTGCTCTTCGGCGGAGGTCTCTTCCTCGGGGTACTCCAGAGCTTCGGCCTCTGGGCCCCCGGGGGGGAGGGGGAGCTTTCCCTATCCGCCTACCGGAGCGTCTTTATCAGGCCGGCCTTTCTCGCCTCCCTCGCCCTTACCCTCGGCGTTTCCGTCGCGGCGACTGCCGGCGCCGTGGCCCTCGGGGTCGCCTTGGCCCTGGTCCTTCGGGAGTCCCGGCGCCGGAGCCTCCTGCTCTTGTTTCAACTCCCCCTAACGGTCCCGTACCTGGTTGCGGCGATCGGCATGCTCTTTCTGCTCCGGGAGAGCGGTCTTCTGGCCCGGGTAGCCTTCCACGCCGGGGTCATCGATTCCGCGGCGGGGTTCCCGCGCCTGGTATTCGACCGGCACGGTATCGGCATCGCCTTGGTTTACCTTTGGAAGCAGGCACCCTTTATCGGACTTATCGTGCTCTCGCTCCTCGAAGCCGGTGGGGACGAGTACGAGGCCGTCGCCCGGAGCCACGGCGCCACCTCGTGGCAGACCGTCCGGCACGTCATGGTGCCTCACCTCCTCCCGTCTCTGATTCCCGGATCCATCATCATCTTCGCCTACACCTTCGGCTCCTTCGAGGTGCCCCTGCTCCTCGGGCGCCCCTTTCCTTCGATGCTGGCCGTCCTGGCGTACCGGGAGTACGTCGACGTCGACCTCTCGATGCGGGCGGAAGCGATGGCCCTCGGCGTTACGATCGCCCTGCTGGTAATCGGTCTCGCCGCAGCCTACCGCTGGGTGCTGCGACGGGGCTATCGGGGGCGGTTGTCGGATGGATAGCCGCGTGACCTACCGGATTACCCTCGGCCGTCGCCGGGGGGCGCTGCTGCGGTTCCTTCTGCCCGTCGGGGTAATCCTGCCGCTGGTACCCCTGCTCGTCTGGCCCTTTTCCAGCGGTTGGGCCTTTCCACGGCTCTTTCCGGAGCTCATCAACCTTCGCGCCTGGGTCTACCTCTTCTCCCCGGCATCCCGCCTCGGGCGAGCCCTGTTCAACAGCAGCGTGATCGCGGTGGTCGTTACCGGGCTCTGCGCCGTAGTGGGCGTTCCGGCTGGGCGAACCCTCGCGCGGCGGACGTTTCCCGGAAAGGGGGCCCTGGAGCTCTTTCTTCTGATGCCCCTCCTCGTTCCCCCGCTGGTAGTGTCGATGGGGATACACGTTACCTTTCTGCGGTTGAGGCTCGCGGATACGCTACCGGGTGTTATCCTGGTGCACCTGCTCCCGACCCTCCCGTACATGATCGTCGTCTTGAAAGGGGTGTTCGCTTCCCTCGACGAAGACCTCGAGCACCAGGCGGCCTCCCTCGGGGCCCCTCCGGCGCAGGTCTTCTTGCGGATTACCCTCCCGTCGATACTCCCGGGCCTCGCCGCCGGAAGCCTCTTTGTGTTTCTTGTTTCCTGGAGTCAATACGCGATTACCCTCTTGATCGGGGGAGGCCGAGTGCTGACCGTCCCGGTGCTCCTCTTTGCCTTCGCAGGCTCCGGGGATCACGGGGTTACCGCCGCCCTCTCGATTATCTTCGTGCTGCCGGCAATCGGCATCCTCTTAGTGACGGCGGGGCATCTCTCCCGGCGGGCGTCGGTCCTCGGAGCCTTCGGACGCCTATGATTTCCCCCTCCCTGGAAGCGGTGACCCACCACTACACCCGGCATCACCCGGCCGCCATCGAGGACGTCTCCTTCGGAATTAACGCCGGCGAGGTATTCTGTATTCTCGGTCCCTCGGGGAGCGGGAAGACGACGATTCTCAAGCTCTTCGCCGGGCTCTTGGTTCCCGAAACAGGGCGGGTTCTCTTCGACGGTACCGACGTCTCTCGGGTCCCTCCGGAGGCCCGGGACGCCGTGATGGTATTTCAGAATCCGCTCCTCTTTCCGTTTATGACCGTCGGCGAGAACGTCGCCTTCGGACTCCGGATGGCGAAGATGGCCACCGGCGAACGGCTCTCTCGGGTCGAGGAGACGCTGGAGTACGTCCGCCTCGGAGGCTTTGCCGAACGGCGTATCCACCAGCTCTCCGGAGGCCAGCGGCAGCGGGTCGCCCTGGCCCGGGCCCTGGCGCTCCGGCCGGGGCTCCTGCTCCTCGACGAGCCGCTCTCGAACCTCGACGAGCACCTCCGGGACGAGATGCGGGACCTTGTCTGCGCCACCCGGGCCGCCTACGACACCACCATCGTTATCGTTACCCACGACCGCCACGACGCCGCGACGCTTTCGGATCGGATGGCGGTTGTCCTCGACGGGAGGGTCCGGCAGGTTGGGAGCTACCAGGAGATTCTCTCGGCTCCCGAGTCCCGGGAGGTTGCCCAGTTTCTCGGCAACCGAAACTGGTTTTCCGGTACCAAACGAGGCCGGGAGGTCAGAACCGATATCGGGACCGTCTTGCTTCCCGTGGGGCGTCAGCCGGACAACCGCCGGGGAAACGGTACTCCCGACGGCGCCGTATGGATTAGCATTCGTCCCGAGGATCTCCGACCCGGGGGCGCCGGTCCCTTTCGTGTGACGGGAGAGGTGGTCCGGAGTGTGTCCTACGGGAGCCACAGCAGCTGCCGGATTCGAGTCGGGGCGCGGGACCTCGACATGACTATCCCGGCGGGGGAACCGGTCCCCCGGGGGACCGTCGAGGCCTCCTTCGATCCGGCAAAGGTAATCGTTCTCGCCGCGAAGCCCGTTTGATGCCTTCCTTGCCACCGACTGAAAGCCTTGAATCAAACGGTATTTGCGGGTGATAGTGGACAGCGCTACTTGAGTATTCGCCTCGTCGAAGACGACTAATGGAGGAGATCCTATGGCTACGAACAATATCGAAACCCTCGCGCTCCACGCGGGGCAGGAAAAGGGCGCCGAGAACCCGAGTAGAGCGGTGCCGATTAGCCGGACGACGGCGTATCATTTTAGGAATACCGAGCATGCGGCAAATCTCTTTGCCCTCAAAGAGCTTGGTTACATCTATACCCGGATCATGAACCCGACGCAGGACGTCCTGGAGCAACGTCTCGCGGCAACCGAAGGGGGCGCGGCGGCTCTGGCCCTGGCCTCCGGGACTTCCGGGGTCTTCTACTCGGTCATCAACGTCGCGACCGCCGGGGACGAGATAGTCTCGAGCAACAGCCTCTACGGCGGCACCTTTACGATGTTCAACGACATCCTGCCGCAGTACGGCATCACAACCCGTTTCGTCGACCCCCTCGACCCGAAGAACTTCGAGGCGGCTATCGACGATAAGACCAAGGCGATCTTCTTCGAGACGATCGGGAACCCGACTTTGAACGTCCCGGATTTCGAGGCCATCGCCGATATTGCCCACCGGCACCGCCTTCCGGTTCTTGTCGACGCGACCTTTACGACGCCCTACCTGCTGCGCTCCATCGACCACGGGGCGGATATCGTCATCAACTCGTTGACCAAGTGGATCGGCGGCCATGGGACGGGTATCGGGGGGGCCGTGGTCGACGCCGGTACCTTCGACTGGACCGACCCGAAGTTCAAAACGATGAACGAGCCCGACGCGAGCTACCACGGGGTGCGGTACGCCCAGGATCTCGGGGACCTCAATCCCATCGCCTACATCCTGAGGATGCGTCTGGTACCCTTGCGGAACCTCGGGGCGGCAATTTCTCCGGACAACGCCTGGATCTTTCTCCAGGGGTTGGAGACCCTGGCCCTCCGGATGGAGCGGCACAGCGAGAACGCCTTGGCCGTTGCGGAGTTCCTGAGCCGTCACAAAAAGGTCGACTGGGTCAGGTACCCTGGTCTTTCGAGCCACCCGACCCACGAGACGGCGAAGCGCTACCTCAAGAAGGGTTACGGCGGGATGGTGGTCTTCGGTATCAAGGGGGGACGGAAGGCCGGGGAGGACTTTATCAACTCCTTAGAGCTCTTTTCGCATTTGGCGAACGTCGGGGACGCCAAGAGCCTTGCGATCCATCCGGCGAGTACTACCCACTCCCAGATGAGCGACGAACAGCAACGGCGGGCGGGTATCCCGCCGGAGTTGGTACGCCTTTCGATCGGCATCGAGCACATCGACGACATCCTTAAGGATC
>CAYPUT010000031.1:16424-22707 GCA_964413945.1 uncultured Spirochaetaceae bacterium
CTCTCGGAGGCTCTCGACAAGGTATAGCCTCCACCGCCCAGACCTCCGCCGGGGCCTATTCGGCCCCGGTGGCCCTTCGCAAAATCCCGACCGCCCGCGATTGCATTGCCGAGCCGAAGGCATACAATTTAAGGGGTGGGTGAAGCCTTCTTGCCGTTTTCCGCCACCTCTTCTTCTCTTCCCGACGGATTGTGTATTCTCGGTGCCGACGGACGGGTTCGGGTTTGGAACGACTCGATGGCTCTCCTCTTCGGGGTAGCCGCGTCCGGTGCCCTCGGGCGGCCGATTTCCGATGCCCTGGACATCGACGCCGGCGAGGGCGGAGAGTCGCCGGTCGCTTCCCTTGCGACTCGAGGGGCCAACGGATCCCAGGCGCCGCGGCAGGTGTTGGTGCGCCCCCGGGAGGGGCCGCCCAAAGCGACTCGGTGCCTTCTGACGACCGTTCTCTCGGCGTCCCGGGAGGGAGCCGAGTGGTGCCTCCTCTTTCATCCGATTACGGACGAGGCGGAGGATGAGGCATTCTCGGCGGTTGCGGACACCTTTTTGGAGGTCTCCGAGGTAGCTGCGGTGGTGTTCGGCGCGGATCGCCGGGTGCTCTTGGTCAACTCGGCCGCCGAGGAGCTCTTCGAGGCGCCGAGAAGCCGACTTCTCGGACGGCGCATGGAGGATATCGACCGTCGTCTCGGGGAGGAGGACCCCGTCGACGGCGCATTCGACAATGCAGCCGAGGGCGAAGCTCGAATCCTCGGGTTCTCCACCGGCGAGGGCCGGCAACGCTTTCTCCGGCGGGTCCTCCGGGGGGTTACCCTCTCGGGTACCACTCCGGCGTTCTACGTCCTAACCCTCGACGACATTACCGACGAGCTGCGAACCGAAGAGGAGCTCCGGAAGATGCATCGAATGCAGTCTCTCCGGAGCCTTGTTGGGGGTATCGCCCACGACTTTAACGACCTTATTACCGCGGTCCTTGGGAACATCAGTCTCGCGAAGCTCGAAAACGCCTCGGCCGCCGAGATCCGGAATCTTCTCTCGGAAGCGGAACAGGCTCTCGGGCAGGCGGAGAACCTGACCCACGAGCTGTCGGCCCTTTCGGAGAGCTCCGGGCAGCAGCCCCGAACCGGCTTTTCGGAGTTGGTCCAGAGTGCCGCGGCCTTCGTTCTGCGAGGGACGAACGTCAAGCTCCGGGCTACCTTCGGGGCGGGCCTCCCGGAGCCGGCACTCGACGCCAACCGCCTGGCTCAGGTTGTCCAGAACCTGGTGATGAACGCCCAACAGGCGATGCCCGACGGGGGAATCGTCGAGGTTTCGGCGGACCGGGATGAGATGTCCTTCTTGACCGGAAGGCACCTTCCATCGGTTCGCCTGACGGTAAGGGACCACGGAGAGGGTATTCCCCGGGTGCACCTGAAGCGGATTTTCGAGCCGTTTTTCACGACCCGCCGGACCGGAAGCGGCCTCGGCCTTACGGTCGCTCAATCGATTGTCGTCGGGGCCGGAGGGCGGATCGAGGTAGAGAGCAAGCCGGGGTACGGGTCCGCCTTTATCGCCCTTCTCCCGAGCACCGAAGCCCACCAACAGAGGGCCCGCCGAAGCGACAACAGTGCAGCCTACGTCAACAAGAAGATCCTCGTGATGGACGACGACCGCTTTATCCGGGATATTCTCGGCCGGATGGTAGACCGTCTTGGGTGTCGGTCGAGCCTCGCGGCGGACGGGAACGAGGCGGTGTTTCTCTATCAGGAGGCGATGGACAGCGGGCATCCCTTCGACGCGGTTATTATGGACCTTACCGTTCCCGGCGGAATGGGGGGTAAGGACGCCGTAAGGCGAATACTGCGGGTCGACCCCGAAGCCACCGTGGTCGTTACCTCGGGGCTGCCGAACGATACGGTGTTAAAGGAGTACAAACGCTTCGGATTTCGGGGGAGCATCGCAAAGCCCTTTACCTTCGAGGAGATCGCCGACGCCCTCGCGACGGTCCTGACGCATTAGGGCTGTTCCTGCCACCGCCCGTCGATGAGAAGTTGATGCGGACGAAAGTTGGCCTTGTAATCCATCTTAGGGCTCCCGGGCACGTAGAACCCCACGTAGTACCACTGCTTTCCCAGAGACGCGGCCATCTCTATTTCCGTTAGGATGCTAAAGGTTCCGAGACTCCGCCGGGACTCCGCCGGATCGAAGGCAAAGTAGACCGTAGAGAGGCCTTCGGAGAGCAGGTCGATCCATCCGAGACCCACGAGGCGCTCCCCGACACGATACCGCACCAGCTCGGAGCGGATTGGAGAGCTGCCGAGGAAATGCCGGAAGCTTTCGCCGGAGAGCTCCGAAGAGGGCCCGTGGCGCTCGGCGTGGTAGCGTCGATAGAGCTCGAGGACCTCCGGGTCGCTCTCCAAGGGACCTCGGGAGACCGTGACGTCTTGATTCTTTCGCAGAACTCGCCGTTGGGATTTGGACGGCTCGAAGCGGTTGACCGGCACGCGAATCGGTATGCAGAGGTTGCAGCCGGGGCATTGATTCCGGTAGAAGGCGAAGCCGCTCCGGCGCCACCCCCGGCCCAGGAGACCTTCGTAGATGCTCTCTCTGAGGCGTCCTATCTGGAAAGATCGAGTTACCCAGCGGCGATCCGGAAGGTACGGACATTCCCCGTTGTCCGATTCGAATAGGTAGACGCGCATGTCCGAAGGCATGCTACCGGCGGGGCAAAAGCGGTGTCAAGGAGAGCACTCTGTGCTAACGTAGATCTACTGTGGCATCACCGCATGAGGTCCCCGACCGGGACGCGACCTACCGGGGCATCGCTCGGCGATACGTGGACCGCCTCGGAGCCGCGTTGCATAAGGAGTCTCTCGGCCGAAGCCTCCTCCAGCTGGCCTGGACCGCGGGACCGGTAACCTACCTCGGGCTCCACGCCGGGTACCGGATCGGTTTCGGCTCCGAGGCGCCCCCACAGCTCGTGGTCTACTTCGCTGCCTATACGGGTATCGCCGGGCTTATATCCGTCGGTATGAGGGTGGCCTACCGAACCGTCCGGGGAGAACGCCGCGAAGAGGCCCGCCGGAAGGGCAGCGAGATCCTCGACAAGCTGATCGACCTGGTCCCCGCGGTCCGGAACGCCATCCTCCACAGCTACGACCCGGCGAATCGCAGCGCCGTCGCCGGTCTTTGGATTCTCCAGAACCCGGACGCCGGGGAAACGGCGGTAGAGACGACCGTCCGGGAGCTTACCGGGAGCAAACGCCTCGGGGAAACGATACGGGAAATCGAATCGTATCGGCGCCTTGGAATGTCCGTTTTGGTCCGGAGTAGGCGCGACGAGGCGGCATCTCTCCTCGAGGGGCGCCTGAAGGAGGTGGCCAGGAAGTCGCCGGTCCTGGCGGAGCTGATCCGCCGACGCTTCGCGGGATTGGTGACGGTTAAGTCGGAAGGGTGGGGGCGCACCGAGGGGTTTCTCGAGCGGGTCTTCGCGGCCGGGGAGGAGGATAACCTCGACCTTATGACCCTTACCGACGTCGAAGAGGTTGTCACCCTTACCTTCGAACTTCTCGCGGGGCGCCGAATACCCCTCGCGTCGGTCCGGTACTCCGGGAGCATGGCGTTCATCCAGGCCTTTCAGCGGCTACAGCAGGCTCGAAGAAACCTTCGGCAGGCGATACGCGTTCGGAACGGGCGTCTCCGGGTTCTCGCCGAGCGGTTGAACGACCATCCCTACATCAACCGGGTCGCCGCCGCCATCCCGAGTATAGCCTCGGTAAACGAAGTCTCCCGGAACGTCATCCGGGCCCTCGCGGATGTCCACAAGAGTCTCGCGCGGCAGCCGAAAACCGGTTTCGGGAAGCGCCGGAGCCAGGTCGATCAGAAGGCAATCGACACCTTTCGCCGTCTAATGCGGCTCTACGGTGCCCTCTACTCGGCGAATCTGATGGTCCGCAAGCGCTATGTAGCCTTCCGCCGGGACCTTACGCAGTACGACGAATCGCGACGCCGCTTCGCGGGCACCTCCTTGGCGGTTCTTACCGGTGGCGAACAGGGACCCGGGGTAAGGATTACCAAACGCTATCTCGGTCTCGACGAATCCCAACGTACCGACCTGGTCGAAGGGCTCGCGGAGATTCTCCGATCGGTGGAGATTCGGGATCAGTACTACCGGGCCGTGACCCTCGACGGGGATCAGGGTACCGTTTTTATGAGCAATCGAGGCTACCGACACCTGGCGCTGGAGATTGCGTTTCTTCTCGACCGGATTGTCGGGCTCGGACGGTCGGAGCTGCAGTATGCCGTTGAGGGATCCCCTGCGACGAATCTCGGAATTCTGGAGCTCGGCCTTACCCGGGATGTAAAGGTCGGGTGGGCCCTCGCGATGGTCGGCGAGATTCAGGAAGACATGACCCGGACCATCCAGCGGCTCCTCCAGGGAGTCGTCTACTATCACGGCATCTCCCTCTCCGAGGAGTCGGCGGAACGGATTAGCCGGGAGTTCGGAGTCGATCCGGAGGTGCTCCGGGGCCTCCTCCCCCGGGCGGACGGATTGCCGGAGCCGCTGACGACCAATGTTCAGAACCAGCTTCTGGACATTCCCCCGATTCCGCCGGAGTACCGGTCGTTAGTCGGGCTATCCGAGACCCCGGAGAAGGAGCGACACGGAGATTCCGAGGTAGTTGCCGATGGCGTAGCCGACGATACCGGTCGTTATGCCGGCGGGAATCAGTGACCGGTTCCGTATGGCGACGGCAACCATGCCGACGAAGGGCGGAGAGCAGATAGCCGCCGTCGAGGTAACGAGCAGCGTATCGGTGTCGACGCGAAAGAGCCGGGCCAAGAGGACGTGGAGAATCAGTGAACCGAAGACGGCAACCGCGACGAAGCCGAGGATCGGAAACGACGAGGCCAGAATAATCTCTATCTGAGCCATCGAGCCGACCGCCGCCGCGAGGTTCGGCGTCCCACCGGTGTAGACCCCGACGAGGAGCCCCGCGAGGGATTCGCTCTCGGCGACCTGGGACCGGAACAACAGATACCCGGCGGCGGAGGCGATAACGACCGACACCGTCGCCGCGCCGAGGGAGACGGCGGCGGTCTTCGACATGCTCTTTAGGTTGGTGATGTCCAACGAGAGGAGCATGAGGGGTATCGACAGCGCGACCGTTACCGAGGAGAGGGTGTCCTGAATACCCATTGCTCCGGCCGGGAGAACTCCCGAGTTGCCGAGTGCGATCCCGATAACGTAACAGGCGATGACCGGATTAACCGACGACAGCGGACGGTACCTGTGCCGGGCCAAGAGGACGAGGCCGGGAACCATCGGGTAGGTAAGGGCCAGAAGCGATAGCGGCATGGCGAGGAGTATACCACGGAGATTTTATTGACGTCTGTTTAAGCCTATTGTATCGTTCAGTCGACCGGACGAAAAAACGGTAGCCACAAAAAGGATACAGTATGCCAGGTCGTCGAAAGCGCGGTGCCGGGTATCGCGAAAAGATTATACAAGGCGCCTCCAAGCTGATGATCGAAAGGGGCATCGCAAACACGAGCCTCGCGGATATCGCCGAAGAGGTCGGCATCAGCAAGGGGACCCTCTACTACTACTACCCATCGAAGGGCGAGCTGATCTTCGATATCAGCGAGCGCCACATCAAGCACATCACCAGCAAGATCTTCTCCTGGATCGAGGAGAGCGGGAAGGGGCTCCAGCCGGAAGAAGTCTTGCGTCTGGTCTTTCGGACCATCGTAACCTCCCATACCCGGGGGCATATCCACGTCTATCTGATCCAAGAGGCCCTAACCGACAGCCCCTTTCTGAAGCGCCGTTTTATCCAGGAGTACCAGAACTGGGCAAACCTTATCGAGGACGGCCTACAGAAGATTCTCGCCGCGGGGCAGGACTACAAGCTCCTCGCCGGGGTCATCCTCGCCGCCCTCGACGGACTCCTGTTGCAGCATCTCTTGGGAGTACGGCACGTACCCCTAGACGATATTTCCCGCTACCTCTTAAACGCACAGACAGTACAGGAGAAGACAACATGAGCCAGCCCTGGGATTTTCTGGACGACTACCGGCAGGAGAACGAAAGTGGCGTCGTTCTGGCCAACCAATGGCCGACCCTTCCGGAGCTTTTCGAGATTACGGTGCATCGCTACGCCGACCGCCGGGCCTTTACCACCTTCGACCCCGAGGAGATGGTTCTGACCTACCGCGAGGCACACCGGAAGATTCTCGCCACCGCGGCGGAGCTAAAGAAGCGAAAGGTCAAACCCGGCGACTTCGTCGCCCTTACCGGGAAGAACTC
>CAYPUT010000032.1:0-22409 GCA_964413945.1 uncultured Spirochaetaceae bacterium
GGCGCTGACCTGGTCGTCTTCGCGCAGGCGCTTCACGAGGGGGGCGACCTTGCGCAGAAGCCGGCGGGTCGGTACCAAAGTGGACCCGGGGTAATATCTCCGGCCCTACATTCCGATACTGAAACAGAAGGTATGGTAGGATAGAATTCTACCGCGGGAGGTAGAAGTGGAACTGCTCGTAAACAGCCAACCGGTGGAACTAACCCTGGAAGACGAGAGTACCCTCGGCGAGGTCATTTCGGGTGTCCGAAACTGGCTCGCGGAGTCTCGGCTCTTCGTAACCGACATTCAGGTCGACGAACGGGAGGTTCCCCTCGAGCTGCCCCATCCCTGGGAAGAACAAGACCTCGAGGAGGTCGGCCGGATAAGAATCGAAGCCCATCCCCAGTGGCAGGTTGACCTCGCCCTCCTGGACACAGCGGTCGAGGAGCTCCGTGACGCGGAGACCGATGTGCGCCTCGGGCCCGATGCGCAAAAGCGACTCCTCGAGACGGTCCGCTTTCTCCGGCATCTGGATCTGGGTATGGTAGAGGATCGTCTGGAGCAGAATCGGCCTTTCGGGCCCGAGGACGTCGCCGCCGCAGCGACCATTCTCCGATCGCGACGTCAGGAGATAGCCGATCCCTGGCGGGAAGCGATGACCACCGCACCGCTAATCGAAGAGATGCTGCCGGAGGTGGAGGAAGTGGCGGTACTTCTCCAGACGGGGAGAGACGGCGAGGCCATGACGGTATTAATCCGGTTCGTCGAGCTGGTTTCTCGCCTTCTCCGCCTCTTTGGGCACTTGACCTACTCCGCCGAACACGATCCCGCTGGAAAGATCAGTTCCGAAGGGGCCTCCCTCGAAGAGGTAACCGGCAAGCTGAACGCCACGCTGAGGGAGCTCGTGGACGCCTTTTCGAACCAGGACAGCGTTCTTATCGGCGACCTCTTGGAGTACGAGGTTACAAGCCAGGTACGGGAGCTTCTCAGCTTTCTTCAGGAGCAGAAACAGCCGTGATCCTTCCCGTTCTCCAGGCGCCCCCGAGGTTCGACGTCTTTCAGCAGCCCGATCCCCAGCAGAACGTCCTTACGATGGTCGTGCTTATCGCGCTGATCGTTCTCGGCGTCGTTGGAGCAATCGTCTCGAATAGACGGGGAGGGACCCCCGGGGGCCAACGTTTTTCGAAGATGGCATTCAAGCGTCAAGCGAAGGCACTCGGTCTCGAATCGCACCAAATCCGGGAGTTGATCTCCCTCGTAAAGCGCCTCCGACTCCGAACCCCGATGCGAATGCTCTCCGATCCGGCGTACATGAACTATGTAATGCGGAGGGCCGTCCGAGCCATCGACGCCGGGGGTCTTCCGGAGGTCGATCGGGAGGTGGAAAAGGCGCTCATCTTTCAGATCAAGCGGGTCCTTACGATGAACGCCCCGGGAAAACGGTCTCTCGGGTCGAGTCGCCGGATACAGCCGGGAACCGAGGTTCGGATAACCGACAACGGCAACGATTGGTACGACACCGTCATGACCTCTTCGGCAAAGGACACATTCGCCGTAAAGGTTCCCTACGACCGCCGGGGGAACGACGTCCTCTGGGACAAGGGGACTAGACTCGCGGTACAGCTGGTCGGAGGGGGGGACGATGGAACCGTCTACAGCTTTCCCACCCGGGTGATGGGGATTACGCGTTCCCGGGGGGCGTCGAATATCGTATTGGCGCACACCGACCATGTACGCCAGTCCCAGAAACGGAAGCATCCCAGGCGGGAGTTCGACCGCCCCGCCTTTTTCTGGCCGGTTAACGTTGTAACCGTCGGTACCGGACGGAAGGCCAAGAAACAGGCCGTCGTGAATAACGCTCGTCGGGGCTACGGACGGATAGAGGACGTCAGCGCCGGTGGCTGCGCCATTCGGTCGTCGGCACCCCTGAAGGCGGGAACCCTCCTCAAGGTAGAGTTCGAGACCGACGACAAGCAGGTCCTGACCGCCTTCGGAAAGGTCAGGGGAACCGAGAAGACCCCGTCCCGGTACGGTCTGATGCACATCATGTTTACCAAGATGTCCCGGAAGAACCTGAACCAGATAAACGCCTACGTCTACGGCATTACCGACGAGGGAATTATCGCTTGACGAAATCACCCGGGATATTATAAACTAATCACTATAAATGAAGTTTATTGATATAAAAGATCTGCAACCACTCGCGTCCTCGGTGCTCTACATTAAGAACTTCGAAGGCACCGCAACCTTTACCGAGGGCAGAGAAATCCCGGTCCGGGTTGTTTACGAAAAGCACGCCGTCGGTCCCGCGTCGATTCGCCTACAGTTTTCCGAGCCGGTGGACGCCGATGCGGAGGAAGCCGCGAGGGAATACCTCGGCCAACACTTTACCACGGGAGGACCGGTCCGCTGACCGTCCTCTGCGCCACCGCGGACGATACCGAGGCACTTGGTGCCCGAATTGCCCGGAACACCGGCCCCGGGAGTGTTCTCTCCCTCGAGGGTCCCCTCGGCTCCGGAAAGACCACTTTTACCCGGGGTTTCGTCGGATATTTCGGAAGGGCTCCGGTCAATAGCCCGAGCTACACGATTGCCCAGTTCTACCCTACCCGGCCGCCGGTGGCTCATCTCGACTTCTACCGCCTGACCGATCCGGAGGAGGTGGAACAGTTGGGCCTTACCGACTACTTTGGCCCTGAGTTTATCGCCCTCGTCGAATGGGGCAACCTGTTTCCGGAGCTTCTCCCGAAACACCACAAGACGGTTCGCTTGGCTATCGACGTCGACGACACCCGTCGGGTCGACATAATCTGATACAATCCCTTCGTGCGCGTTCTCGCATTCGACACCGCAACCGAGTACCTCTCCGTCTGTCTCTACGACTCGGATTCGGGCATTCTCGCCCTCGAGAGGCGGGCCGGTCCCTTACGCCACGGGGCCAACCTCGCCCCGGTGATCTCCGGAGTACTCGGTAAATCGGGAACAAAAGACCGGAGGGGGCAACTTTCGGAAATCGACCTTGTCGCCTGCGTCGAGGGTCCCGGAAGCTTTACCGGGTTGCGCATCGGGTATGCCACGGCCAAGGGTCTCGCGGCGGCGGCCGGAAACCTTCCGACGGTCGCGATCGGGAGCCTCGAAGCCCTGGCCCGCCGGCGCCGCAACTTCGACGGAATCGTCCTTCCCCTCTTGGATGCCCGAAAAGGCCGCTTCTACACCGCCCTCTTCGAGAGGGGAACCCGCCTGACGGAGGATATGGACCTGAGTGCCGAGGCAATCTTGGAGCTTCTCTCGGGGAGAAGCGCCTTGACCACGGGCTTCCATTCCCCCCTCTTCCGGGAACGCGTTCCGCAGCAAGCCCGAAAGCGCTTGCTTTCGGACCCGGATGCCACCGAACCCCTTGCCCCGGAACTCGCGGAGATGGCAATCGAGGCTTTTAAAAAAGGATCGGTGATGGGACCCGGTGCGGGACCCCGGTACGTTCGCAGAAGCGACGCCGAGATAAGCCGGGAATCGGGTAGGGCCGGCTCTGCCTAGGAGGGCTCGATGGGAGGATCGTCGGGGAGAAGCCCTTCCCAGGACGGAAGAGCCTCGGTAGTCGCCCCAGCGGCCTTCCGGTTTTCCTCTTGAATCGCGTCGAAGACCTCTTGCCGGTAGACCTTGACGTTTTTCGGCGCGACAATGCCGATTTTAACCTGGTCCCCCCGGATGTCGACGACGGCGATCTCGATGTCCTCGCCGATAATAATCCGCTCGTTGGTCTTTCGAGAAAGAATAAGCATGATTACTTCTTTGCCATTTCCTGAAGGATGGCGTGGCGTGTATGCCACCGGGGATTCAGGGAGATCGACTGGATGCCGGTTCGCGCCTTTCGATTGATAACAAGGGGCCCCTGGAGGTTCGCCGTCACCTCGCCTTCCTCGGTGGGAATGGTGAGAATGGAGAAGACCAGAATACTGTCGCTGTCCGGGTTGCCTATCCTCTCCAAGTCCTCGTCGGGAATCTCGAGAAGGTAGTCCGGGCGAAAGAGGTACGGATTCATCAGGACAAATGCTATCTCCTTCCTCTGAAGGCTCTGAAGCCAATAGAAGGGCTTCTTGTGGGCGTCGAGGAGCGCGTACTCCGTAAACCCCTCGAAGCCGTAGAGCCCCCCGGGAAAGAGAATGAGCTGTCGCTCGTCGATCGGTACTTTTCCGTACGGTTTGCTGTCTATCTCCATCTCTTACCTCAAGAACTCCAATAGAGTCGGCGAAAGAATCCGGCCGGCTACGCCTACGGCGGCGCGGTGAGTGTACTCGAGAATCCGCAGCTCGGTAATCGACTCGGCCATGTCCGGGTCCACCATGTTGGAATTCATATCACGAATTAGGGGAATTTCACTCTCGTTCCGGCGATAGGCCACCTGAATGCGGGCATCCCGGGCGCCGATGTCGGCGACGTTGCTCAAGAGGTTGTTCATCGCGTCGTCGATGCCCCGGAGCGCCTTTCCGCCGATGTCGAGCGTGTTACCGGCGTAGAGCTGGTCCCGAAGGTTGATGATCATGTCGAACATCGATCCGCCGAAGGTGTCCGCCGAGGGGGCAAGGTTCCCCGGAGGTCCGGCGTCCCCCTCCACGATAAGCCCCAGGTCCCGGAGCACCGTCGAGCCATCGCCGTCCCGGAGCCAGATCTGGTGCGGCGTTGTCGTCTCGAGGACGATGCCGTTCTGGATAGGATCCAGGCGCGCCCGGACGGCCGCTTCGGAATGGTTGATCTTGTTGATAACCGCGTACGCGTTGTCCCCGACCGTCAGGTTAACCGGGTAGTCGTCGACGTAGATGGTACTGTCCTCTTGAACCTGGTAGGTGGAGGCGTCGACCGTGGAGTACACTTGCTGGTTTTCCGCCCAGAAAACGCGGTTTCCCGGGGTGCTAATCTCCACGTAGGCTCCGTCGGCAACTTCGGTCGACCGGGACCGAATGTCGCCGACGTAATCGACGTTGGTAATAACTGATTCTCCGGCGCCGGGAACATTTCCGGTAATTGAGCGAAAAGGGATCGTTCTGCTTCGGGTACCGGAGAAAAGCGTGCCTCCCTCACCGTCCCGGGCGTTTGCGATTTGTACGAACTCTTCTAGGAGCTCGTTGACCTCTTTTCCCATCGCCATAAGGTCCTGCTGGGAGTAGGTTCCGTTTGCCCCCTGGACCGCCAGCTCCCGAACCCGCTGCAGCATGTCCACCGCCTGGCGGACGTACCCTTCCGATACCCGGAGGTGGTTCTGGGCGTACTCCATGTTGTCGGAATAGCGCTCGAGGCGATACGCGTAGGACTGGAACCGGGTCGAATGGGCCGCAGCCATCGGGTCGTCCCGGAGGTTCTGGATCTTCGACTGGCCGGCCATCTGGTTCTGAAGCCGGTTCATTAGGTATTCTCGACGACGCATGTGGAACTGCATGTCGTCGTTGGTCATGTTCGTGCTAATTCGATACATCTACTAGACTCCCATTCTGTTGATGATCGTGTCGAGCATCCGGTCCACCTGGGTCACGAACCGTGCCGCCGCGTTGTATCCGTGTTGAAACTTGATCATCTGAGCGAGCTCCTCGTCGATGTTCACCCCGCTGATCGACGCTCGCGTATCCCGGAGGTCTTTCATAATCGCGTTCTGGGTTCTCAGGGCCAGCTCCGCCTCTTCTCCTTTCAGTCCGATCTCCGCGACGGTCTCCGAAAAGTAGTCGTCGAAGGTCTGGATCTGCCCGACCATGACCGGCTGGTTCCGCAAGGCGGCGATGTCCAAGGCCGCCCGGCCGTCGCCCGGACGCCCGGGACGGTCACCGACGCCGTAGGAAGCCACGATGGAAGCCGGTTCCTCCGCGATGTCCGGGTTTACCGCGATCCATCCCGAGGGATGCATGATCGGCGCCACCTCGAAGGTCGTTTGGTTGGTCGGAAAGATAAGGGCCGCGTTCGCCTGGTCCCAGTTGTAGGCGTCTTCCGGGCCGGTTCCCGGGAGGATGCCCGCGTACCCGACCAAAAACTGTCCGGAGTCTTCCATGTACCTAAGGACAAAGTCGGGGTCCTCGGTGTTTGAGGCCGGGGTACCTTTGAGGCTCAAATGCCCGTTCCGGTCGAGGCGCGCGACAACCTCGGCGCTCGAGTTATTGATACGGTCGAGGACGTCCCGGACGGTGTCGGTGGGGAAATACTCCACCGTCGTCCGGCCGTTCGGCCCCGCGAGGGTCATGGTTCCGGCGATGCCGATTTGGGCTTCGGCCTCAAGCTCGTTTGCCCCGCTTACCCGGAAGAGATAAGTAGCGTCGAATCCCCCGTCGCCGTTCCGGTCGTAGTTTCCCAAGGCGTCGATGACGAAGGGGCGTTCGACGAAGAAGCGGTTTCCCGTCGATTCGTTTAGCCCGTATCCTGCGGTGTGAACCTCGTTCACGAGGTTGGTAAAGTTGACCGCGAGGTTGTCCAGCTTCTGGATCTCCCGGCGGACGTCGACGTCCCGGAGCTCCAAGAGCGAGAAAACCTTTCCACCGCGGAACTCCGCCTCTTCCCGGGAGTAGGACCAGACCACCCGGCTGTAGCCCTCGTTTCCCGGCTCCGGAACCGTCTCGAAGGGGCGGGCAATGCCTCCCTGGACGATGTGGAAACCGCTGGTGTGAATGTTGAACTCGTCGGGGTCCCGGTCGTCGATGGTGATGTTTACCAATCCCGAGACTCGCTCGACGAGAAGGTCACGCCGGTCGAGGAGGTCGTTGGGGTTGTCGCCTGCGGCTTGGACCTTGACGATTTCGATATTCAGGTCCGCGATCTCTCGGATATGCTCGTTTATCTGAGTAACCGTCGCCCGTACGTCCTGGTCGAGCATGTCGCGGACACGGTCGAGGGATTGGTAGCGAAGCTGTAGACCTTCGGCCAGGGCGTGTCCCCGTTGCAGAAGCGCCCGGCGGGGCGCCATTTGATCCGGATGGAGGGAGAGCTCCTGCCACCCTTCCCAGAAGCGGTCCATCAGGTGACGAACCGAGGTATCCTCCGGTTCGTTGTACACCTGTTCCAACATCAAGACATAGCTGTCCCGGGTTTCCCAGTACCCTTCCCCGTTGGCCTGGGCGACAATCCGCCCCTCGAGCATTCGGTCCCGAATTCTCTCGACGGACGCGACGTCGACCCCTTGGCCGATTTGCCCCGGGAGCTCCGCCCGGTTGAGCTGTGGGCGGTAGATCGGGTCGGTCGCCTCCATCTGGATTCTCTGGCGGCTGTAACCTTCGGTCGAGGCGTTGCTCAGGTTGTGCCCGATAGTGGAGAGACCGAGGTTATGCGCGAAGAGGCTCCGCTTGCCGATTTCTATGCCGGAAAAGGTCGATTGCATAACCTAAGTCTCCTATAGGTGGGTGTCCACCACGAGGGCACGTTCGTCCCCCCGGTCCGGGTTGCCGCACCGGGAGTACATCCGCCCCCGGTTCTGGGGGAGTACCTCGTCCAAGATGGACCTGAGGGTTCTCGCGGATTCGTTCGAATAGGCGTCTATTCCACCGGTCAAGCTTTGGACCCGCATAACCGAGACCTTGAGCAGGCGGTGGAGGTGGGAGAGCGAGCTGCGCGCCTCGATCGGGAGATAGGCCAAAAAGTCGTAGAAGCCTTCGTGCTTTGTGCTCCCGACTTCCTCCCGGGCCTTCCGGTAGGTGTCGTGGCGAAGAGATTCGACTTTCAAGATCTCCTCGGCGCAGCCGGAAAGTTTCTCGATAATCGCCTGAAGCGCCACCCATTCCCGCCTGATAAGGTGGTCCTGGAGCTCCTGTTCCCCTTCGGCAAAGCTCTCGAGTAGCGATATTTCTCCCCGCATGACCTCTTCAAGTTGCCCAACAATGCTCATCCAACACTCCTTGTGGTCTTCTCCTCTTATAGCATCGGCATTCGGCGATTTGGGTTTAGGCAAAACACCGGCGAGTGGAGTACGGGGCGTTGACGGCATAGCTGCTCGCCGGGTGCGGCGAGTTGTCCCGAACGAGGTGTAGAAAGGCGGGGCCTCCCGGACCTATAATGGGTCCTCGAAGGATGAAGATACTCGCCGGCATCGCTGCTATTCTTCTAGGGACAACCCTACCCACCGCCGCGGACCCCGTCACCTTCTGGAGCGATCTTCCCGACGGCGAGCTCGCCGACGCGCTCCTCCGGGAGATGACGCCGGAGGAGCGCGTCGCTCAACTCTTTCTGGTCGGATGGCCCGCCGAGGGTCCTTCCGACGAGCTCGTCGACTGGATCGAGCGCCGCAATATCGGAGGCGTAAAGGTCTTCGGGTGGAACGGCAACAACCTTTCCCAGCTAACGTCCGAAATCAGCCGTCTTCAACGGTACGCCGAAGGGACTAACCACTCGATTCCGCTCTTCGTGGCAACCGATCAGGAAGGCGGGTGGGTCCGTCACGTCAAAGGCTCGACCTCCCTTACCGCCGGAAACATCGCCCTCGGCGCGAGCGGGAGACCGGAAGACTCGTTCTTGACCGGCCGGCTCATCGGCGAGGAGCTCCGGCGTCTGGGCATCAATATGAACTTCGCCCCGACGGTCGACGTCTACCTCAATCCGGAGGCGCATGTTATCGGTCCCCGGGCCTTCTCCTCGGATCCCTGGCAAACGGCGATATTGGCGACCGCCTATTACCGGGGCCTCGAGTCCCAACGCGTTATCGCCACGGCGAAGCACTTTCCCGGCCATGGAAACGCCGAGGGTGACTCCCACGGGATGCTTCCGGTGCTCTCCGAAACCTTCGACGAGCTCTGGGAGCGGGACCTGGTGCCCTACCGGGTCCTCTTTCGTGAAGGCATGCCCGCCGTTTTGACGGGGCATCTGAGCTTCCCCTCGGTGACCGGGGACCGAAGACCGGCCTCGATCTCGCCGGTGCTTACTGAGGAGCTCTTGCGAGAGCGGCTCGGTTTCGCCGGGCTGGCCATTACCGACGACCTCTACATGGGGGGCGCCCTGGAGTACGGCGCCCGGAACGGGATGGATTTCGCCGAAATCACTCTAGCCGCAATAGAGGCGGGAAACGACATCATTATGCTCTCCCGAACACCCTCACTCCACGGAAGTGTCTTTACGACCATACTGAACGCTTACCAGGAGCGCCCTGATTTTCGCCGGCGCGTGGACGACTCGGTCCGCCGCATTCTATCGGCCAAGCTGAGCTACCTAAAGCCCCCGGATCGGGTCGACCTCTACCCACGTTATCCCGCCTCCCAGGGGAGCGCGGAGGACAATCCCGGCTTCCTCCTCGACCAGGCGTCCCGAAGCGTGACCCTTCTCCGAAACGGCGGACTGCCCCTCCGGGCGGAAGATGGTAACATTCTTCTTGCGGGAAACGATTGGGACTTTATCCGGGAGGGCCGCCGCTTCTTTCCCGACGCGGACACGCTTTTCGTCGACCAAGCGCATTTCTACCAGGCCGACGGAGAACAGACTCAACGGCTTCTCCTGAGAGCTGCGAATTACGACACGGTCGTTTTCTGTCTCTCGAGTCCTGCGACTCTGCAAATGGCCCGGCGCCTAGAGTTCCTTGGAAACCGAGTAGTCGTCGTCTCCTCGTTAACGCCGGTCTATCTTCGGGAGCTTCCCTGGGTCGACACCGCCTTGGCGGTCTACGGCTGGGGTCCCGAGTCGTTTCGGGCGGGCTTCGCCGTGTTGGCCGGAGAGATTGGCGCCCACGGCTCCCTACCCCTCGGACCGGAGTTCGTGGACGCGGTTCCATGAGACGGCCCTGGAAGCCGGCGCACGAGGCTGACCTTGGCCGTCTTTCGCGCTTTCTCGAGGAGCGGGAATGGGAGTGCGTTTCGTTTTCGGGGCACCTCTTGGAAAACGGCTCCTGGAAACTCCCCCGGCGCTACCGAAAGCGGGTGTTTCTCCTGACGGGCACGAATAATCCCGGGGGAGAGACCCCCACCCTTCGAGGGGCGGTCCTTCAAACGGCCAACGGATTCGTCTACCCGGTATTCGATTCTCCGGAAACCGGGGCACAAATCCACATAGACGCCCTCGTCCGAGAGCTGGTTAGCGGCTTTGGGAAGGTGTCGACCTTGATGGGGGTCTACGAGGACGTAATGGCCCTCGAGGAGCGGCTACCCGAAGCGCCTGCCCACGCGATCGACTACGATATTCTCGCACTTGCCGAAACCGATAACCGGGAACCCCTCCGGCGGCAGCGCCCCGGAGAAGGGGTCGTCGTCCGCCGAGCGACCCCGCAGGATCTCGCCGCATTGCTTCCGCTACAGGAAGCATACGAACGGGAAGAAGTGCTTCTTCCGGGGCGCAGCATCAACAAGGGGCTGACGATGCGGATGTTGCAACACAGCATCGACAAACAGCTGGTGCTGCTTGCGTCGGTCCAGGGGCGCGTTGTCGCCAAGGCGGCGACGAACGCCCGGGGTGGCCGGTACGACCAGCTCGGAGGGGTGTACACGGCTCCTGAGTTTCGGGGCCGGGGGATCGGCAGCCTTGTGGTGGCAAACATCACGCGACTCATCCTGCAACAACGGCGGGGAGTGTCGCTCTTCGTCAAAAAAGACAACGTGTCGGCTCAGCGACTCTACGACCGCCTCGGGTTTTCCCACATGGCCGACTTGAGAATAGGCTACTATGCCTGAATTACGGGTGCTTATCGTCTCGAGTGAGGCGTTTCCCTTCGCGAAAACAGGGGGGCTCGCGGACGCCGTCGCGGGACTCGCCGAGGCCCTTGCCCGGCAAGGTAACGATGTCCGGGTCGTTCTCCCCCGGTACTACCGGATCGACCGGAATAACCTGCTTCGGCTGCCGGAACCACTCGGGACCCCGATCGGCCCGGAGGAGCGTTGGTCGGCGGTTTTCGAGACCGAAAGAGAGGCGCGTTACTACTTTCTCGACCACGAAGAGCTCTTCGGGAGGGACGGCGTTTACGGCCCGGCGGGGGAAGAGAGTTACACCGACAACCTAAAGCGCTTTACCTTTCTCTGCCGGAGCGCGCTTCAACTCTGCCGCTACCTCTCTTGGAAACCCGATCTTCTGCACCTTCACGACTGGCCCGGGGCTCTCGCCTCGGTGCTCCTGAGAGGGACCGACGACTACCCGGATTTGGCGGAGGTACCCGCGGTTCTGACGGTCCACAACGCCGGGTATCAGGGTATCTTCTCCCCCGAAGATGTTGGGGAGACGGGGCTCCCGGAGGAGACAGCCCGACAACTCGGGCTCTTAACCGACGGCGGCGTCAATCTGCTGCGCGCCGGGGCCCTCTACGCCGACACCCTGACAACCGTTAGTCCCGGATACGCCCGGGAGGTAGAACGGACACCCTTTGGAGCCGGTCTCGAGTCGCTCTTCCGGTTCAAGGGAATAACGGGGATCCTAAACGGCGCCGACTACGGGCTCTGGAATCCGGAAACGGACCGGCATCTCCCGGCCGGATACTCCGCCTCGAACCTCTCGGGAAAGAGGGACGTCAAGGATAGCGTTCTGCGCCGCTTCGGCCTTCCCGGGGACCTCCGGCGACCCTTGGTCGCGATGGTCTCCCGACTAACCGAGCAGAAGGGCTTCGGCCTTTTGACCTCCGGCAGCCCCTCCCTTCTCGAACGCATTGCCGAGCTTCCCTTGAATCTGATTATTCTCGGGACAGGGAATCCCGCCTACGTAGCGCATATCGCCGAGTTCGCGGCCAGGCGGGAGAACGTGGTGGGACGCTTTGCCTTCGACGACGGCCTCTCCCACCTCTTCGGCGCGGCGGCGGACTTCTTTCTGATGCCGTCGAAGTGGGAACCCTGCGGACTGAGCCAGATCTACGCCCTCCGGTACGGTACCGTCCCGATCGTTACCAAGACCGGAGGCCTCGGGGACACCGTCGATGACCTGTCGGAGGACTACTCCCGGGGAACCGGGATCGTGGTTCCGGAATTGGAACCCGAAGGCATTCTTAAGGGGCTTCGACGGGCCCTTGCGCTCTACCAAAGCCCACCGGAAGCTCTCGCGGTAGTCCGCAAGCGGGGCATGGAGAAGCGATTTACCTGGGACGCCTCGGCGGCGGGTTATCTCGAGGTCTACGAAGACGCGATTCGCCGCTCGAGACGCGCCTGACGGTGCCGGAGCGCCTCTTTTAGGGGTCCCGGAGCCGCCTCCATTACCGCCTCGACAACCGACAGGGCCTCGGCGTACCGGCGTTTCCGGTGCTCGAGGTACTTTGCGTACTCGATAGCCGCCTCGACGCTTCCGGTCCGCCGGTAGACGAGCTCCCATACCCGGCCGACCCGGGAAAGATCGCCCCGGCTTCGGTAGTAGCGCCCGAGCCTCCTGGCGACGGAGATTCCATCCGGCCAGGGCCCCTCGGTCGCGGCGCCGGTCTCTAAGAGGGCCTCCAACGCACCGATGCCCCGTCTCCGGGATTCCTCGGTTATCCCCCCGCAGAGCATGGTCGCCAGACCGAGACCGTCGAAAACGCTCGGTGAAAGATCGAGGAGCCCGAGGGCCAGACGGTCGATGGTATCCGCTAAGTGGATGAGACTGGAAATATCCGAGAGATGATGGGCGAATACCGGAGCAAGTACCGTCGGATCGCTCCGGCGGAGGTAGTCGAAATAGCGTTCCGGTACCTCGGCCCCCGGGAGGTCCTCTCGTCGTTCTATTCCGAGAACATTCGCCTCGATGGACCCGAGGGAGCAGGACTCGAGACATCGCCGCCAGAGCCTCCGCGAGGGGTAGAGAAGGTCGACGTGGTGTCGTATCGGAAAGGGCACGCCGTTCAGGAGGAAACGGGTGCGCAAGAGCTGTGCGTCGAAGGCGCGGCCATTGTAGGAGACGTAGGTAAGCTCCGGCGATAGGCGATCGGATAGAGCCCGGAGGAAATCGGGCTCGTCGGGGAAGTCTTCCAGGAAAAACTGCTCCAGGACGATCGCTCTTTCTTCGAGGTAACCGAGACCGAAGAGAAACACGGTGTTTCCGGCCCCGCCGCTCAGGCTCGTGGTTTCGCAGTCGAAGAAGACTAACCGCTTTTGGGGCGGCGGGAAGAGAAAGGACGAATCCGTCCCGGCAGCCGATAGGATCCCGGAGGCGGGTTCCCGAACCGTCCGATGGTGGACCCCCGCTGCGACGAGGTTCCACCCCGGCAGCCGAAGGGACCCCGCCGGTCGCTCTCCGGAGGGCCTGCCGCCGCGACGTTCCCCGTCTCGAACCGACCGACCACCATCCCGGGATTCTTTGAGTGCCTTCAGACGGTTGTAGAGAGCTTCGCTCATTGTTGTTCTGAGTTAAGCCAGCCTTCGAGGAAGCTCAAAAGCAGCTTCTTCGGATTCTCGCCGATCTCTTCCTTGGAATCCCGGGGACCGACACAGGAGGGGCACCCCTCCCGACAGGGGCACCGCCGCACCAGATCCGCCGCAGCGTTCAGGACTTCCGGAAGCCGGGCAACCAACGCTTCCGAGAGTCCGCTGCCACCGGGATAACGGTCGAAGACGTAGAGGGCGGAGTCTCCGAAGTGGGGATCCTTCAGCCGCTCCGCGACGCCGATGTCCCCGGGGTCGCAGAGAAGAAACACCGGTGCGACGTTCTTTATCAGGGTTCCGAGGCGGCCGAGGACCGGCGCTCCGCTCCCGGGCGGCAATGCCTCGAAGCTTCGCCCCGCCGGCGACTCCGGCGAGAAGACCAGGGCCAAAGAGCGGGTGTGCATCTCCTCTTCCGGGAGGGAGATGTCCCCATACCCGACGTTTTCGTGGCTGTGGAACTTGAGCTTCTTGAACTTCGCGACCTGCGTCCGGACCAGAATGTCGCCGACAACCTGCCGGCACCCGCCGTCGGACAGGCTACGATCTTCTTCGAGGACCTTGATGTCCCGCTTTACCAGGGCGTCGGTGAAATAGTTAACCGAGGTCGCCTCGACGTAAGCCCGGCGGTTATCGAGGTCGAGGTGGGTGACCACGTATTGGTTGCCCCGGTGGATGTAGATCGCGTTGTCGAAGAGAAGCTCCTTGGCCGAGGGACGGTCCATCTCGCCGATAACCGAGTCCTTTCCCCCGGTCCTATCCACGATGATGACGTTATCCGAGGTTGCGCTGCGAAGGGAGATGCCCTCGGCGGGATAGGAGCGGTCGGCCCAGTAGTAACGACCCCGAGTCCGGCGGATGGTTCCTTCCTCTTCCAGGTAGTCGAGATACTCGGTCACCGACCCCGGAAAACCTTCCTCTTGGGAAAAGGGAAGCTCGAACACGGCGCATTTCAGGTGATCGATAACGACGAAGGGGTTATTCGGATCCACGAAGGCCGACTCCGGCGCCGACCCGAGAAAGTACTCGGGGTGGGTAACGACGTACTGGTCCAAGGGCGCGGAGGAGGCGACGACGATCGCCAACGAGACGGAGGCGCGGCGCCCCGCCCTCCCGGCCTGCTGCCAGGAAGAGGCGAAGGATCCGGGATAGCCCCCGAGGACCGCGGCATCGAGCCCCCCGATGTCGATGCCCAACTCCAAGGCGGTGGTCGAAACGACGCCGTTGATCTCCCCGCTTCGGAGCCCTTTCTCGATGGCCCGGCGCTCGCTCGGGAGGTAACCGCCACGGTAAGACTCTACCCGAATCCGCCCGTTCTCGGTGTAGACATTCTCGAGACTCTTGCGGATATACGACGCGATAAGCTCGGTTCGAACCCGGGACCGGGCGAAGACGATGGTCTTTATCCCCTCCTTTAGAAGCCGGAGGGCTATCTTCTGACTTTCGTTTACAACGCCGCGACGGATACCCTGGACCGTATCCACCAAGGGGGGGTTGTAGAGAATAACGTGCTTGTCCCCCCGGGGCGCGCCGTTCCGGTCGACCAGGGTCATCGGGAGGCCGATCACCTGCTCGGCGAGCTCCTTCGGATTGCCGATGGTCGCGGAGGAGCAGATAAACTGAGGCGCGGAACCGTAGAAGGCGGCGATCCGTTTGAGACGCCGAATGACATTGGTAACGTGAGAACCGAAGATACCCCGGTAGCTGTGCATCTCGTCGACCACCACGTACCGGAGGTTCTCCCAGAACTTGATCCATTTGGGGTGATTCGGTAGAACCCCCGCATGGAGCATATCCGGGTTCGAAATGATAATCTGACCGGTCTCCCGGGCCGCAACCCGGATGCCCTCCGGCGTATCGCCGTCGTAGGTGGCGACCTTGACCGGAAGCTCGCCGAAGAGAACTGCGTCGTTCAGCGCCGACTGCTGGTCCTGAGAAAGCGCCTTGGTCGGGAAGAGATAGAGCGCCCGGGTCTCCGGAGCCTCGAGGATCTTCTGAAGAACCGAGAGGTTGTAGCAGAGGGTCTTGCCGGAGGCCGTGGGGGTAACCACAACGATATGCTCTCCCCGTTGGAGGGCGTCGAAGGATTCCGCCTGGTGTGAATAGAGTGTTTCGATTCCCCGGTCTTTCAGAGCCCCGGCGAGCCTCTTATCGAGACCCGGCGGGATCGGCCTCAGGTCCGCCTCCCGGGGGGGTATCCTTTCCCACCGGGTCACGCAATCCATAAAACCGCTGTCCGACTCGAGAGACCGAATAAAAGCGCCGAGGTCTCCCATCCCTTGCCGAAAGAATAGCACGAATCGAATTGAACGCTAAGCCCCGGGCGTCTTACAATTTGACCATGGACAGTGTGCTTTCGATCATCATGGGCGGCGGGAAGGGAACCCGGCTCTACCCGCTGACGAAAGAGCGAGCCAAACCGGCGGTCCCCTTCGGCGGAAAGTACCGGTTGGTCGACATACCGATATCCAACTCGATCAACTCCGGCTTTCTAAAGATCTACGTTTTGACTCAGTTTCTTTCGGCTTCACTTCACGAGCACGTGTCGAGCACCTACCTCTTCGACACGTTTTCAAAGGGCTTCGTCCAGATTCTTGCTGCGGAGCAAGGGTTCGACGACACGGGATGGTACCAGGGCACCGCCGACGCCGTGCGCAAGAATCTCCATCACTTCCACCGGCAACAGCCGTCTCACTATTTGATCCTCTCAGGGGACCAGCTCTATCGGATGGACCTCCAGGATTTTCACCGCCGGCACGTCGAGTCAGGAGCCGAGATTAGCATCGCGGCGACCCCGGTAGACCGGTCGCAGGCGGTCGCCTTCGGCATTCTCCGGGTCGATGAAACCGGCAAGACGACCGAGTTTGTCGAGAAGCCCCCCCTCGAGGAGGACATCTCGAGCCTGCGGATTCCGCCGCATTTGCATCCGAACAAAGAGCAACTCGCCGCCGGGAAGGAGTACCTCGCGTCGATGGGCATCTACTGCTTTAACGCCGAGACCCTCGAAAGGGCCTTGGACGGCGACGAAACGGACTTCGGAAAGGAGATTATCCCGCGGCTCATCGCCGAGACGGACGTCCACGCCTACGTGTTTACCGGATTCTGGGAGGATATCGGAACCATCCGATCCTTTTACGAGACCAACATCAACCTCGCGACGATCGCCCCGGACTTCAACTTCTACGACGAGGCCCGGCCGATCTACTCTCACCGGCGGGACCTCCCGGCGTCGAAGTTCAACTTCTGCTCTTTTTCCCAGAGCCTCGCCGCCGACGGCTGCATCATTACCAACGCTTCGATCAACGATTCGATAATCGGCATCCGGACTATCATTGATTCCGGGGCTAACTTGAGCAGCGTCGTCTGTATGGGGGCCGACTACTACGAGACTCCGGAAACCATCGCCGCGAACGCGAAAAGGGGAATCCCGAACATCGGCATCGGCCGGGGGTGTATGGTTCGCCAGGCGATCATCGACAAGAACGCCAGAATTGGAGAGGGCTGCCGAATCGGCGTCGACGCGATTCCCCGGGAAGAGGGAGATTATGACTCTTTCTCAATCCACGAGGGAATTATTGTCATCCACAAGAACGGCGTGATAGCACCGAATACGGTCATTTAGCCGGGCCCCCGCCGAGATAGCCCTTCGCCCGAAAGATGCGTATCAATTCCCGGTCGGAAGCCATAATCGGCAGCCGGTCTATACCACCCGGATCGAACCACCCGACTTCCGAGTGCTCGATGGCCGAGGGCGCTCCGTCGGGGTGTGTCATCGTCACCTCGAAGGCGACGAGACGGTAGTGCTGATTCTTGTTTACGAAGTCGGTCTCCCCGAGGCATCGGCCGACGGCGATCCGGCATTCGAGCTCCTCAAAGAACTCCCGGGCGAGGGCCTCCGAGAGCGTCTCCCCCGGCTCCACCTTGCCTCCCGGAAACTCCCACTGCCCCGGAATTCCCGGACGGTCGAAGCGCTTTCCAAGGAGAACCTTGCCGTCCCGGAGGCACACTCCGGCGACGGCAATTCGAGGAGACCCCAACTCGACTAGAGGAACAGGACCGGGTGGAAGAGAAAGTGCACCACGGCGACGGCCACTCCGGCCATACCGAAGACATTGGCGTTCTTGCCGAGAATGCTGTCCACCTTATCTACCGTGGGTGACGAGACGTCTGATCGCCCCTTGTAGTACTGAAGAAGGAGAATCATCCCGAGGGATATTCCGGCGAGAGCCGGCAGAAGGTCGCCGACGACCGGCACATCCCCTTCGCTTACCGTGAGGAACTTGAGAAAGCCGACTACCACGGTAACAACACCGAGCCCGAGGCGGAAGCCTGCCCTGTCGAGAAACTCTCTGTTGAAGACGGCACTGATGTGCAGTTTTTCATCGAGTCCGCCAAAGGATGCTACGGTTCCCGCGAGAATGTTCGTCAATACGGAAAGAAGATAAATCTGATACATGAGTACCCCCAATCGAGAGGATAGTGGTGCGCCGACACCGGGTCAATAAGAGCTCGGCTTACGGCTCCCCGATAATCCTCGACGCCAGGCGGACCTCCCGGACCTCGTACCGAATGGTCGCAACGGCCGTCTCCCACCGCCGCCCGCCCGCCTCGAGGGGGGCCTCGAAACGAACAACCCGGCGTTCCTCGGGAACCGTGGGAGCGGCGTCGGAGATCCATCCCGAGACCTCCTCTACCCGCCCCGTCTCATCCTCCAACGCGAAACGCACTTCGAAGAGTCTCGATTCCCTCGGAGGGTCCTGCGACTGCCGAATGACCACCAGGGTCAACAGCACCGTATCCTCTACCTCGACGCCTCTTAGGCGAAATAGGTTGCCTTCGATGGTCGACCGGCTCCCGAAGACCGGAAAGAGCAGGTTTGCCGCCCCGAAGATGATAAGGATAAGGACGACATCGAGAAAAATGATCAGGAGGGTCCGGTTCCGGAAGATCCCCCCCTTCCCGGTTGGCTCCCGATCCCTTCCACCCCGGCGGAGGCGCTCCTCCCGGGAGTAGTGATATCCGTCCCCCGACGGCGGATCATCTCTCATCGGCGTGGGAATAGTCGTTCATACCGACAAGATCGGCGAGCAAGCCGGAGAGCTCCTTTAGCATGTCCTCGGCGAGGAACCATCCGCGCTTGGCGTAGACTCGGCGTCCGACCAGGCCGTGGAGGGCCACCGCGGCCGACGCCGCCTCGAAGGCTCCGACACCCCGGGCGAGAAAGGCGCCGATAATTCCGGCCAGAACGTCGCCGGTACCGCCGGTTCCGAGGGCGCCGTTTATCCCGTCGTAGACGGCGTAGCGACCGTCGGGAGCCACAACGTAGGAGACGTGGCTCTTCAGAACCACGACGCTCCGCCGGTCCGAGGCAAGGTCCATCATCGCCGAGAGGGGGTCCGCCAGGAGCTCTTCCCGGGAAACCTTCGTCAACCGGGCAAACTCCCCGGGATGGGGCGTCAGAACGGTATTCGCCTCCTCCGACCGGAACCCTCGGGGAAGAAGTGCCAGGCCCCGGCGTCGAGAACCCCCGGAAGGCCGGAGTGGATACAGCTTTCGAGGAGGGGGATCCGCAGGGGATCGTCGCTCCATCCGGGCCCCGCAACGTAGGCGTCGAAGGGTTCGAGGGACGCGGGACTCGAGGGGTCGGTCCGGCCCACCATAATCGAGCGACAGGCACCGGAGGCGCCGGCGTAGAGCTCCGGGTCCACGTAGAGGCGGACCAACCCGGCGCCGCTTCTCCCCGCGGCGGTGGCGCTCAGAATGCCGGCCCCGAGGGTACCAGGGGCGCCGGCGAACAGGGCGACGACGCCCCGGCGATGCTTGTAGTCTTCGCTCGCCAGCGGCGGAACGAGGGCCGCAACGCTCGCCTCGTCCAGGAGCCTTCCGGGGATAGCCGGGTCCCGGATAAGCTCCCGGGGAAACCCGATATCCAGGGGAACGATCTCCCCTGCGTGTCGCCGGGCCGCCGGCAGGTAGAGACTCCGCTTCGGCAGGCCCAGGGTAAGCGTCAGACCGGCGGTTACAATCGGCTGCCCGGGGCGGTAGCCGTCCCAGAGACCGCTCGGGACGTCCACGGCGGCCACCAGGGCCTTTTTCGAGGCCTTTTCGACCTTCTCGGCGATCTCCCCGAGGGGATCCCTTCCAGGGCCCGTTATTCCCGTCCCGAGGAGGCCGTCGACGATGCAGTCCGGTTCTTCGAGCCACTCGGCGGCCGATGGGCCCCAGCTCTCGGTGGGCAGTCCCAGTTTCCGGCAAATGTTTACGTGGAGTTCTGCAAGCCCCTTCTCCGGCTCCTTCGACAGCACGATCCGGGGCGAATGGAGGCCGGCGGTGGCGCAGGCCCGGGCCATCACCAGGGCATCCCCCCCGTTGTTCCCGGGCCCCGCGAGGAAGACGATTCGGCGGCTCCGGTCCCGGCCCAGCCTCTTCTCTAGGGTCCGCCAGGCCAGTTGTCCGGCGTTCTCCATCAGAATCGTGTCGGGTATGCCGTAACGGGACTGTGCCTCGGAATCGATCCGGGACATCTCTTGAGCGGTCACCAGTCTGTTCATGGATCTCTATTCCGTCCCCCGGCCTAGGAACCGGTCGCTCCGCCACCAGACAACCTTCGCGTGGTCGGTATAGCCGAGGAGAGCCGTGAGAACACCTTCGGGAGAAACGTGGAAATCCCGATAGACGATATCCGTCTCCTCGAGGCTGAGGTAGCGCCGTCGTACCACCCGGCCGGACATATGCATGATAAGCAGCTGGGTCTGGTCCTGATCCTCCCTACTTAAGAGAAAGAGATGCCCCCCCGATGCGGTTCCCACGAGTTCGTAGAGGAACCGTTGTTCGCTACGGTCGAAGACCGTCGGGCCCGGAACGACTCTTACGTTCTCCGGCACTTCGACGAACCCCGAATAGAGCCCCTCGTTCAGATCCAACCAATAGATGCGGGAGGCAGTACTCTCGATTCCGTAGGAGCTTCCGGTTCCCGGGTCAACCGATTCCTGATAGTAGTTGATCTTGAGGTAGAGGCGAGCCTCGTCTCGGTCGGGGATAATCGTCTCCAACAGGGGGATAATCCCCTCGCTCTCCTCCGGAACCGGTAGCCGGTTCAGGTCGATATCCGCCCGGTAGAGAAGGTTTCCCCTCCGGTCGTACCAGAATACAATCCAATTCCGCAAGGTCCGGCTTACTACGACCGCCTCGTCCCGGTTGGTGACCGTTAAACGCAACACGAAGGGAAAGGGCGTTCCACCGATTCCTTCCTGCCCGAGGTAGTCCACCAGCCGCCCCTGGGGTCCGAAACGCAAGACGATCCGGTTGAGGGTTACTCCGAGGTTCTCGTCGAAGAGGGCTCGCTCTTCCGCGAGGCGGTCCTCGACCAGAAGCCGGCTCTCCGAGGTTACGGCGATCTCCCCCACTTCGGTAAAGTTGTAGCCGACCGCCCGGCGGTTCGCCAGGGTTCCGTTGTCGGGATTCGAACGGAGGAGCACCGGCTGAGGGTTTTCCTCGGGATTGTAGACGAGGGAGAGAATATCGCCGTAGGAACTGAACTCCATGATCTTGTTTGCGCTACCGTCGGCAAGATAGACGAGCCCCCGGCGCATAAAGACCCGGGCCCGCCGGTTATGGTCCGCCGAGTCGACCTGGAAGAGATCCAGCTGATCCTCGCTTCTTCCGAGGGAGAGCGAAAAGAGCTCTTGCCGTTCGAGGTAACGAATCTCCCGGGGTCCGCAGGATAGGAAGACGGAGGCGGCACACACAATGCCGGCGATTCGGAGAATTGGGTGCCGCATGGGATTATGGTAGCCACCGCCGGGAACGGTGTCAATCTTGACCCACCGCCCCGGCAAAGCTACATTCTTTGTGTGATCTCCAAACTCATGAACGTACTCGCCGGCTCGAAGCATCAAAGCGACCTGAAGATGCTCGTTCCTGTCGCCGGAGAGATAAACGATAAAGAGCCCTGGGCTATGGGGCTATCCCCGGAGGACTTTCTCCGGGAAACCGAGCGGCTCAAGCACGCGGTCGCCGAGGGGAGCACCCTCGACAGTATCCTTCCCGAAGCCTACGCCCTCGCCCGGGAAGCGGCCCGGCGGGTTCTCGGTGAGCGCATCTACGACGTTCAGTTGATGGGAGGAATCGTCCTCCATCAGGGCAAGATAATGGAAATGAAGACCGGAGAAGGCAAAACGCTCTCTTCGGTTACCGCCGCCTACTTGAACGCCCTCAAAGGGGAAGGCGTCCATATTGTCACGGTCAACGACTACCTCGCCGAGCGGGACGCGGGCTGGATGGGTCCGGTCTTCCGCTATCTCGGCCTAACGGTCGGGGCAATCGTCTCGGACATGGACACCGAGAACCGAAAAGAGGCCTACGCCCGGGACATTACCTACGGAACCAATAACGAGTTCGGGTTCGACTATCTTCGGGATAACATGCGCCTCGACCTCTCTCTGAAGACCCAGCGGGGACACCACTTCTGTATCATCGACGAAATCGACTCGATCCTGATCGACGAGGCGCGGACCCCCCTCATTATCTCCGGCGCAGCTCAGGACGATGTTCGCAAGTACGCCGAGGTCAACCGGGTGGTTCGGGAGTTGACCGAGTGTACGAAGGATCCCGAGACCGACGACTACCCCGAGTTTCCGGAAGGGGACTACAAGATCGACGAGAAGTCGAAACGGGTAACCTTTACCGACGAGGGATTGAACCACATGGAGGAGGTGCTCCAACGGCGCAAGATTATCTCCGGCTCCCTCTTCGACGAAGAGAGCTTCGAGTACATCCATCACTTTACCCAGGCGCTCCGGGCACACCGCCTCTTCCACCGGGACACCCAGTACGTCGTCAAAGAGGGACAGGTCCAGATCGTCGACGAGTTTACCGGCCGCATCCTCTACGGACGCCGCTATTCCGACGGGTTGCACCAGGCCATCGAAGCGAAGGAGGGGATCCGCCCGGCGGAACGAAACCGTACCCTCGCAACCATCACCTTTCAGAACTTCTTTCGGATGTACGACAAGGTCTCCGGAATGACCGGGACCGCGGCAACCGAAGCGAAGGAGTTCGGGAAGATCTACGGCCTCGACGTCGTGGTCGTACCGACGAACCGGCCGGTTGTCCGGGCCGACGAGGACGATCTTATCTACCTGAGCGAACAAGACAAGTACGCGGCCATCTGCGACGAGA
>CAYPUT010000033.1:0-22046 GCA_964413945.1 uncultured Spirochaetaceae bacterium
TTTCGTGTATATAATAGTGTTGGCTATTATCGCAATCGCCCTCCTTATTGTTGGTGCTGGGTGTCGGTGTCGGCACCCGCCTCGGCCCAGACCGACCGGAGAATGCCGGCGTGGTCCCGGCTGTGGGACATCGCTTCGTCCAGGACTATTCGCACGGTCTTCGGAGGGTCCGGCGCGGTATCGAGGGTCGCAACGAGGCTCCGGACAAGCTGCGCGAGCTTCTCGGGACGGGCGCTTCTTCCGCGGGCGAGACCGGCGTCCCGGGGCGGAAGTTCCGCGCGGTTAGAGCCGTTCGAAGAGATAGATCTGCTCCGGGCCGGATTCCAGGGGCCCCCTGCGGTAGCTCCCGTACTCCTTCTTTATCCGAAAGCCGGAGGTGCACAGGAGCGTTTGGAACTGATACGGCTGGTAGTAGCGCAAGGCGAGATCGTCCGTCAGCCGTTTCTGCGTTCCCGCGGGATCGGAAATGGAGAACACGATCTCCGAGTGGAGAATCTGCGCCTCCTCGTCGACGGCCCGCCCCACCCGGCTCCGGGTTACGGTAGTGTCGGACCCGGGCATCTTGCGAACCCAGTCGACGTGCTCCCCGTACCAATTGTTCCCCGGTGGATCCGGCATCAGAAAGAGGTCGATAATTCCCAGACCCCCGGGTCCAAGATGCCGGCGGATCGAGGCGAGGGAGCTTCGAATCTCCCCGGGCTTAGTCAGGGCCTGAAACCCCCGGAAGGGACAGATGATCGCCCCGAAGCTCTCGTTGAAGGAGAACTGCGCCATCGAGGCGTGGAAGAGTTGGATCCGCCGGGCGGTTTTTCTCGGGAGCTTCCGGATCTTCCGGCGGAATACGTCGAGCATCGGCATCGAGTAGTCGAGGCCCACCACGTCGAACCCCGCCTCGGCGAGGGGAATCGTCACCCGGCCGGTCCCGCAGGCGAGCTCGAGAATCCGGCCTTGGACGCCCTGCAGCGCCCGGCGATAGAAGGGGAGGTCGTGCTCCGCAATCGAGGCGACGTCGAGATCGTAGAGCTCGGCGGTGTTGAGAAAGAGATTCGGTCCAACGGGGCCCCGGCGTGCTTCAGGCATCAGCCGCCTCCGGGGGCGTCGAATCCCAGGGCCTCGAGAAAGCCGTCCCAGTGCCGGATAACGATGGTGCCCTCCGGTAGCTCCGCCTCATGTCCGTATCGATTGTACCATACCGGGAGCAGCCCCGCCCTCGCGGCCCCGACGATGTCGTAGGGGATCATGTTTCCGGTATACGCGGTCTTGTGGCCCTCCGCGTTTAGCTTGAAGACAGCGAGGTCGAAGAGCGCCGTCTGAGGCTTTCGGATTCCGTAATCGGCACTCCCGAGGATAAAGGCGAAAAAGCGAGCGAGGTCGTGCTTCTCGAGCTCGTGTCGGACCACCTCGGCGGAGAAACAGACGTTACTGACAATGCCCATGGGGGTCTCCCGGCGACCGAGCTCCGAGAGGACGTCGTGGACCCCCGGCTCCGGGTCGAAGCGAAAGGTGGCATCCCAATAGACCGTCTCGAGTTCGAGGGCGTTGTCCTCGAACTCGATACCGAGACCTTCGTAGAGGAGGCGGTGGAAGGCCTGCTGAGAGTACTCGAGGTCCGACTCCGCGGCCCGCATGTTGAAGAGGTCGTTGAGCGCCCGGGACCGGTCCATGGCGCGGTCGAGGTCCTTCGGGCCGGCGTTGGCCGAGCGCCGGAGCATCGCCTCGATTCCTCGCTCGAGGTTGTATTCCCGAGTCTGGATAAGAGTGTCGCCGACGTCGAAGAGAAGGTGCGTTGGGCCCACTGAGAACTCCTAGTTTACTGACTTGGTCGCTTCCCCGAGGGTAAAGAGCGTCTTATGGACGACGAATAGCTCGTCGGGGTCAAAGCCCTTCGCGGCCAACCAGTCGTGGTACTCCCGGAAGTCGTCCTTGTCCGGCGACTTGATCTCCTTGTCCACAAGACGGTAATTCCGACGATAGACAAGGAACGCCCGAACAACATTCTTATCCAGAAGTGGCTCTCTCCCTCCGGAACCCCAATGACGGCCCAAGGAATACCACCCCTTTGAGTGATCCCCCGGCTCGTAAGGGGTGCCGGCAACGGTGTCTCGGGCACCGTCGCAGAGGTCCCGAATCCGCCTTAGATTACCGTCCCTCCAGAGAGCGACGAAGAGAAGACTCCGTATAGGATCCCCAAGATCGTCCTCGTATATCTGGTCCGTACGATCGACTTTACCGGCGAATCGCTCGAGGGAGGCAAGATCCTCCGGGGTTATCGGCCCGGCTCGATAGATCGGCGGGTAGCGCCGTTGGTTGTAGGCGAAAGTCGCGAGGCGGGCGTCGTAGCAGATCTTGGTGCACAGGGGGTTGAGGCTCTGAATATCGCGCCTTTCGATGCAGTCGAATACCTCAGGGTAGTAGGTCTCGAGAGCCGACGCTGTCCGTCCTTTCTCAGACCCCATCGTGTCTCCTCCTATACCCGCTGTGCTCGGAGCAGGAGCGATTCGTACCGGTCGAGAAAAGGTAGGCTCCCGGCTCGGGCCCGGGCGATTGCCTCGTCTCTGTCGTACGGAACGCGGATGTGTTCGAAATCGACTTCGCCTCCCTTGGTCACGGTTAGAATTCCGTAGGAGGCCCGGGGGTCCCCGTCGTAGGAGTAGCCGACGGCACCGGGGTTGATGATCCGCCGGTCGCCGACGTAGCCCTCGTAGGGAGCGTGGGTGTGGCCGCAGAGGACTATCTGCTCGGAGACGTCGAAGGTCATATCCAGAATCTCTTCCGTGGTGACTGCGGGGCCTATCCCTTCCGAAGAGGAGCGGGGTGAGCCATGGACGCAGAGGACGCTTCGGGACCCGAGCTCGAGGGAGGCGGAGAAGGGAAGTTGTCCGAGGTGATGAACCGCTTCCGGTGAGAGGTGGTTTTGGGCGAACGTGAAGTACTCAAGGGCCCGCTCTTCCTCCGGAGTCGCCGGCTCCCAATCGGGGGCGATGTGGTCAAACCAGCCGTCCGTGTTCCCCTGGACCCAGGCCTGCATCTCGAGACGAGAGAGCACGTCGAAGACGGCCTGCGGCTCGGGACCATTGACCACGGCGTCCCCGAGAAAAACGAAGCGCTCGAGGCCGCGATCGGTCGCGTCGACCAGCACCGCCTGCAACGCAACCGAGTTTCCATGAGTGTCGGAAAAAACGCCTAACCGCACCGCCTACGTTGATACCCTAAAGGGCGCAGCTTGTCGAGACGTTCATAGAAAGGACCTCCAGAGGACGCAGAGAAAACCCGGGGCCACCCCCGCTTCCCGGCCGGCGTCCTCGCCTACCCTGCCGATATCTTCCTCGGCGGCGTCGGGCCGGATGTAGAGGCAGGCGGCGATGGTCTCCGGCGGCGTTATGGCCGGGCCGCCCTTCGGCCTCAGGGAAGCGACCTCCGATCGGTTCATCAACCGGGCGCCCTTGAATACCGGATCCCCCTCTTTTCCGATCCGGTTGTAGAGCTCCCCCCAGGGAGAGTCGCGGTTGATGACCCCGACGACAACGCGCCCCCGGGGTCGGGTTACCCGGAGCATTTCTCCCAAGACCTTCTCCGGGTCGTCGACGAACTCGAGGGTCGCCATCGTAATCGCGGCATCGAAGCTCCCGTCGTCGAAGGGAAGGCTTTCCCCTGCCCCCCGGAGGAAATCGATGCTCCGTCCCTCTCCGGCCGCTCGCCTCCGGGCCACCGTCAGCATCTCTTCGGAGAGGTCGGCCCCGGTTACCACGGCGCCGGCGGCGGCAAGCTTGAGAGAGAAGTTCCCGGTACCGCACCCGACATCGAGGATACGCTCCCCCCGAAGCGGCCCGAGCAGCCCGAAGGCGCACCGCGTTTCCGTCTGGTCGACAAAGGCCCCAAGGGGGGTGTCGAACCAGCCGTCGTAGGCCTCGGCTACGGTGGAATCGAACATGGCGCCCCCTAAACCGGTTCCCAGTTTCCCGAGGTTTCGGAAGCAAAAAGGGCGTCGAGAACCCGCTGGTTCGCCAAGGCATCCGAGAGGGGCGTGAGGGATTCCGGCTCCTCTCCCCGGACCGCTAAGGAAAAGACCTCCAACTCCTCCCCATACTGGTCGACAGGGTCGAAGGAGACCTCCCGGCTGCCGTGGCCGTCGGTCACCGTCACGAGGGCCGGGGTGTCGGCCGGCGTATTGAAGGGTATCTCGATCTCGATTCGCCCGGCGTTCCCGTAGACCGAAACGTGCTGGTGCCGGTCGGTCAGCGTTCCGGCGGCTAATGTTGCATGAGCATCGCCGAAATCGAGGATGGCGGAAGAGAGCACGTCGGTCCCCCACTCCGGGTGGCGCTTGATCAGCGAGAGAGCCCGAATCGGCTCCCGGCCGACGAGATACCGTGCGGATGAGACAGTGTAGCAGCCGATGTCGTAGAGGGCCCCGCCGGCGGTGTCGGTCCGGTTCCGGATGTTGGTTGGGTCCTGATTGTTGTAGAAGTAGGCCGATTGCACCGCCCGGACCTCGCCGATCGCGCCGGTCCGGATAAGGTCGTGGGCGTGGAGCCACTGGGGATGGAAGCGGTACATGAAGGCCTCCATCAGGAGCACGCCCTTGGCCTCGCAGTAGTCGATCGCCTCGGCGACCTCCGCCGCGGTGCGCCCGAGGGGTTTCTCGCAGAGAATCTGCTTTCCGGCGTCCGCGGCCTTCTTGATCCATTCCAAATGGAGGTGGTTCGGCAGCGGAATGTAGACCGCCTCGATCTCGGAGTCCTCGAGAAGCTCCTCGTAGCTTCCGTAGGCCTTGGGTATCCCGAACTCCGCCGACGCTCTGGCCGCTTTCTCTTTGCTTCGGGAGGCGATCGCGTCCCAGACCACCAGATCCGAATCGCGCCCGGGAAGGAACAGCTTCTTACGGAATATTCCGGCGACGCCTAAGACGCCCCATTTGACTGCATTCATAACTCAAGCGTAGCCCTAGGGAGGCCCGGGTGCAAGAGCGAAAGCTTGCCGTCTCCGGATGGGAGGACTAAACTACCAACGGAATGCGGACCTACGAATCGCTGTTGACGCTAATACAAGAGCTCGAGGGTGATGCAACGGAGATCGAACGGGTGCTCCTACGAAACCGCACCGCTTGGAGGCGAATTGCCGCCGGGGCGTCGGACCCTGTCGACTGGGGTGCCCTCGGATTTACCATTCAAACCGTTTACGGCGTCTTGGAGAACTACTTCCTTCGTGTCTCCAAGTATTTCGAGAACAGTCTGCCCGCCGACCGTTGGCATCAGGCCCTCGTGGATAAGATGGCGTTAGATATTCCCGGGTTGCGTCCGGCTCTTCTAACGGAGCCGGAACGGACCCGGGAAGTGAAGGAAATCTTGCGTTTTCGTCATCGGCTCCGGAACCTGTACGGCGAGGACCTCGACCCGAAGAAGACCCGAGGGGTACAGGAGATCGTGGAGGCTTTTTTCGCGGATTTTCCCGCCCTTCACTCGCAGTTCATCGACAAGCTCCGGAGTATCGCCGATGCCCTTTGACGCCGAGCGCTACGCTGCGGGGCTTCGCCGGCTGAACCGCCGGGAAGAAGAGGAGATACGTACCCGGGCCGACGAAGCGCGGAAGGTCGCGGAGAACCTCGCCCGGCAAATCGGATCGACGGATCCAGAGGTGAAGCGAGTCTATCTTTTCGGCTCGCTTCTCCAACCCTCGCCCCGGAGCCGAGCTTTCGACATCGACTTAGCGATAGACGGTGGGGACATTGATACGGCGGTGGCGCTTACCGAAGAACCACCCTTCTCAGATTGGTCCGTAGACATCGTCGACCTTCGCCGACTTCCGGATCATATCACGAAGCGGATATCTGCGACGGGCACCGTGTTGTACCGCCGCTCGCCCTAGGCCGGCCCCGGATGATACGTCGTTGCCGGAGCGGCGGCGGCGTATTCCGGAAGGACCCCGTTAGCATTGACATTAAAGTGCAAAATTATCGATAAAAAAGGGTTGACAAATTCTCACCGGAGTGTGATCTTTGAGTGGTATACTAGAGCGACTGGATCATCAATGCCTAGAAAGAATAAAGGAGATTCACCATGCGCAAACTTACATTGCTGCTTGTCGCAGCTCTCGTGTCTTTCGCCCTTATCGGATGCGGCGGGGAAGAGCCCGTAGCGCCCACCGGATACGCACCGAATCAGAGCGTCGAGGCCTACGCCTACGTCCACGGTGGCTATGTCGGCAGGGCCGAGGCGACTACCGATGCGGAAGGCAACCCCTCGTTCAACCTGAATGAGGCGTTTCTGCCCCATACCCTTGCCATCGTCGACATCGAATCCGACGACTGGAACGAGGACAACACCGCCGGCTACGTAATTCGTGGCAACACGGTCAACGTGGCCAAGTACGTATCCTACAACGACACCAACTACGTCGGCGAGACCGTCGGCACCGCTCTGGTGTACGTCGAGGCCGACGAAGAGGGTAACCCCGCCGGAGGCACGGTTCTCGAGAAGATGATCTTGCGTAACGAAGCGAACATGGAGACCTGGTGGACCAGCATCGCCGACGGCGGCTTTGCCACCTATACCGAGTTCGGCGGCGACGCTATGCCCGTTACCACTACCTCCTACGGCAGCCTCTACAAGGAAGGCTCGGACTACTGGACCAACGGACTTACCTGGCAGGGCAACATCGATGCCATCGAGGAGGCCGCGACCCAGTACGGCGTCGGCTACTCCCTCGATGAGATGACCTCCAACGGAGAGTGGGAGCTTGCAGATGCCGGCACCGGCGCCACCGCCTCCGACTTTAAGGACTACTTCAGCCTGATTCAGCTTGCGGCAGCGCGGCTGGAGATGGAGTAAGGTTCCACCCTTATCGCCAGGCCCCGGGGCTAACCCTGGGGCTTGGTTACCAGGGCCGCCCGGCTTTGTCAGCCGGGCGGCCTTTTTATTGGCGTCCCGCCTTGGCGGGTCAGCGTTCCGTTCAACGCCCCTCAACGAAGCCCAAGTAGAGAATCCACAGTGTCGCAGCCAAGGCGAAAAAGGAGCTAACCTTGACGCCGAGGAGAAGACGAGACGTAAAAGATGGGGCGTCGAGGCCATGGAACGCTCCCCAGACAGACGTCCCGAAAAAGAGCACTGCCGAACCAAAGAAGAGAATAAACGGAGTAAACCCATAGCCGGCCTGTTTTGCTTCCGCCACAAAGGGAGACACGGAAGCCACGACGAGAAGAGCTACTATCCACGGAATAGTCGATCCGAGCGGTAGAGCGGCGAAAGACCAAAAACTCACTTCGCCCTTACGGAACTGGTAGGGAATCACCAGCACTGCCACAGGGATGCCGATTCCGAAAGCCAAAACAATAAGAGTAGAAACTAATGACGCCATCTGCTTATTCACTCCACGGAGCGCTAGATAACCTGTCCGGAGAAGGGAACCCACCGGAGAACCCTCTCCAGCCACCGTCGAGACGCCGGGGCGGTCCGGAGTCTCGATTCTATCCAGTCGCAGCCCAGGACGCCCGGTGCGGGTTTCGCGTTGACCTGGACGATGTAATCGGTTTCCGGACTTCGGACGGGACGAATGTCCTGTACCACTCCGCGAACCTGGACGGTAATGGCCCCGGCTCGAAATTGTCGTCGCGGTGGCACGGTCATCTCACCGAGGACGATAGCCCGGGGGGTGTCGTTGTAGGCGAAGATGTCGATGTTCTTTACGAATCCGCCGGTCGGCGCAGGAACGGAGAGGCCGTTCTCCTCCAGGATTCGAGCGATTAGCGCTATGACTTCGTTACCACCGAGACACTGTAAAAGATGATAATAGTCTCGCTTGTCGGGAGTGATCGCCGGGTACCGGTCCTGAATACCCGCCTTGAAGAGTACGTGCTCTATCGAAACGACGGTCCCGAAGTCGTCGCTGATTTCCTTGAAGGTGCTGCTGGAAAGATGTCGGTTGGCCGTCAGCTCGGTCACAAGTCTGGGAACGTGGGTGACCCGCTGACGGTAGAGAACACGGACGGGTACGATTTTAGGAGCGTCGTCGGAGTGTGGTGTCGGGCCCACAGTTGCCTCGAACTCTTCCCGTTCCATTTCGTACATCGGTCCTGTGGGGCGAAGAATCCAGACGAAACCGGCCGCGACGCATATGCCGTATCCCTCGAGATCACCGACGGACCAGCGATACAAATCGATAGCCTGGCGGCTGAAGCGGACCGAATCGTCATCGGCGCGTTCTGCTATCTCTTGTAGGGACACGGTGCGGAAAAAACCGGCAACCGCAGGGGTGCCGAGCCTACCCTCGTCGAGGAGCGGAGCCGCATAAGAATTGCCGCTCCCGATTTTCACGAAGAAGTACCGCATCACCATACTGTACGACGTAGTTCCGGCTACCTCCAGCTAGGGAGCAGTAACCCGTGGTAGTAATCGGGTGGATTGAGGTGCCAATCCCACCACAACGAAAAAGGTCCGCCTGGTCGGGCGTTAGCTGGAGCCGTATGCCACGTTGCATTTATACCACCTTTGGAGTATTGTCGTGGTATGAAAGTTAAGACCTCTGTGACGTTGTCGGAAGAACTCCTCGACGCGATATCGACCGAAACAAACGCTGAGAACCGCTCCGCGTTTATCGAAACAGCAACCTGGGAATACTTGAAGATTCGCAGAAGGCACGCACGAGATCGCCACGACGCAGTGGTTATCGAAGAAAACATCGATCTCCTCAATAAGGAAGCCCGCGAGACCGTGGAGTATCAGGACGACGAATGAATCGTGGTGAGATCTATCGTGTCCGTAAGCCTGCAGCCCCCGATCCAAGGCGCCAACGCGCGTTTGTCATCGTAAGTCGGCAAGTCTTGATCGACTCGCAGTACGAGTCGGTCGTGTGCGCACCGATCTACTCGAAGTATCTCGGGTTAGATTCGCAGGTAGAGGTTGGTACCGCAGAGGGACTCAAACACGACAGCGCGATTCATTGTGACGGCCTAATCAGCATTGCGAAACACCGATTAACTGACTTCCTCGGCTCACTCAGTCGAAACAAACTTCTGGAACTCGAGTCCGCGCTCAAGGTTGCCCTTGGAATTGAGTAATTCGTAGCGGAGATCCTCCCTCCGAAGACTCTTAAGCCGCATCGGGCCGTCCTTGCCTTTGGTACGAAGGGGCACTACCGTGGAGGGTGATCCCAATCACCGACGGAATACGGATTGCCGTACTCGGGGCCGCTGACCTTGCTCTTCTGGCGCTACCTCGCCCCGACGGCTGTGCTCTGGGCGCTCGTGATTCTTCGCCGCGAACTGCGACGGATACCCCTCCGGCAACGGCTGCCTTCTACGTGCTCCCCTTTCTTTCGGCTGCTGCGATTACCGCTGCCAACCTAATCCAGCGGAGGGCTGGGCTGACCCGCGCCGATGCCCTGGTGTGGCTTGTCCTGGCTGTCTCGCTGGGGGCCTACGCTTTGATGTGGCGACTGCTCGAGAGGACGAGCGCAACCCGCTTCGCCAGCCTCTTCTTCCTGGGTCCTCCGGTCACCATGTTGATGGCCCGGGTAGCCTTCGGAGACGCATTCCTCCTGACCGACCTCGCCGGCCTCGCCGTCGCCGGCTGCGGTATCCTACTCGTTACGCTGCGTTCGCCTTGATTGACCGGAGGTGACCGCCGGGCTACAATCACCTCGCCTGGGGGAGCGGTCCCGCGCCTCCTCGCGGCGCCCTGGGAGTTCTTGATGCAACACTTTCTCTTGGTGTTCTACGTCCTCTTTTTTGCGACCGGCTTTATGGGCGTGGCGGCTCTGCTGCTCTTCGACTTACGGGTGCGCAGCCGCCTGATAAAGCCGCTTCTCGGCTTTCAGCTTCTGTTCCTTATCGGGATGGGGCTTATCATCGTCTACGTCTACCTGGAAAACCTCCCGGGGGGTGCCGCTCCGGCCGTCTCGACGAGCATCCTCGTCATCCTGATGGGCATAAACGCGAGCGTCTACTGGATGGTTATCTTGATGCTTCGCCGTATTGCCCCTTCGTCGGCACGCGGAAAGCCTCTGTACGTCCTGGCTTATATCTTTTCGGCCTTGGCCGCGGCCAGGAGTCTCGCCAACATCTACGTCATTGTCGGATCGCACTCCGTGGGACCGCTATGGCGGATAAGCCCCCACATTCTCAGTGCCCTCGCCATGCTTACCTTCGGGCTCGTCGCCCGGGGGCCTCTCTCGTCGGCCGAACCGCGGGCGCTTCGTCCGCTGACCCGGGCATACGGACTCTGCGCGATTGTGTTTGCGCCGATCGGCCTCGTCGAGTACGCGATACAGGCCACCGGGGTGCCGTGGCTCGCCTCGCTCTCTCTCGAACACCTCTTCTATCTCTCGTGGAACATCGTCTCCATGAGTGCGGCGATCCAGCTTCTGAGACCGGCAGAGAAGGGCGCTGCGATGTTCGAGGCGGTGCCCCGGGAACGGATCGAGACTCTCCGCCTCTCTCCCCGGGAGGCGGAGATGGCGGTTATGATTGCTCGAGGGCTCGCGAACAAGGAGATCGCGGACGAATTGCATATTTCGCCCGCCACAGTCCGGACCCATATCTACAACCTCTACCAGAAAGCCGGGGCACGAAGCCGGGTCGAGCTTCTAAACAAGCTGCGAGGCTGAAGACCGGGCTGAAGATCGGACCCGCCTATTCCTCTTCTATCGGGAACACGATGGTAAAGACCGGGTGCGGGCTCTTCTGCAGCACCATGGTGCCATCGATTTGTGCAACCAGAGCGTTGATCAACCGTAATCCAAGGGTTTCGGTACTCTCAGCCTCGATGCCCTCCGGAAAAGGTTTACCGGTATTGGAGAGGGTCAGCTTATACCGACGGTTTTCCTCGTCTCTTCTCATATTGATCGAGAAGACTCCCTCTTCCGCGTCGGAGAAACCATGCTTTATCGCGTTGGTGGCGATCTCGTTAACAATGAGCCCGAGGGACACGGCTGATTTGGTGGGAACGGAAATCTCCTCGATATTCGCTTCTATCCGTATTCTCTGCCGGGAAAAAGAGGAGAAGATGGAAGAGAGAAGGTCTCCGAAATAATCGGGACAAGAAATCTCTGCGACGCTCGCGGTTTGATAGAGTTTTTCGTGGATAAGGCCGATAGCTTCTATCTGGTGCTGTATGTCCGAGAGGTCGTTTTCTTTTTCCGAGTTCTTTAGGCTGATGAGGGAAGAGACCATACTGAGGCTGTTCTTTACCCTGTGGTTGACCTCCCGCATGAGGAAATCCTTCTCTTTCAGTGCTTCCCGAAGCTCATTTTCGACGCGCTTGAGCTCGGTGATGTCGTGCTGGGTTCCGAAGTGTCCGGTAATTCTTCCCCGCTCGTCGTACATGCAGCGGTAGCTGCCTACTATCCACAACTGACTTCCGTCGAATCTGCGTTCATCCGAATCAATACTGAGAAACCCTTGGTCAAACATTTTGTGCCAGAGGGAGCGTCCATGTTCAATGTCGTGGGCAAACAGTTGGTTGGGTGTCTTTCCGAGAAAGTCTTCCTCCCGGGCAAGGTACTGGTCGAGCATTGCCTTGTTGATTTGGGTTATGGATTGATGGGCAAAGACATAGTCGAGGACTTTTTCTTTGTCCGCAGAGTCGTTCCACTCAATGGGTTCATCAAGCATCATAAAGAAGGCACCTGCCGCAGACTCACTAAAGAACTGATCCGTAGTCTTATTGTTCTCCCGCAGCGCCTCTTCCATCTGCTTGCGTTCGGTTATGTCCTGGATCGTCCCGACGATCCGATGGTGCTCGGCGTCATACTCCGCGATAGAATGGATGCTCCGCACCGTGTTGTCCGACGGGCGACGTATCTGGAACTCGACGTCGTAGGGTATTCCTTCCTCGACAAGCGCTTTGAGTGCGGTGTCAAGCTTTGGGCGGTCTTCGGAAAGGGTAAGCGACTGGATATTCTGAATCGTCAACTCGCCCTCGCCCACCCCGTAAATCCTCCGGGCTTGATCCGAGCCGCTTGCAATCCCGGAATCCAGCTCGAACCGCCATGAGCCGAGCTGTGCCATCGCCTGCGCGCGCGCCATATCGCGCTCGCTGTCGGCCAGAGCCTGGGCCACCCGATATTCTGCCGTCACATCACGGAAGACCAGCACGACCCCGGTGGTATGGCCTGTATCGTCGCGTATGGGAGCGGCGCTGTCGGCTATCTGATACTCCGATCCATCTCTGGAGATGAGCATCGTGTGGTTTGCAAGACCAACAACGGTCCCCGTTTCCAGCACCTTGGCGACCGGATTCTCCACCGTTTCCCTGGTAGCCGCGTGGACGATACGAAACACCTCTTGGAGGCGTTTCCCTTTGGCCTCGTCAATACTCCACCCGCACAGGTTCGCGGCTACGGGGTTGATCCGGACAATCGCACCGTCAATATCGGTAGACATAACTGCATCGCCTATCGAATTAAGGGTGATACGGAGGTTCTCTTCGCTTTCCTTGAGTCGTTTTTCCCGTTGCTTTTTGTCGGTAATGTCTTCGACGATACCGAAGAGGCCGGAAATAGAGCCGTCGTGGTCGAGTTTTGAACCTCCGTGGATAAATACATCTCTAAGGTCACCATCGGGACGCACTATCTGAGCATAGATTTCGTACGGGATTCCGGTCTTAAGGGTGTGTTCAACAACTGCGGTGAGCTTTTGCCAACTCTCCTGCGTATATAATTTGTAGTGGTCGTCGTTGAACTGTGGTGGAGGAGATTTGGGGTCCAATCCGGTGATGTTGTACAGTTCTTCAGACCAAACAACCGTATCCGTGGCGATATCCCATTGCCAGCCGCCTACGCCGGCAATCCCCTGCGTAGCGGTCAACAGGTCGTAGCTATCTCGTAGCGCCTTTTCTGCCTCTTTGCGTTCGGTTGTTACCTCGGTGTAGGTTATCATCCCGCCGATGGAACCATCCGCAACGTACCATGGACGACATTCCCATCGATTGTAAGTAATGGACCCGTCCGGGCGTTCAAACCAGTCGTCATCGTTCCGCACCGTTTTCCCCTGCAATACCCGTTGGTGTATGGCCTTCCAGCGTTGGGGCATTTCGGGAAAGACCTCATAGTGGTGCATACCCAGGATGTTGTCGTTTTTGACTTGATAATCACGAAGGTAGCGGTCACTAACTGCGACATATCGAAGATCGGTATCGTATACGGCGATGGCATTCGGATCATGTTTTATGATGTAACGCATCAGTTCTTCGCGTTCTATGAGCTTTGCTTCCTTCTCCTTCTCTTTCAGTTGGGCGTCGAACAGCTTGAACGCCATCTTCATCGAGGCATCAAGCACGGTGGCCCCGGAGTTCTTTACGACATAGCCGTAGGAGGTAATTCGCTCGGTTCTTTCCACGACCTCCGGTTCGGTATGGGAGGATAGAAAGACAACCGGGATATCCTTTCTGTTAAGGATCCGTTCGGCGGCCTCCGGCCCATCGATACCCATGCCGAGATCAATGTCCATGAGGATGAGGGAGATATCGGGGTCCGAGTCTACCGCCTCTATAGCTTTCTCGCCGCTATTGACGCTCACGACCTCGTATCCATGCTTCTTGAGCAGGAGAGCCTCTGCCATGGCGATGAGGGCCTGGTCTTCCACAAGAAGAATTTTTTTGGACATAGCGTTCCTACTTTAGGAATTGGTGCTTGACCAAGATTATAGGGTTAATCAGGTTATGGCGCAAGAAAAAAATCTATTATGTTAAAAATAAAGGCGACGCTTACCAGCGAGGGTGTCCCTCGGGATCGAGTTCTCGGGTCTCGATCGACAGTCGGCTTAGGAAGCGAATATCATCCTAACTGTCGCAGATCGCCGGTTTCGATAATCGGCAGAGCTTGTTGACTAAGTCCTGACTTAGTCAGACACTCTTATCATGAAAGAAGTAACGACGCACCAGGCGAAGACCCATTTGTCACAGCTTGTTCGCGACGTTCAGGCCGGCGAGACGATCATAATCCGCCAGGGCAAAAATCCGGTTGCTAAGCTTTCGGCCCTCTCGCTGAGAGGACCAACGAGGCCGAAGGTGGGCACGGTGACATCGGACCCCGTCGCCTACTCCGAGGACGCCTTCGCGCCGTTGTCTGAAAAAGAGCTTGGGGAATGGGGCCTTTGAGGCTCCTCTTAGACACTTGTACCTTTATCTGGCTCTGTGCGGAGCCGGGCCGTCTATCCAAGAAAGCTTCGGGCGATCTCGACTCACCTGAGTCCGAGCTTATGCTCAGCGACGTTACGGCAATGGAGATTTCTCTCAAGTGGTCCGCCGGCAAGATCGACCTCCCAACAACTCCCCGCCAGTGGATCGAGTCACAGATCAGGAGTTGGGTATTGAAAGAGCTTCCGCTTACGAGAGAGATAATCTACCGGTCGACGGAGCTTCCGCCGCATCATCGGGATCCCTTTGACCGGTTTCTCGTCGCTACCGCGATCGTAAACGATGCTATTCTCGTCACCCCGGATTTGGAGATCCATCGGTACCCGGTGGGGTGGCGCTGGTAGAGCGAACGCCGGGCTCGCGGCGCGTGCTCGACCTCCCACCGCTACCAATCAACAGACTCGTTGATACCTAACGAATAAACGTTTCTAAAACTCTCGTGCGTCGTCCTTCTTCGTCGCCGCCGGCTAAGCTTATCTTATGACGCATGAAGATTGCAGTATTCGGTGCAACGGGACGCAGTGGCGTTCCCTTCGTTCGGCAGGCCCTCGATCGGGGCCACCTCGTTCGAGCCGCAGGGCGTAGTTTCGAGGGAGTCAATATCGAGTCGGAAAACTTAGAGGAAGTGGTGTGCGACGTTCGAGACGCCGCCGCCGTCAGCCGAGTTATTCACGAGACTGATGCAGTGGTAAGCCTTATCGGGCATTCCAAGGACTCCTCCGATACGCTGTTGACCCAGGCGGCCAAAGCGATGATTTCAAAAATGGAATCCGACGGACCCCAACGGATCGTGATCCTTACCGGGGCTGGGGTTCGGTATCCGCAGGATCAGCCGGGTTTCATCGATAAACTCATTCGCTTTGTCCTCAAGACGATGCAACCGGTTCTTCTTGCGGACTCCGAAAGCTACAGCAGGTTGATCATGGACAGCAGCCTCGACTGGACTATTGTTCGTGCGCCCATGCTTACCGAGAAGGAAGGAGACGGCACCTATCGGGTCGGCTACGTCGGCTCGGGTCCGGGTCCGAAGGCATCCCGGCAGAACGTTGCGACGTTTATTCTCGACGAGCTCGAAAAGAACGAGCACCTCCGGGACGCGCCGATGGTCAGCGATCAGTAGCCCGTGGTTATGAAGACACCATTCGAGAACCGGGGGCCGGTCCTGGTTACCGGGCCGACCGGGAACGTCGGCCTCGAAGTAACCAAAAAGCTCGTCGCGGCGGGGCGGTCGGTTCGCGGCCTCTTACGAGACCCGGGGCGAGGAGCGTCGGTCTTGACCGACGCAGGGGTGGCGGAGTCCGTGGATCTTATAGGCTACGACTTTCTGCAGGGCCCGCCGAGCTTAAGAGTCTTCGAAGAGGTGTCGCAGCTTTTTCTCCTCCGGCCGCCGGCCATCGCCGACGTCGAGAGGCATATCTTTCCTTTTCTCTACGCCGCCCGGCGGGCCGGGGTCCGCCATGTGGTCTTCCTTTCGGTCATGGGAGCTCAGTTTGCCCCCTTTATTCCTCATCGAAGGGTCGAAAAGAAGATCGAGCATTTGGCGTTCGATTTCGATTTTATCCGACCTGGATTCTTCATGCAGAATCTCGACACCGCCTTTTCGGAGTTTATCCGGGAGGATGACGAAATCGTTGCCCCCGCCGGGAAGGGCAAGACCAGCTTTGTCGATGCCCGGGACGTCGGCGAAGCTGGGGCCCTGTTGCTCCTTCGCCCCGAGAGGGGCCGGAGGACGCACGAGGTTACCGGCCCCGAGGCGATGGATTACTACGAGGTCGCGGAGCTCCTCGGCGACACCCTCGGTCGCGAGATCCGCTATCCCCGGCCTTCTCCCCGGGAGTTTCGAAGGCGGGCGCTGGATCGTGGATGGGACCCGGACTACGTCAAAGTGGTTAACCGCCTCTTTCTTACGGTGAGACTCCGGCTGGCCCACGGCGTAACCGACACACTTCCACCGCTCCTCGGCCGGGCGCCGCGCCGAATGACCGACTACATCGATGACTATCAAACGTGCTGGCAGAAGCGGTAGCCGACGCCCGGCAGGAGTCGGTCCGGCGACGTAGTGTTCCGCTCTGTCTATTCGGTGGACCTAGGCGACAACAAGACGTTTTACCTGCAGGTCTTTTCGGTGCTGTTCGGCGTTCCAAAGATCATACTGAGTCTGCTGGTTCAACCAGCTTTCCGCCGTGGTATCAAAGGCAATTGACAGCCGAACCGCCATCTCCGGGCTGATCCCGGAACGCTCGTTAACGATCGCGCTCAGTGTTTTGCGACTGACCCCCAAGGCCTTTGCTGCCTCGGTTACGGACAGACCGAGTGGCGCAAGACAAAGCTCTCGAATCACTTCTCCTGGGTGCGGAGGATTGTGCATTAGCATGGTGACACCTCAATGATAGTCTTCATAGTTCACGCCCTCGGCATCTTGGCCCTCGAAGCGAAAGGTGACGCGCCAGTTTCCACTGACATGTACAGCCCAGGTAGCGGCCCGATCTCCTTTCAGCTCGTGAAGCCGAAGGCCGGGAAGCCTCATGTCCTGCGGCCGGCTCGCAGCATGGAGCCGACCGAGTATGAGACGGAGTCTTTTCGCATGCGCCCCTTGGATTCCGGAAACGCTTCCAGTTTCGAAGAATAGCCTGAGGCCCTTGTGCGTGAACCTCCGTATCATTCTCCATAATGTAACGTGTCCAGTTACGGGTGTCAACACAGCTGCCGGAAGACAGCCGGCGAGTACGTCGACGGAATACCACCGAAAAAAGTGTGACCGGTTGACGTAGTCTGTTAGTGTGAACCTCCGGCTCGCGAGGGCGCACCCACACCGGCCGAACCTGCCAATCGCGCGGCAGATCGCCCTCCGGTCCGTGTCTCCAGCTCCCGGAGCGTCTCTATCGTCCGTTCGCACCAGCGTGATTGCATCTCGGCCGCAGCGACGCCGAAGTCGATCGTCGTCCCGATAAGCGCTTGAGCGTCGCCGGGGATATCGTCCGACGCGGCGTCGGCGGTAAACTCACGGTACGCGTCGCGTAGCTCTCCGGTCGTTCTGCGATACGACTCGACCTGGGGAATCAGGTAAGGGGCGTCGTTCGAGCGGGCAAAGAAGAGCTTGAGCAGGAGCTCGTTCCGGCCCGGTTTGAGCTGGAACTCCGGAGACCGGATCCACTCGCGAAGCTCCGTTTCGCCTTCCGGCAGGATGGCAAAGCGCCGTGTCTCGCGCCCGGTGGTCTCGTGCGCCGAGACCTCGATCAGCCCTTCGTTCCGGAGTTCTTCCAGCGTCGGGTAGATCTGCCCGTAGCTCTCCTTCCAGAAGTGAGATGTGGTGTCCGACAAAAGCTTGCGGATTTCGTACCCGGTGGACGGCCCGTAGGAGAGGACGCCGAGTACCGCGTTCCGCGAACGGCTCTTTCGGGGTGATCTTAATGCCATGTTGACAATTATATCTATAAGATATATCGTGTCAATCTATCTTAGAGATATACGGAGTTTGATCATGGATTTCATCTCGATTCGCGCCGCGTCGATCACGTCCCTCGCAATTCTGGGTACGGTCGTTGTCTTCCACGTGCTCGTGGCCAGTGGCGTCCTCCCGAAAACGATCGTCTGGGGCGGGCGGATAACGGACCCCGCACAGGTCGTCCGGGCGGAGATCGTCTCGATCGTGATCCTTCTGGCTACCGCCGCGATCGTGGCAATGCGATGGCGTAGCCTTGCGCAGGGCTCCCCTAACATCGTGGCGGCAGTGGGCACGTGGGTACTGGTCGTGCTTTTCGCCGTGAACTCGGTCGGGAATCTTTTTGCACGGACGCTCTTCGAACGAATGGTCTTCACACCGCTTACTCTCCTGCTTGCCCTCCTGATGCTACGGCTGGCCCTAAAGGAGGGGGCGTTCTGTGCGTGGTAGCTCGGCCGCCTCGACTGTTGACAGCGCCCGGTGGGTCCGCATCGGCTTGGTTATAGTCGCGGTAGTCGGCGCCTCGCTTGTCCTGCTGTGGCTGCGATTCTCGTCGTTTACCATTACCGGAGTGTTCTCAACGCCGCGCCTCAACCACGAGGCAAGTTATCAACTCGTTACCCTGGGAATCTTCGCGCTTTTCGTGGTGCTCGCGGTCGCGCTTGGCGGGCGCGGCGTCCTTGAGTACCTCCGACCGACACGGTTCTCGGGTCCCGTGGCACCGGTGCCGTCGATCGGCCTTCGCCCCAAGGAAGGGGAAGACTGGGTCCAGGTTGGAACCTCCTTTCTCGTCGTGATTACGCTGGTGACCGCGGCCGCCGTCTACGTACCGGTGGTCCGTGGTGGTACGTTTGCCTTCAGCGTGACGGGCGTGCTCTTCCCGGCACTCGTGTTCGCGCTCACCAACGCGCTCGTGGAAGAGGGGATCTTTCGGTTTGCGGTCACGAGTGTCTTTCTGGAGAACGGCTTTCCCGCGACTTCAGCAGCCCTCACGTCGGCAGTGCTGTTTGGAGGAGGTCACTACTTCGGGACGCCCGGCGGTATCGCCGGCGTCTTCCTCGCCGGCTTCCTGGGCTGGTTCCTCTCCAAATCGATCGCGGAGACGCGCGGATTCGGCTGGGCCTGGCTCATTCACTTTGTCCAGGACGTGGTGATTTTCGTGGCTATTCTGGGCAGGTGAAAGGAGTTCCGCGGCTGGGCCTGACACGACTCTGAGTAGATCTCTTCGTAGAGTAATAAACAGTACTGTTTTTGATGCTATCGCAGCCGGAGGAATGACATGGCGCATATTGTCACCGCGAACGAGCTGAAAGATGGCAGCGTATCGATAAACATGGGTTATCGGATTAGTCTTGAGTTCCTGATACAGGACGATACGATTATTCCTGTGGATATCGGCACGCACGACGAGGTGTATTGAGAGTAAACGTCGCAATGGAGGGTACCCGCCCAAGCTTATCAACATCCGTCGTTAAGAGTCTCGTGCCGCCTCAACAACGTTCTCAAACGGTTTGACCATCTCAGCCTGCAGCCGGTTACGGATCTCGTTGCGCATCCCCGGTATCCTGGTAAGCACCTTCATGATCGCTGCCCGCGTACGGCGACCTTGTCGCCCGTGCGGAAAGTCGTAGATGCCGCGTTTCCGATAGTACGCGTCGTCCGCCTGGAAGACGAAACTGAGTCCGCCGAAGATTTCGTCACGGAAGAGACGGAGCCCGGCGACACCGCGGAAGCTCACCGGAGGGCGCAGATCCGCCGCCACCGCTTCCGACAGTAGGACGGCGAGCTCGTCTATTCCGCGATCGACGTCCTGGGGAATCTCGTCGGTAACGATATCGACGACGTGTCCGCGCATTACCTCGGCGTAGGACAGGAGTATTTCCCGGGCGTTCTCGTTCCCTCTAAGCGGGCCGGCGACAAGAAAGGCAATCTGCTTCCCCTCCAATCGCGGCTGGTGCGTATAGACGAAGGTCCGTTCCAGGTAGCGTTGCCACAAGGAGGTAAAGTACCTGTCGCGCATCGTCAGGGCGAAAACCACCGCCTCCGCCGGCAGCACCTTCGAGTCGAGCATGTCGACGAACTCGTCCTTTGTTCCTTCATAGGCGCAGCGGTTGTCAAAGCCGCATTTGAGGCATCCCATGCAGCGCCCGAATCGAAGTGTCGATAGATCGACGACTTCCGCGGCGGGGTACGAACGGCGCAGTCGTTCCACCATCGCCTTGATGTTCCGGGAGGCGGCGTCGGTCACGATCGTAGTGCGGGGAGAGGCGTGGACGGAGGGCGCCGGTGCCGAGGCCGCCGGAGCATCCTGCGGACGATACTCCGGCGGCGAGGTGTCCAACGGTGCGTAGCGCCGGGCCGGCCGGTCTCCTCGCAGGATCCGTCCCTCTATCCCGGAAAACCAGCGCTCCAACTGCTCTCTCGTTTCGGCGTCCAAAAGATCGTGCATCTCCGCCGTAAAGGCGCCGAGGTACTTCATACCGAGATCGTCGCAGACGCCGTGGATGTAGTTGTGAGCGGTGTGGTCGTAGAAGTGGATCGATGTGCTGAGCGAGGCGGTGTAGCGGTCGCGAAACGCGTACACCCCGTCGCGCTCGAATAGGATCTCGATAAACCGTTTGTACCCGGAACTCACCAGCAGGAAGTAGAGGGGAAACGCCCACAGGACCAGATCCGCCGAGGCGACCGCTTCGAGAACTTCCGTCAGCGCCTCCGGATGACGTTCGTACTTCCGGTACGCCTGGCCGGGGTAGAGAAAGGTGAATGTGTCTTCCGGCCGCCGCGCGGCAAGATAGCGGACGTACTCGGCGGTAACACTTTGCGAACCTTTGGGACTTCCCGCCAACACGACGACGGTCATGGATGAAACCTCCTCGCGGCTTTTTGAAGATCGAACTCACCCCGCTCTTCCATCACCGCCAGGGCGATCATGCGGCCGCCGACGTCCCGAAGCAACCTACGCTCGGCCTCAAGCTCCTCGGTGGTCGGTTCCGGCGTCGCGAGCGCGGCAAGACCGTGGGTATAGATGAACATGTTTCTCAGCAGGGTTTCGAGCCGCTCGTCGGGAAGCGCGGCGAGGATGCTATCCCGGCGCATCTGTTCGGTCAGAAGACGGAACGGCCATTCCGCAGCGAACGGGGAGAGACGCTCCCGGCCCCTGGTCATGAGCAGCCGAAAGAGATTGGGGTCGGAGCGTGAAAAGTCGAGATAGGCAAGGCCGATACCGAGAAACGCACTTTCCGGATCCGGAGAGGGCAACTGGTGGTTATGGGCGATCTGAAGCGCGCGAGCCACCGTTGCGTCGAGAAGCGCGTCGATCGAACCAAAGGCGCTATAGATCGGTTGCGTCGAGCTCCCGAGCGCACCGGCGACGGAGCGCGCGGTAAGCGATTCCGGCCCGCTGTGCCGAACCACCCGGATCGCTGCGTCGATGATCAGCTCTCGGGACAAGACTACCTTCGGCGGCATGATAACATTCGTTATATAACATTTGTTATCCTTTGTCAATCCCCGATGTTTGTTTTGTTGTTTGTACACACAAACTGCCGTCAAATCGCATTACGAAGTGATGGCAACCGCCACGCCGCCGCGCTTCGGCGACCTGGTCGTTTGACCGCCCCCGCTTCGACCTATTCCCGAATCTGACCGAGGCCGGCGATTTCCAACCGGAGGTCTCCATCGTCAATCGATACGTAGCGGCCCCCGGGGCGTCTACCTTGGATTGACTATTAGACAAGCAGATATACCATAGTCATACTCATTGGCATGAAGACCGCAATTTCTCTGCCCGACCGGCTGTACGATGAAGCCGAGAAAACCGCTCGGTCAATGGGAATTCCTCGCAGTCAGCTATTCGCAAAGGCGCTGGAAGAATTCATTGAACGCCATAAGCGAGAGAATGTCACCGAACGACTGAACCGAGTCTATTCGAAAGTCGACCGAAACGAGCTGGAAGATACTTCGAGCGTCGGATTGGAGTCTTTGAGAGGCTTTACCCGAAATGACTCGTGGTGAAATTTGGTGGGCGGACTTCGGCATTCCCTTTGGGCCGGGCTTTAAGAGACCCGTATTGGTTGTTCAGGATGATGCCTTCAACAAGAGTAACATCGGAACGATAGTTGTCGTACCGCTATCGACGAACCTACTATTGGCTGAAGCGCCCGGAAACGTGTTATTCGGAAAGGAATCGGGAGCGGTATCATCACAGTCTTGGACATACGGAGATTCGGCCGGCAGACATAACGCCTAGTTCAGCCGACGCAAAGAGCCCCGCGGGAAGCGGGCGACCTTGAAACACACGTATTTACGTGTTACACTTTTACGTGTTATCTAATTCCACATTGAGGAGGGCATCATGCGAAACATCACGCTTTCGTTTCCGGATGACGTCATCAAGCGGGGGAAGGACTACGCCCGCCGCCGGGGTATATCACTCAACGCCCTCGTGCGCGACGCGCTGCGGCGGGAGATTGAGC
>CAYPUT010000034.1:0-21848 GCA_964413945.1 uncultured Spirochaetaceae bacterium
GGTGCAGTCCTCCAGGATCGCCTCCCGCAGCACCGCCGAACGCCAGATAGATCGGCGCCCCCCGGTCGATGCTCTTTCGCTCGAGGAGCTCTCCGAGGGCTCTGATCGTCGTTTCGGGGTACACCCTCCCGGACGGATTGTTCGGCGAGTTGATAATTACCACGGCTACCCCTTCCAAGGCGGCCTCGATGGCCCCGAGGTCGAGATCGAAGTCGTCCTTCGTCGGCGCGACGACGAGACCGCCACCGTGATTCGCCGTGTAAAAGCGGTACTCGACGAAGTAGGGGGCCGACACAAGCACCTTGTCACCGGGGTTAAGGAGTGCCTTCAAAACCACATTCAGGGCCCCCCCGGCGCCGCAGGTCATGATGATGTCTCCGGCGGAAAGGTCGGTACCTTGGAGCTTCGAAGCTCGGGACGCGACGGCTTCCCGGGTTCCCTCGAGCCCCGCGTTGGGCATGTAACCGTGGATACCCGATCGCCGGAGCGAAGCCTCGGCGGCCAATGCTTCGTAGAAGCTCTCCGGAGGAGGCAAGTCGGGGTTCCCGAGGCTCAAGTCGAAGACCGGTTTTCCGGCCCGACGCATCGCGTCCCCGGCTTCGAACATCTTTCGGATCCAGGAGGAGTTTTCCATCGCCTCCCGGATGGTCTGCGAAATGGCCACTACCGACTCCGAATCTCGCCGTCTTCGACAACGCGGTCGGCCTGGTCCATGACCTCCTCGGGAATCTCGATTCCGAGCTCGCGGGCCACATCGAGGTTTAGAATCATATTCATCTGGGTTGGATCGTCGACGAGGATGGTCGGGATGCTACCCGGGTCTTCCCCCTGAAGAATCCGGTGGATTAGCCCCCCGGTAATCCGACCGATCTGATACCAGTCGAATCCCCAGGCGACAAACACTTCGTTCGTCTCCGCCGACGCGGGATCCGCCGACAACACGGCTACCTGGTTCCGCATCGCGACGTCGGTGAGGGCGCTCAAGGCCGACACGACCTGATTGTCCGTGCTGACGTAGATTGCGTCCACCCGACCGATAATCGACTGGGTCGCCTGGAGTACCTCCGCGGGGTTGGTGATGGTCTGGCTGATGAACTCGATGCCCAGATTCTCGCAGGCTCGGCGGGTCTGCTCCGCGAGAAAGACCGCATTTGCCTCACCGCTCGAGTAGACGTGTCCGAGAGCCCGGATGGGGCGCAGGGACATCATAAACTCTATCTGTTGCTGAACCGGGGTCCGGTGGGAGACACCGGCGATTCCCGCTTCGCCCTGGTCCAAAGACTCGACGAGACCGGCCGAAACCGGGTCGGTAATGGCGGTGTAGACAACGGGGATATCGTCGAGGGACGCCTTGAGGGCTTGGGCCGTCGGCGTGGCGATTCCTACCGCCAGATCGACTCGATCCGCTTTGAATTTGCCGGCGATTTGCCGTCCGGTCGAGACATCGGCGTTGGCGTTCTGAAGGTCGTACACCACGTTGTCCCGACCGCGTTCGGCAAGCTCGTCCTGTATTCCCGCTTCGACGGCGTCGAGGGCAGGGTGAACGACGAACTTCGAAATACCGATCAGAATATCGTCCGACTCCTGGGTGCCGGTCGCCGAGAGCGCCGGGATTCCGGCAACCAGCAGTATGACGGCAAGCAACGCCGGAAGGCGGCTATCGGTTGGTAGCAGCGTCTGCATTGACTCCTCCTTCTTGTGTCAGGAGACCCTACCACGCAGCAGGACCAAAGGGAATATTACTGGACATTATCGCGAAGCTTGTTACTCTTTAGGCATGGCCCTTGTTACCTTTTCGCAGTTTCTCTCGGTAATCGAAATACGAACCAAAATCGTCAGCGTCTCTTCCTTCGGGTTGGGGACGCTCTTTGCGGCGACCGTCGTTCCTCTCGATCCTCTTCTGACCACCTTGATGGCCTTGGCGGTCCTCGCGGTCGATATGGGCACCACCGCCTTCAACAGCTTCTTCGACTATATGAGGCGGGTCGACACCAACGATTACGCCCGGGAGCGGGAAAAAGTTCTTCTCCACGAGGGTGTCCCCCCGGGGGCCGCTTTGATTATCGCCGGCGGTCTTTTCGCGATCGCGGTTGCTTTGGGCCTGGTCTTAAGCTTCTTGGTCGGCCTAGAGGTCGCGGTTATCGGGGCCGTATCGATGTTGGTCGGCTTCTTCTACACCGGCGGGCCCCGGCCGTTGAGTACGACACCCTTCGGCGAGCTCTTCGCCGGTGGCTTTCTCGGGAGCGTACTCTTTGGCCTTTCCGCGTATATCCAGACGGGATTCGTAGACCGAGATATGATCCTCGCCTCCCTTCCGTCGCTCTTTCTCGTCGCGTCGATCCTCGCGGTCAACAACGCCTGTGACCGAGAGGGCGACAAGGCGGCCGGGAGAAAGACCCTCGCGATTCTTCTCGAGAAGAAGCGAGGGCCCTACGCAATCTACCTGCTCGGGGCTCTCGCCTACGGGGCGGCCTTTCTGTCGCTCCCCACCGAGCCCTTCCACTACCTGCTATTCAGTGGGACCCTCATCGCTTCGCTGTGGATCTTCGTTTCGATGCACCGTCGAGGCTATCGCCACGAAACCAAACTACCCTCGATGGGCTCGATTTCTCTGGTCTTTCTTCTCTACACCCTCGGGGCCGCGATAATCCTGCTCCATCGATCGACCGGCTAAGGAGCCGGCATGACCATTGAGACCATTTCGCTGGGGGACGGTGCCTCCTCGACACCTGGCCCGAAAGGTAAAGACTACTGCCTCAGCAGGGACACGGCACAGACAAAGTCACTGTTACGACAGGGATATCCTACGCCCGAACGGCTCGCCGCCGACGGGGAAAGCGGTAGCCTAAGCACTTACTGCTTGTGCAATTACTGCCTGGGCTGATAGTATCGCTCGATGGCCCAGCCCGAAACGCATACCCTTGCCTATCTCTTGCGCAATCTCTCGGTGGAGGTGGATGCAAAGCTTACCGAGGCCCTGTCGCCCTTCGGGCTCTCCGCGGCGCAGTGGAGAGTCCTTTCCGCCGTCGATTCAGGAAAGGCGTCCTCTCCGGCGGAGATCTCGAGCCTTCAGGATATCGACAGCGGTTCCACAAGCCGGATGGTCCGGCGTCTCGAGTTGGCGGGGCTGATAGAGCGGGAGGAACATCCTGAAGACCGGCGGGCGGTGCGTCTTCGGACGTCGGAGAAAGCGGCGGCGGTTCTTCCGAAGGCCTCCTCGGTAGCCGAAGCGTTCTACCGCAAGGTGGTTTCCGACATGGCCCCCTACGAGATTGAGCATCTCCGGGCACTCTTGCAACGCCTCCTAAACAACGTCCGGGACGAGGTTTAAGGCGTGTAAGTTCTTGCCGAAAGGGCGACGAAGGCATATTATTCGCCCAACAGAATCGATGAATCTTCGACCGAGTCGTACGGTCGGAACACGTGCCTAACAAACCTGTCCTATGTCTACGATGGCCAAATGATTTTGAACGTCCCGTGCTCGGTCCACCACGGGGAATTGGGTAAGAACGATGATGCGAAATAGCGGAAGATCAACAGGGAACCACGCCTTCGGCTTCTTGCTGGTTACCCTAGGGTTATGGCTCCTCCTGATCGGATGCGGCGACAATCGTGGGCAGGAAGAGCTCGAAGAAGGCGACGACGCCGTGTCGGTGCGGACTCTCGAAGTAACTCCCGGCACCTTCTACGAAGTCGGCGAGTACTACGGTACCGCGTCGGGTATCGAAGAGGCCCGCCTTATTTCGGTTTCCGGGGGCCGGGTAAATCAAATTCTCGCCGAGGTCGGAGACCAGGTGCAGGCGGGGCAGCCTCTCGCCCGAATCGACGCCGACAAAGCCCGGAGTCAGTACGAGACGGCGGTTCTCCGGGAGCGCATCGCCCGGGAGGAGCTCGACCGGCAACGCCGTTTCTTGGAGATGGGGAACACACCCCAGGTTGCCGTAGACCAGGCGGAGCTTTCATGGCGTCAGGCTCGAACCAATGTACTCGAGGCACGACGTGTCCTCGACGGAGCTTTGGCGATTTCACCGGTCGACGGAGAAGTCATCGCGAAGCACGTCAACCTCTACGACGAGCTCGCCCCGGGACAACCGACCTTTACCGTGGCGGACCTCTCCCGCATGAGGGTCGTCGTCGGCGTACCGGAGGGGGACATAGCCGGAATCGATTCCCTCGGCAGCGCAGAGGTTCGCTTCCAGAGCTTTCCCGACCTCGTGTGGATGGCCGAGGCGACGAGTTTTTCTCGAAAACGGTCCGACAGCACCCTCTCCTTCGACGTCGAGCTGGTGCTGGAGAACGAAGACCGGGTCCTCCTCTCGGGGCTTACCGCGACGGTCCGGCTGGTTTTGAGGGAGCTCGACGATCGAATCGTTATTCCCAGCGAAGCGGTCATCTCCCAGGGGCGCAATACCTACGTGATGGTGGCAAACTCGACCATCGCCCGGCGTATCCCGGTAACCCTGGGGCCTTCGAACACCGAGCAGACCGTTATCGCCGCGGGTTTGACCGCGGGTGACGAGGTAATCGTTGAGGGTATCAACCAAGTTGCCGACGGCGCGCGAGTGCGGACGATAGAATGATCAAGCTCTTTATCCAGAAGTACATGGCCGTCTTTATTTTCTCTCTACTCATCGTGGTCATGGGCGTAATCTCCTACGCTCAGCTTCCGAGAGAATCGACTCCGGAGATAAAGCAACCCTATATCTTTATCACCACCACCTACGTCGGCGCCTCGGCCCAAGACGTAGAAAGCCTGATTACCGAACCGCTCGAGCAGGAGCTCGACGGCCTCGACGGCCTCGACGAGCTCACCTCCGAGAGCCGTCAGAATTTTTCTTTTATCTTCGCCGAATTCACCTCCGACGTAACCGTCGAGACCGCCTTGCGCCGGGTCCGGGACCGGGTCGACCTGGTCCGGCCGCAGCTGCCGGGGGACGCCGACGATCCCTTCGTCCGGGAGTTCAGCTCTTCGGACTGGCCGATCTACTCGGTGGTCATAACGCACCCCGACGGCGTCCGGCGAATCGAGGACGCGGCGGACCTCCTCAGGGACGAGCTCAAACGGGTCCCCGGCGTCCTCGACGTTGATATAGCCGGGCAGGTTACGAAGGAGCTGGCAATCGAATTGGACCCGGCGCGGCTTCAGCTCTACGGTTTCGCGATCGACGACGTCGTCACGGCCGTCCAATCGGAACACGCCTCGATTCCCGGGGGAGAGCTTCAGAGCGAGTCCAAGAATTATGCAATCGCGGTTACCGGAGAGATCGAGGACGCTCGACTATTCGAGGATGTCTTCGTCACCAACGAGGACATCAAGGTCCGTTTAGGAGACCTTGGGTCGGCGCGGTTTCAAGAGGCGGACCCGGAAACCTTCTCGCGGTTCAACCGCACTCCCGCCATAACACTCTCGGTAAAGAAACGCTTAGGGGCCAATATCATTGATATCGTGGAAGCGATCGATCGGAGGGTCTTCGAGCTCAACCCCATCTTTCCCGAGGGGACGGAGATTGTCGTTTCCTACGACGAGTCCCGGTACATCCGGGATATGATCGCCGACCTGGAAAACAATATGTTTACCGGCTTCGTGCTTGTCCTGGGGGTTACGATCTTCTTCCTCGGGTTTCGTAATTCGCTCTTTGTTTCTCTCGCGATTCCCTTCTCCATGCTCTTGAGCTTCTTTGTTCTTCGGGTAATGGGGGTCACCCTGAACATGATTGTCCTCTTTAGCCTCATCCTCGCCTTGGGGATGCTGGTGGACAACGGTATCGTCATCGTGGAGAACATCTTTCGCCATGGGAATCTTGGCAAGAGCAGAACCAAAGCGGCCCTCGATGGCTCAAAGGAAGTAGCCGGGCCGATAATCGCCAGCACTCTGACGACCTGTTTGGCATTTTTCCCAATCATTTTCATGCCGGGGATCATGGGGGACTTTATGTCCTACCTGCCGATTACCGTCATCGTCGTGCTCTCGAGCTCCCTCTTCGTCGCCCTCGTCATCAACCCCGTCTTCTGCGCTCGGTTCCTGAGCGCCTCGGGGGAACAGGAAAAGAAGATGTCCGAGGGCGGCGGGTTGTTCGTCCGGCTCCAGGGCTCCTACGAAGCGCTCTTGGGCAAGACGACCGGGAGGCCGGGGCTCACGGTCGGTATTATCTTTCTTGTCAGCTTTGCAGGTATGATAGCCTTCGGTCTGATCGGAAAGGAGCCGCTCTTTTTCCCGTACCTCGACCCGGAGCGCGCCCGGGTCCGGGTGGAAGCACCCCAGGGGACGCCCCTCGAACGGACGGACGATATTCTTCGGGAGCTCGAGCAGATCGTCCGAGCAACCCCTGCCTCCCTCGATAGTTTCGAAAGCATAGCGGGACGGGACGGAGGAGATACCGAGAGCCACCGGGGCAGCATCAACGTTACCTACAAGCCCTACGTAGAGCGCGAAATTCCCGGTGTCGCCGCGATCCGAGAGCTTGCCCGAAACGTAAAGAGCGTAACCGGGGCTATCATCACGGTGGAGGAGGGAGACCAGGGCCCGCCGACGGGAGACGATATTTCCTACGAGATACGGGGGAACGACTACGAGGTCCTCGGGGAGTACAGCAGCCGCATCCTTGCGGTTCTCTCGGAATACGAGACGGTCCTCAAGGAGTTCGACACGGATTTCGAGGCTTCCCGCCCGGAGTATCAGGTTGATATTGACCGGGGGAAAGCCGCGTTTCACGGCGTTTCGACGGTTCAGATTGCCCAGACGGTCCGGCGGGCCATCAACGGAGGTGTCATCGGTACCTATCGCTACGAAGGGGACGAGTACGATATCGTGGTGCGATACAACAGACCCGCTCGGGATTCCCTCAACAGTCTGCGGAACGTTCAGGTCGTGGCTCAGGATGGGTCCCGAGTACCCTTGAGTGCCGTCGCCGAGGTTTCGCCCCGGACATCTTTAGGAGTCATCAAGAGACGAAACCTCAACCGGGCGGTTACCGTGTGGGGGAACTTTGCGGCGGACATACCCAACCGTGGGGAGATTATCGCGGAAATCGACGGCCGGGTTCAGGAGATCGTCAAGGCAATGCCCCCGGGCTACGCCTTGGGGCAGGGCGCAGGGCTCGATATTCGCGCCGAATCGACGGGATTCCTGGTGCAGGCCTTTATTTTGGCGCTCTTCCTTATATTCGTCGTCCTGGTCGCGCAGTTCAACTCCGTTCTCGACCCGTTTATCATAATGTTCGCCGTCTTTCTCTCTTTAGGGGGGGTATTCTGGGGTTTCGCCCTGAGCCAGATGAACTTCGTGATCATTATGTCGGGGATCGGATGCATAGCACTGGCGGGGGTCGCGGTAAACAACTGCATTGTTCTGGTCGATTACACGCACCTTTTGGTCCACGACGGCGTCCATTGGCGGAAGGCGATTATCGAAGCCGGAAGAACGCGCCTGAGACCGGTCATTCTGACGGCCCTCACAACGGTTCTCGCCCTGGTGCCCATGGCCTTCGGGGTGAGCTTTAGCGTCCAGGAGTTTCGATTTCTCCTCGGAAGCGAGTCGAGCGAATGGTGGACTTCCTTCGCGTGGACGATGCTCTTCGGCCTTACCTTCGCGACGGTCATGACGCTGGTGGTCGTTCCGACCCTTCTGACGGTCAAGTACCGCTTCTTGGAGAAGCACGCCAACCGCTTCTCGATGCATTAATCGCGACGGCGGTTCCCAACGTTCTCTTGATAGGCGAGGGCCACCTCGAGTAGGGGCGACTCCCGGGCCACGAGCTCCTCGTCTAAGCCGAGAATGCTTCCAAGGGATTCTTCGAGGCCCCAGAATACCGGCAGATAGTACTCCGCCGGAAGCCCAACGAGCCGCCGGAGACCGATTACCGAGGCATCCGCTTGGGTATGATGCTGGCTGAGGGCTGCCTCCTGAACCTTCCCGAGATCGGCCGCCGGCCCCCTCTTCGGCACCCCGAAGGTGACGGGGTAGAGCTCCCTCTGGAAGGGATCGACCGATACCAGATAGCCGTCGGGCCCCTCTCCCTCGGAGAGGAGCTTCTCGACGGCCCTTCTGACGAGGTAGCCGGTCGCTTCGTGCTCGAAATGCTCCCTCGCGTCGGAGGCCAGATCCGGAGCGACAATTATCCGGGGTCCAGCCGCCCGGATCAGCGCGGATAAACGCTCGACCAAAATCTCTTCGCCACCCCAGGCTTCGAGGATCTCCTTCAAATCTCTCTCATCGGCAGTTCCGTTGTACGGATGGTTCGGAAGCGCCATGCGGAAGTAGTAGTCCGCTCCGAGAACCCTGAGGGCCTGCTCGGCTTCCCGGATTCGCGTCTCTCGAAGCGCCTCTCCCGTCAGCGTGCGGTCTTCGTAACCGGGTACGGTAGCTCGGTAGGGGTACCGGTCCACCCCCGACTCGCCGTCGGTCAACAGGAGCGTACCGATGGAAAGCCCTCTCCGGGCGAGCCCCGCCATCAGGACGGCAAAATCGAGGCTCTCGTCGTCGGGATGGGCGTGAACAAAGAGAACCTCCACCGTAGAGAGCATCTGTGGCAACGCACCCTCTTCGAAAGCGCCCGGGGCAACCTGCACCGTAGTCCGGTAGCCGTACTCTTCCAGGCTCAAAGGAACGAGGTCGCGAATCGATTCGGAGATATCCGCCGGGGTAGGTCTCCGTGGCTCCGCCGCCGGGGGCGGCTCCGCCGCGGCCGGCCTCGCCGGGGGGAGAGCCTCCGTCGCCGGAGCGGCCGGATCGGTGTCCCCTTCGACCACGGATTCCCAGCGAAGAGCGGATTCGTGGCTATCGACGACGGCGACGCGGCGGGTCGGTTTCGGCGGCAGGAGAATCCCTAAAACCGTCGGAACCAACACGCAGAGGAGAACGACGCCCAGCCCGATGAGCTTCGGGCCCCGGGTAAGGAACCGCAGCTCCGGGTCGAACCGCCGGCGAAAACCCGGGTACCTCGCCAGGCGCAGAAGCCGGAGCAGAAAGCTCGTGACGGCGAAGGCGGCAAGAGCGATAACCGGCAAGAAGAGAAGACCGCTGTAGGAGAGTATCGTTTCGATCACCGTCTGTTACCACCAAGTCTTCATCTTGTAGAGCTCTCCCCGTCCCGGGTCTACGTAGTAGTACTCCTCACCGAGGAGGGAGAACGCAAAGCTCGGCTCCCCGGACTCGGTGTCGAGAGGGAGGTTAGCCCCCCCTTCGAAAACCCGCTTCAGGCGCCTCTCTTCCCGATCGTAATAGACGAGGCCGTCGGCGGTAAAGGACACCGAACCCCTCGCAACGTCTTCGACCTCACGGGGGAGGGGCGCTACGTAGGTCCCTTCCTCGATCCAGGAGGTCGCAGGCACATCGAGCGTATCCGGAAAGTTTGCGCGGTCGAAGATCAATAGAAAGATCTGCTTCAAAGGTTCAAGGTGGAGCACCACGACGATATCCTCATCGTCCCCGAGGTAGAGGGCGTTCTCGACCGAAAGACTCAGGTCGGGATCGTACGGGTAGACGGGGTAGGCTTCGTCGTGAACCGGCCCTCCCCAACTCGCGTCGTATTCTTCGATGCGAAGTCGGAAATGGACGCCGTCGTTCATCGTCTTGAGCACCCAGTTGGTGTCCGTATAGTTGCTAAACCCCACCCGGGAGTCTCCGGCCGGCAGCGGCCCCGTCGGCGCGAAGGTATAGTCCGGGGTAATGGTTACGTTGCCGACGACGAAGCTCAGGTCCGCGGCGACCATCATCAACCGTCCATACTCCCCGCCGACGCCCTCCTCGCTCGCGGCACCGCTGTAGACAGGCTTAAGGTCCCGGTCGAAGACGACAAGCCTCCGCTCCGAGAAGGAAGGCTCGTCGAGAACAAAGAGATACTCCTCTTGGCCGTTGTAGAGAACCTCCATCTCGAGGCCCTCGGTCGGCCCTTCGAGGTATTGGTCGATTTCGATAACATCCTCGATGTAGGCGAGGCGCAGGGGAAAGAGGGAGTTAGCGGCAAACTGACATCCGGAGACACACAGTGCGGTGAAGAGAGACGAAAACAGGATCGTAAGAACGGGACGGCGGCGGGTCATCTTCCGATAGAGTATAGCACGCGTCGAGGTTCTTCGCTCCGTTGTTGTCGACTGCGAATTCATCTACCATGGGCGGCGTCGGAAGAAGAGCTTCGACGAATGGAGCCGTGATATCGAAAAGACGAAGAGGAGAATAGCAGTGGCACGTAAGGTGGTGGTTTTCGCAACGAGTTTTCTCGATGATCTGGTAACCCGTCCCCCGGGGCACGGGGAGGCGAAGAAGAAGCTCGAAGAGGGTGCCGCTAAGCTCGGAATCGAGGTCGAGTATCGCTGCGACCGGGACCCCCTGAAACCCCTCGAACCGGCGGAGCTGGAAGACGTGGTCGCCGTGATCGCCGACCTGGAGGAATACTCCCCGGAGCTCTTGGCCGCGGTCGGCCCCGCCGCCGGTGGGAGCCTCGAAATAGTCTCCCGTTACGGCATCGGGTACAACAACGTCGACCTCCCGGGGGCCACCCGGGGGGGGGTAATGGTAACCAACACGCCGGGAGCGAACGCCCGCCCCACCGCGGAGTGGGCGGTTTCCACGCTCATGGACGTCGCCGGGCGGCGGGTCCTTCACCATCAACGGGCTTCGGTAGGGGAGGGGAAGTCCGGTCCCTCCCGCCTCGATGTAACCCGTCGCACCGTGGGAATCGTCGGTACGGGGAACATCGGTCGCAATGTTGCGGCCCTCCTGTCGGGGTTCGAACCGAAGCTTCTGGTCTCGGACCCGTACCCCAACGAGGAGTGGGCCCGGACGGTCGGTGCGCGTTACGTTCCCCTCGACGAGCTCTGCGAAACGGCGGACTTTATCACGCTCCACGCCGCCACCTCGGATCGGATAATCGGGGAGAAACAGCTCTCCCTCATGCGGGAAACGACGGTCCTGATCAACTGTGCCCGGGGTATTCTGGTCGATAACGAGGCCGCCTACCGGGCGGTAAAAGAGGGGCGCATCTGGGGGTACGGCATCGACGAGGTCTGGACCTACGACGCCCTTCCCCTAGAGAAAGTAAATATTATCGCGAGCCCCCACGTCGGGTCGGACAGCGACCTCGGTAAGGTCAACATGCAGCTGGCGTCGACGGAAAACGTTCTCGATTTCTTAAGCGGTAAGACGCCGAAGCACGTCGTCAACAGGGACGTCTTAAAATCCTGACCGCGAATCAGGCTTCGGTGCGCCTGAGTTCGGCGAGGCGCGCGTCGATCTTGTCCAAGAACTCCCGGGCGAAGGGGGGCGACGTCGTAAAGAGGCTAATAGAGACAAAGAGTACGGTGGAAAGACCGAGCCCCCACACGCTTGGCCAGACCCCGAAGGGATACCACCCGGTGACGTAGAGCAGTGCGGTGCCGAGGCCGGCGACGATCACCGACGCCAAGGCGCCGGCGGCGGTTCCCCGGGCCCAGAAAAAGGCGCCGACTATCGCCGGCGCGGCGACGAGGAGCCCCCCGGAAGCCATGCTCGAGAGCACGGTAATCAGCCCCGGGCGCAGGTAGGCGAAACCGATACACGCGAGGAGAAGCAGGAGCATCGCCCCCCGGCCGATACCGGTCTCCCGTTCTTCCGAGAGACCCGGGCGGAGGGTCTTTGCCACGTCCCGGGCAAAGAGGGAGCTGAGGGTAAGGACGATGGAACCCAAGGTCGAGCTCGCCGCCGCAAAGATCCCGATAAACAACAGGAGCGCAAGTCCTACCGGCACCGCAGTCAGGAGAGCCGGCATCGCGCCGTCCGGGTTTTCGAGTCTCGGGAGAATCGCCGCGGCCTGAAAACCGTAGAGCGTGCTGATTAGGGTGTAGACAAGACCGAAAACCGAGAAATAGAGGATCATCCTGCGGATGTTCGCGATCCGGTCGGGAACAAAGAGCCGCTGAGACACCTGGGGGTTCGTCAGGGCGAAGAAGGACCAGGGCAGGGTGATGCCGAGGAAGAAGTTGAAGTCCCACTGGATGGTCAGAAGCTTCGAATGGTCGAGGCTAATAGTCTCGAAGAACCCGCCGAGCCCGCCAAAGTAACGAACAGCCACCACGATGAACACGAGAATCGCCGTGGTAAGCATGGTTACCCCCTGGACGGCGTCCGTCCAGGCGACGCTCCGCATCCCGGCCCAAAGAGAGGTAATCCCGGCGATACCGGCCATTACGACGACCCCGGCCATGTAGGGAATCTCGCCCCCGGTAAGGCCCTCGACCAGGAGACCCGCACCGATCAGCTGTACCGCGGAGTAGGGAATAAGCATCACGAAGGCCAAGAGGGCCGTCGCCATCCCAAGCCCCGGGCTCTCGTACCGCTTGGCAAGAAGCTCGCTCGGCGTAACAAGGTCGTACATCTGTCCGGCAAACCAGAAGCGAGGGGCAAAAACCACCAGGAAGAAGACGGTAAAGAGCAGGTAGGTCATCTCGAAACCGAGGGCCGCTACCCCGAAGCGGTAGGAGAGCCCGACGAGCCCGACGAGCATAAAGGCGCTGTAGGTCGTTGCGGCGTAGGTCATTCCCGAGAGAAAACCCCGGAGTCGCCGGCCACCGATAAAGTACTCCGAGGAGCCGGCCCGAAGACCCTTTCGGGATGCCCGGGCGACGAGAGCCGCGACGAGAGTCCAGAAGGCGATTGCGCCCCAAATGTAGAGAGGATTCATTACCTACTGCTCCAGGGCCGCGTGTAGAAGGCCGCCGCGACGATTCCGAAGGCCGGAAGGATCGTCCAGAGAAGAAAGCTCCCCGTAAAGGAGGCGGTGTTTCGAAGAAAGAGGTACGGAATCGCAACGTCCACCAGAACGAGAAACGTACCGATTGCGAGGAACATTCTTCCCTTCATGTGAAAAGAATGTAGTCGGCCGGGACCCGAATTACAACCGGTTTGCGCTATCCGAGGTCTTGTTGTGATTCTTCGGCAGGGAGAGAAGGGCCACCGTCTCCTCCCAAAGCTGTCGAAACGCCAGGGAGGCCTTCGCTTTGCGGTTCGAAACAACGACAGGTTCTCTGGTCAGGCCCATCTGCTCGACCACCGATGCATACGGAATGACCGCCGTGATACGCCCCTTTCCTAAGGCGACGACGCGGGGAATCAAATCACGGTGGAGCTTCTTTCGGGCGTCGGCCATCGAGACGAACGGGTATAACTGCTCCCTCGGAAGCTTTCGTTTTTCGGCGAACCGAAGGATTTGGTCGAACGCGTTGATGGAGAGAACGGAGGGGATGACCGGTATCAGCGTTAGATCCGCGGCTCGTAACAGGTTTTCCCCTTCGAGACCAATGGATGGGGGAGCATCGATGACCAAGAGGTCATAGCGCTTGCCGAAACCCTCGAAGGAAAGAGAAACCCTCTTTTTCGGGTGATTCTTCTTGCCAAGCTCCCGGTCCAGACGACGAAACGAAAGCGCAGCGGGAAGAAGGTCCAAATTGGGGTAATCGCTCTCGCGAACGCTTTCTCTGAGGGGTCTACCTCCTCGAATCAACGTTTGCACGGTCAGGCCCTTCGGAGGCCGCACGCGGAGGTAGAAACTCGTAGCCCCCTGGGGATCGAGGTCGCAGAGAAGCGTTCGATAGCCGGCCTCAGCCGCGAGGTAGGCAAGGTTTACCGCGGCGGCCGTCTTACCGACCCCGCCTTTGAGGTTATAGAGCGTCAGTGTCTTCACTTCCGGTTCTCCTTTTCCGGTATAAGCCGCACTCGGGCGGCGGCGATCTGTCTCCGGTAGGTTTCGACTCGGCCGGCTATCCCGTCCATAAAAGCGTTGCTCTCGTCGGAGAGGGTAGACACCAAGGCACCGATGGCGGCGGCAACCCGGGGGTGCGTGGTCTCGTCGTCGTGAATAATCGCAAGCAGGCTCTCTTGCTGTACCGCAACGTCCTGAAGCCTGCCAAGGGCGTCTTGAAATCTCTTCAGCTCCCGGATCGCACGATTCACCGACTTTTTCGGGTACACCGGCGACAGCGCCTCCAAGAGATAGCGAAGCTTCTTACACTGTATACGAACCCGGTGTCTCGCGATCTCCGAGCCGTCCATCGTAGAGAGAGATATAAGATCCTTCTCTACCCTCCGGAGACGCTTCGAGAGGCTGCGGTCCGCGGTTTTTCGCAAGGAGGATCCCGCCGCACCGGTTCGGATCTCTTCCATCAGGCCCCCGATACGGTGAATCTCCCCCTCGTAGTTGACGCTGGTAAGGTACCCCCTTAGCTCTCGATAGCGGACCGCCCGCTCTTCGGCCACCCGGCAGAAATAGGACTCGATGCCCCCTCGTAATCCGTCGGGGACCCGTTGCGTGTAGGCCTGCCGAGAGAGCAGTAAAACGTCGAGGTCCCGGAGGGGCCCCGTTGCTGCGGCAACGACCTTGAGGCGCCGAGAAAGCTCCCGGAAGATCTTATCGTCAACCGCCGATCGGAACTCCGGCAGCAGGGACCGCATGCGACGAAGGGCCACGCGATAGTCGTGGAGAAATTCGGTGTCGGTGTCGGCGGCGATACCCTCTTCGTTCTGCCGCATCACCGATAGGTACGCCGAAAGAAGGTCGGAAAGCGCCCGACCGGCGGGCCCCTCCGGTAGAAGCGAGACGACGGGACGGGAGCGATAGGCCCCCGGGGGGCGCCCCTCCGCACGCGCGGCTTCGGCAACGACGGACCCCGGTGATTCGGGTCGTACTGCCCCACCGGCCTGGGCGAAGAGCCTTACAACTTCCCGGTCGTATCCCCGCAGAGGGAACACGAGCAGAAACTGGGCACCGCCCTTATTTTCTACGCCGCAGCTTACCTCCTCCAGCTCCAGCCGGGCAATGGTCTTTCGGTTGTCGTCCTCTACTATTCCTTCGCTCCGAACGATTGTCGCGGACCCGACCCGCCTAAGGGCCCGGAGCGCGAGAGCCCTTTCCAAGATACCCCGTAGTGGAGTCGGCAGTTCCCACGGGAGCAACCCCTCGAGGCGTTCGGGCGCCGCTGCATCGTAGAGTCGTCGCTCTCCGTCGACCTCACGAACCACCAGCCGACCGTCGTGATTCTCGAGGGCGTACCCCGCGTCGAAAAGGCGAAAGTCGAAGGTGTCGTAGTATTCGATACGCTCCCGACGTCCAACGTCGAATAGTAAGCTGAACTCATCTCCGAATAGACCGGGTTTTGCCGCATCCTCGAATAATCGGTAGACGAGCTCAACTCGACGCTTTTCCGTGGGCCCGGGGTATGTCATTTTCGATCTTCCAGGGATGGCGGTTTCGTCGTCGAGCTTAGCCCTAGACGCGCACGAACCAATTCGGTGTCGCCTCCGGATTCTCTTACGCGATGGGCGAAGCTATTCCGAAGAAGCGACGGTGTAACCGAGTTCCCAACCCCCGCTTCTCTGCCGTATCTGGCGAGGAAGTGCCTTACGTAGCGGTTCTTCAGCGGTCGGCCTTGCAAGGTGGTGAAGACCAAGAGGCTTTCACTCTGTGGCCGGGTATAGACCCATTGTTTGAGCAGCGCCATGGTTTGACCGCTGAGGGGTACCCGGCGCTCACCGTGGCGGCGGACGACGATGCTGTTCTCGTTCCACAGAATATCTCCGATCCGAATGCCTCCCCTTTCTTCAGGCCGCGCAGCGTCGCTCCGAATTGTTTCTCTCCCGATCAATTCGGAAATCTTTAGGCCGCCTTCGATGAGGATGCGCATGATAGCCGCGTTCCGAAGCCCCGTGCGCGTGTGGGTCCGGGGGACCGAGAGAAGCCGGTCGCACTCTTCTTGGTTCAAGTAGCTCTTATTTTTTCGCTTCATGCTCTGGTCGTATTCGGAACTATAACGTGTATCTTAACAGTATCTTTACATAAGTCAATCGTTTTCGGTACTCTTATTCCGAAAGAATGGCAAGAACCTTGGTGCTCGGCCTCTACTTCTGGAGCCTTCTCGCTGCCACCTCGTTTCTTCTCGTGCCCTACGGCCTGTTGAGCTCTCTCGGCCAGGACGCCCTCGCGCACCGGTACGCCAAGGCGGTGGCTCGGACCTGGGCGCGTCATCTGCTCTGGTTGGGGAGAGTTTCGGTCAGGGTGGTGGGACTCGATCATTACCCCCGGAGCGCCCGGAGGGTCTGCATCGTTAGCAATCACCAAGGATACGCCGATATTCTCCTCCTCGAAGCGTATCTCCCGGAGGTAGGGGGCTTTGTCGCCAAGGAGGAGCTCAAGCTGGTCCCGATCTTGAGCACCTGGATGAAGATTTTCCGGTGCGTCTTTATCGACCGGCGGAGCGTTCGGCGGGGAACACGGGCTCTCGACAAGGCCGTCCGAAATATTCGGGACGGTTATCCGATGCTCATTTTTCCGGAGGGCACCCGGAGCCACTCCGGCCGCGTCGGACTTTTCAAGGGCGGGAGCCTTAAGCTTGCGGTCGAAGCGGAGGCCACCATCGTTCCCGTTACCATTGACGGGACCTACAAGGTTCTCGAGGAACAGCGGCGTGCCCGTCCCGCGACGACTCGGCTGATCGTCCACCCCCCGATCTCCTCCGGGGAATACCGGCACCTCCGGCGGGGGGAATTGGCCGAACGGCTTTGGGCGATTGTTTCCGCACCTCTGGAGTCATAATTTCCGTTAGCGGTGTACTTGTCCAACCGTTCCCAGGGCAGTATCGTTGGGCAAGGTAATTCGGGAAAGATATGACCGTAGAAGAAATCGCCTCAACCACCCAGGGCGTTTTGCGTTGCGGGGAGGAACATCAGTCAAGAAGCCTCACGTTTGCCTTCGCGTCGGACCTTATGAGCGACGTTCTGACCGTGACGGAAGATGGTATCCTGTTGATAACCGGCCTCGCGACCGTTCAAACGGTGCGCACGGCCACGATGGCGGACGTCGACACGGTCCTCCTGGTGCGGGGCAAACAGGCCCCCGCGGCAATGATCGTCCTCGCCGAGGAAAACGGATTGGTCATCATCGAGTCGCCGTTTTCGATGTTTCGCGCCAGCGGCGTGCTCTTCGGAAAGGGCCTTGCGCCGATCTATTGAAAAGTAGACCTTCTCAGGTATACTTGTAGGAAGAGATGGAAGACTATCGAGACAACCTTGACGCCGGGATAAACAGCAAGATCCGGAGTCTTCAAGGAAAGCTCAAGGGAAGCCGGGACGCCCTGAGCCGAAAAAAACTCGTAGACAATATCAGCAAGCTCGAACAGGAACGTCTGCACACCGACAATCTCTTCGTCGATGAGGAAGAAGAAGAGGGCACCGAGCTCCCGATTCTCGCCGCGATGAGGGAGCAATACCCAAAGGTGTCCGAGCAGTATGCAGATCAGGTTCGGGAAATCCGGGATCTCCTTATCTACATGACCTACTTCGAGGACGAGTTTCTCGGACTCTTCCACGAACGCAAGCTCCGTCTGGACGTTAAGTTCTCGGTCGAGCGCGACGGCTTTTACAACCAATTCAATCAGCTCCATCGCCGCGCCTTGACCTACTGCGACGAGTCGAACCGGATCCAAGGCGGAAACTACACCAAGAGCTACGAAGACGATATTCTGCGCCGGATGGTCGAAATGCGGCACGGCGTCTACATCGAGGCCGATCGTTTCTTTCGGCAGGTTATGCGCTTTTCGGCGGATCTCCTCAAGGATATTCGAGGAGAGCAGATTCTCTGTCAAAACGCCGAAGATCCCCTCGAATACTCCAGTTTGGACCGAGAGAAGGAGTTGCGGGACCTTAGCGTCGGCGAGGGAATCGCCCGGCTAAACGAGGTATGCCGCGAAATCGTGGACTTTCTGGACGTGCCCGACTTTCAATCCGGACTGCGCTAATCCCTTGTCGATTCCAACATACGCCATACCTCAGGATGTAAGAGTTCTCTCGTCGCAGAAGATCGGCATCGCGGAGGTAAACAACGTCTACCGCTGCCTCGGAGAACGCAACGGAAGGGAATTCACCTTCTACCTCAAGGTTAACCGGGGCACCGACACCAATATGCCGAACGAGCACGACGTCCTCGTCGAACTCGCCGGAACGCCTCTTCCGACTCCAAAGGTGCTCTGGCACGGAAGGGACAGGAAGGAGTTCTTGGCATTGGAAAACAGAGAGGGGGTCATGCTCCTCGACCTGCTGAATCCTGCGAGCCCGTATCACCAGCCACACCTGCGACCTCAGACCTTGGAGAGCTTCGGGGAGGCGGTCGGACGTCTCCACAGCCTCGATCTGGCCTGGCCGGATATGAAGAGAACCTCCCTCTACGGCTTTCTCGGCGAGGAAGAGATCGACGACTGGGAGTTCGGGGAAATCGTGCTCTGGCTCGAGGCCAATCCGCCTCCGAAGAAGAGCATGGTCTTTACCCACGGCGACCTGAACGACCGAAACATTCTGGTTAAGGCGGGGGAGGTTACCGCCATTCTCGACTGGGAGAGCGCCGGGACCGGATGGCGGGAGTACGACCTGGCCTGGGCCCTCCGGGAACGGAGAAACTACATGAACACCCCGGAAGCACGGAATAGCTTTCTCAAAGGGTACACGGCGTACGGCAGCTACCATCCGGAGGCCCTCCGGTGGGCAATGGTGATGAACTGCCTCCACGTCGCCTACTGGTGCCGGGAGAGCTTTCCCTATTTCAAGACCTTCAACCTCGAGCAGGCCAGGCGGGCTATGTTCGCGGGTTACGAGTGAGGACGGAACATGGAACTCCACGCGATACGCCACGCAGAAAGCACCGCCCAGACGGGGGAAGGTGACTGGCTCGACCCGGACCTGACGGCCCTTGGGGAACGTCAGGCTCGGGCCGCGGCGGACTATTTCTCGGACAAGAAGTACGAGTTGGCCTTGGTCAGCCCCGTGCGGCGGGCACGACGGACCTTCGAGTTGGCCTCTCCTTGGGCCGACCACGCCCGTTTTGATTCCCGGTTGGTGGAATGCACCCTCGACCGGGGTCCCGGCTACGACTACCGGGAGATTCTCCCGTACCCGACCCCCGGCTCCGCCGAGGCCGATTCCGCGGATATGTGGACCGCCCCGGCGGGGGAGCGCATCGCTTCCCTCCTACAGGAGCTCCGGGGACTCCCCTTAGAACGGGTGCTCCTTGTCGCGCACAACGGCATTCTCAACGTTCTCCGAAGCCATATTACCGGGAGCCCGATTCTCGGAGAGCCGGGGTTCGACGACCTGGTGGGTGAGTATCAGACCAAGAACACCGGCATCCACGGCTTCTCTGTCGGCGCCGGGCCCGCCGACGACCGGCTCCTCTTCTGGAACCGGCCGGCGAGCTCCCTTGCCTAGAGATACTCGCCGAGCTCCTCGGGAAAGAGCTGTTCTAAGGTTATGTGCACGACGATTTCGGAACGCAACTCCTCTTGGGTCCGGCGACTCACCCGGTAGGCGAGAACCCGACGGCTGGGCAAGGGGAGGTGAAGGGGCCGGGCGTTGACGTCAAGGGGAGGCCCGACGGGGACGGGGTAGTCAACTTCTTGGGTACCCCCGTCGGGGAAATGAACCAGGTAGGTTGTGTACTTCACCGAAAGCGACCGATGGGAATCGAACCCACATCACCAGCTTGGAAGGCTGGGGTAATGCCATTATACGACGGTCGCGAGCGCCTCCGATGGTATTCACAAGCAGAAGGTTCCGTCAAGTCTTCCGGACTTGTCGCCACCCCCGGGGTGCCGTACACTCGAACCGAAGGGAGAACCATGGGAATACGCGGCGAAGTCTTTTCCACCCGGGCGAACACCGCCGGCGAACGGAGAACATATTTTTTTAACGTCAAAGAGAACAGAACCGGCGACCTCTTCTTGACCCTCGTCGAGAGCAAGAAGCACGGAGAGAGCGATTTTCAGCGGCACCAGGTCGTCGTGTTCCAAGAGGATGTTGACGCGTTTATGGACGCGATGAACAAGGCCGTCCGTTTTATGCGGAGGGCCCCATCCGAAAGCTCCGGCGGTGAATCGGCGAGATACCGTTCAGACCGATCAGACGGCGGTGAGCGGCAGTAGGATACCCCTTATGGGTGCAGAACTCGTACCGGGGATCCAAACGGCCGTAGGAGCACATCCAGCGGTCTCTCGCGACCTTCGCCAATATGGCGGCAGCCTGGATTTCCGGCACGGTCCGATCGCCACCGACCACCGCGGTGCAGGAGACCGGAAGCGATGGGGTAAAACGTCCGTCCACCCGGACGGACACGTCGTCAAGAGGCCTGACCGAACCCGGACGTTCGCCCCGGAGCCCGATGGAGAGGGCCCAGAAGGCCCGCCGCATGGCGAGAAGGGAAGCCCAGTGGATGTTTAGCCGGTCGATTTCCCAGGGCCAGGCCCATCCGAGCCCCCAGACCTCCGCGGATGCTCGAATTTCTCGAGAAAGCTCTTCCCGTGTTAGGGGGGAGAGGGCTTTGGAATCCCTGAGTACGTTCCGGTCCAGAAGCTTTCTCGCCTCTTCCCCGTCGCCGAGAATAACCGCCCCGGCGGCCACGGGACCGGCAAGGGGACCCCGACCCGCTTCGTCGATACCACAGATCACCACGATACGGCGAGGATAGCTCCATATGTTCGGTCGGTTCAACAATCGATTACCGCACCCTGATCGACGAAACAGGGGCTCGTTGACCCGGCATCCTATGGACTGATAGAATTCACGGTGATCCAACCTTGGGAGGGGGAGTGCTACTCAAAAGCATAGAGCTACTCGGATTCAAATCCTTTGCGGACAAGAGCCGTATAGAGTTCACCGACGGTGTCTCCGCCCTCCTCGGGCCCAACGGCTGCGGGAAGAGCAACGTCGTCGACGCGGTCAAATGGGTCCTCGGGGAACAGGCGACCAAGTCGCTCCGGGCGGACCGGATGGAAGACGTCATCTTTAACGGCACCGACAACCGCAAAGCCCTCAACGTCGCCGAAGTTACCATGACCCTCGGAAACGAAGAGGGTCTGTTTCCCCTCGACTTCTCGGAAATCAGCGTAAAGCGTCGCCTGTTTCGAAACGGCGAGAGCGAGTACCTGATAAACGGGACGCCGGTCCGCCTCCGGGAGCTTCGGGAGCTCTTCTACGACACCGGAGTGGGGAAGGGCGCCTATTCGATCATGGAGCAGGGTAAGATCGACCAGATTCTCTCGACCCGCCCGGAGGATCGTCGCGAGGTTTTCGAAGAGGCGGCCATGATCACCCGCTACCGGGCGAAGGGAATAGAGGCCGAACGCAAGCTCGACCGGACCGAAGAGAACGTCCGGCAGGTCGAGAGCGTCCTCGGGGAAGTTCAGAAGAGCTACCACCAACTCTTAGCTCAGTCGGCGAAGACGGAGCGTTATCGGACCTTGAGGACCTCGGTTTTCGAAGTCGAGCGCGACGTGGCACTCTTACGTCTCCGGGCCTTCCTGTCGGATCGGGACAAGCGGACCTTCCAGCTGGAAACCGAACGCCACGGCCGGGACAAGATAAAGGCGAAAATCGACCAGTTGAACGAAGCCCTCGAGTCGAGCCTCGACCGGGTAAACGAAATGGAATCCGGACTCCTGGCGGCGCAGAAACGACTCTATCAGGCAGAACTGGCCCGCAACACGGCGGCGAATCAGCTGCGGATGCTTCGCGAACGCCTTGGAGAGCTCACCGGTTCCCGGCAAACCGAGGAAAACCAGAAACGCAGCGTAAGCGAGCGTCTTAGGGGAGCGCAGAAAGAACGGGAGGAAACTACCCGGCGCTTCGCGGAAGCCGAGGAGGACCTCGCCGAGCTCACCGAAAACATAGACGAGTTTGCCGCGCGGATCGGTGCCACCGAGGAGCGTCTTAAGTCCAACCGGGGCCGGCAGAAGGAACACCGGAGTACTGTCGACAACCGGCAGAAAGAGCTCGGCGGCTACCAGCGGGAGCTCCGGGACCTCGCCGAGGAAATCGTTTCCCAGTTGGATACCGGATTAAAGGA
>CAYPUT010000035.1:0-21788 GCA_964413945.1 uncultured Spirochaetaceae bacterium
TAGAGCTCCACCTTGCCAAGGTGGATGTCGCGGGTTCGAATCCCGTCTCCCGCTCTAATCCAAAACAGGACTGGTCCCACCCATGATTTCGGATACGAAAGTAGAAGCGCTCCCCAACGCGGAGCGGAAGCTCACGGTAACCGTAGACAAGAATACTCTCAAAGAAGAGTACGACACCCTCCTGAACAAGTACGCGAAGACGGCTCTGATCAAGGGTTTCCGGAAGGGAAAGGTTCCCCCGGATGTCCTCGAGCGCAAGTTCGGCGAGAGTATCCGCGCCGAGGTGGAACAGCAGGTCCTCGAAGAGGGGCTCAAGGAAGCCTTCGACTCGATCGAGGAAAAGCCGATACCCTACGCCCGGCCGGTCCTCGACGGCGAGCCGGAGTTCGCCCTCGATTCGGACTACACCTTTAGCGTGCGGTACGACGTCTTCCCCGAGGTTACCCTCGGCGAGTACAAGGGGCTCGAAGTAGAGGTTCCGAAGGTCTCCGTTACCAAGGAAGACGAAGAACGGGAGCTTAAGGCCATCCAGGAGCAGAACGCCCTGGTGGTGGACAAGAGTGAGGGCTCCGTCGCCAAAGACGATATCGCGACGGTGGACTACTGGGAAGTCGACGAAGAGGGGAACGAGGTCCCGGAGACCCGCCGGGAAGACTACGTCTTTACCGTCGGAAGCGGCTACAACTACTACAAGTTTGACAACGACATCCTGGGAATGGGAATCGGCGAAGAAAAGGTGCTTGAGAAGGAGTACGGCGACGACGTCGAGATCGAAGAGCTCAAGGGGCAGAAGAAGCGGGTGGCGGTTCACGTCAAGTCTCTCAAAGAGCGGGACATTCCCGCGATAGACGACGACCTGGCCCAGGATGTCAGCGACAAGTTCGAGACCCTGGAGGACCTGAAGAAGGATATTCGGGACCGGTTGCAGAAGAGCGTCGATGCCCGCCTCAAGGAGATGAAGTCCCAGTCCCTCCTGGATCAGATTGTGGAGAACTCCACCCTGGAGGTTCCCAAGTCGATGGTCGATGCCGAGCTCTCCTCGATGTGGCGCCAGTTCGTCCAACGTTTCCAGGTTCAAGAGGAGCAGGTGCTCCAATTGCTACAAGCTCAGGGGCGGACCCAGGAACAACTGATCGAAGAGTGGCGCCCGGAGGCCGAAAAGCGCGTCCGGTCGCAGTTAGTCCTCGGTAAGCTGATCGAGACCGAGGAGATCGAGGCCTCCGACGAGGACATCAACGCCCGTCTGGAGACCCAGGCCGAGGGCACCTCGATGGGGGTCGATCAGATTCGTGACTACTACGAGAAGAACAACCTGATGGACTACCTCCGACAGCAGGTCGCCGAAGAGAAAGTGTTCGACAAGCTCCTCGAAGAGAGCAAGGTCAAACAGGGCAAGAAGGCCAAACTCCTGGACGTCATGGGTGGAAACGGTTAAATTTGGCCGATGAATTCCACAACCAGTAGGCCTCCTCAGATGAATACGCTTGTCCCGATGGTAGTCGAGCAGACCGGCGTTGGAGAGCGGGCTTATGACATTTTTTCCCGGCTCCTCAAAGACCGGATTGTCTTTCTAGACGGGCCGGTCAACGACGTAACCGCGGATCTCGTCGTCGCGCAGCTTCTGTTTCTGGAAAGCGTGGACCCGGAAAAGGATATCAACCTCTACATCAATTCCCCCGGGGGCTCGGTAACCGCCGGGCTGGCAATCTACGACACCATCCAGTACATCAAACCGGACGTGCAGACCATTTGCCTCGGGCAGGCTGCGAGTATGGGGGCGATGCTTCTGGCCTGTGGCACCCCGGGCAAGCGTTACGCCCTCCCGTCGGCGCGGGTTCTGATCCATCAGCCCTGGGGAGATGTCTCCGGCCAGGCCGTCGACATAAGCATTCGGGCCCGGGAGATCGGCCGGCTCAAAAGGATGATCATCGGGTACTTTGCCCAGCACACCGGAAAAGCCGAAGATATGGTTGAGAAGGATATGGAGCGGGACTACTTTATGTCCGCCGAGGAAAGTGTTGAGTACGGCATTGTCGACCAGGTATTGCGCCGGAGTCTAAAGGATGAGCAAACAAAGGACCGATAGCACGAAAGTCTGTTCCTTCTGCGGGAAGAGTGCAGATTTCGCCCGAAGACTGATCGCCGGCCCCGGAGTCTACATTTGCGACGAGTGTGTAAACGTCTGCAAGAAGATTCTGGACGAGGAAGACGACGTCATTACCGCCGAGTTTATCGACGAGATCCCCAATCCGAAGGAGATCCGAGAGTACTTGGACGGCTATGTGATCGGTCAAGAGCGGGCAAAGAAGACGCTCTCGGTGGCGGTCTACAACCACTACAAGCGCATTACCCAGAAGGGGCGGCTCCAGGAAGGCATCGAGATCGAGAAGGCGAACGTGCTTCTGATCGGTCCCACGGGGACCGGTAAGACCCTCCTCGCCCGGACCCTGGCGCAGCGCCTCAAGGTGCCCTTTGCCATCGCCGATGCGACGACCCTGACCGAGGCCGGGTACGTCGGTGAAGACGTCGAAAACATCCTGTTGAAGCTCTACCAAGCCGCGGGAAACAACGTTTCGGCGGCGGAGCGGGGTATCATCTACATCGACGAGATCGACAAGATCGCCCGGAAGGGGGAGAACGTCTCGATTACCCGGGACGTCTCGGGCGAAGGGGTCCAGCAGGCGCTCTTGAAGATTATCGAAGGCACGATTGCGTCGGTTCCGCCCCAGGGTGGTCGAAAGCACCCGAGCCAAGAGATGATCAAGATCGACACCAACAACATCCTCTTTGTCTGCGGCGGAGCCTTCGTCGGCCTCGACCGTATGGTAGAGGCTCGCGTTTCCCAGAACCCGATGGGGTTCGGCGCCGACGTCAAGGGGCACAAGGAGAGGGACCTCGAGGAGGTGTTCTCACATCTCCATCCCGATGACCTGATCAAGTTCGGCCTTATCCCCGAGTTCGTCGGGCGGCTACCGATCCAGGTGGCGCTGAACGAACTGAATCACGAAGACTTGGTACGGATAGTTCGGGAACCGCGAAACTCGATCCTCAAGCAGTATCAGGCGTCCCTGAAGCTCGACGATGTCGAGCTGATCTTCGAGGAAGATGCCATCGAGGCTATCGCCGACATGGCGCACCTGCGGAAAACCGGCGCCCGGGGGCTCCGGTCCATCGTAGAAGCGGTAATGATCGACATCATGTACGATATTCCGTCGATTAAGGGTAAGAAGCGGGTAATCATCACCCGGGACGTTATCGAAAAGTCGGAAAAACCCGTCGTCGTACAAGACAAGAAATCCGCCTAGGAGACCCACGGCGTGCACTTAAGCCTCTTCGGCCGGTCCCTACTGACCCTCCTCGATCTGTCGCCGGAGGAGATCCTCTCTCTTCTGGACGCGGCCGACCGGGTTAAGAGGGAACGCCGGGCCGGAGAGGTACACCGCCGCTTCGAGGGAAAGACGATGGCGCTTATCTTCGAGAAGCGCTCTACCCGGACCCGGTGCGCCTTCGAGACGGCCTTCGGCGAAGAGGGGGGGTATCCGGTCTTCCTTTCGGGTCAAGACATCCACCTCGGCGTAAAAGAGACGGTCGAGGACACCGCCCGCGTCTTGGGGCGCATGTTCGACGCCATCCAATTCCGCGGCTTCGCGCAGAGGACTGTAGAGCTACTCGCCGAATACTCCGGGGTTCCAGTCTATAACGGACTTACCGACGACTATCACCCTACCCAGGCCTTAGCGGATCTCCAAACCTTCCGGGAGGCCCACGGCGGCTTTAGGGGCCGGCGGATCGCCTACGTCGGGGACGGCCGGAACAACGTTGCAACCTCCTTGATGATAGCATCCGCCAAGGTGGGACTCGATATCGTAATCGCGGCCCCGGAGAGCCTCGCGCCTCGCGACGAGACCCTCGCCGCCTGTAAGCCCTTGGCCGAGGCCTCGGGGAGCGCCGTCGAGGTCGCCGTCGACCCGAAAAGCGCCGTAAAGGGTGCCGACGCGATCTACACCGACGTTTGGGTATCGATGGGGGAAGAAGAAAAGTCCGCCGACCGGATGGCGCTTCTCGCTCCCTACCGCGTCGACGCGGATCTGATGGCCGCGACGGGGAAGGCGTCCACCGTTTTTCTCCACTGTCTCCCGGCGGTCCGGGGGAACGAAGTCACCGACGAGGTGATGGACGGCTCCGCGTCTCGGATCTTCGACCAGGCGGAGAACCGAAAGCACACCATCAAGGCCGTAATGCTCGCATCGCTTGTTCAATCTTGAAGTAGAGCCTCCGGCGTAGTATACTCTCGGGAAGGAAGCCTCCAGGAGGGTCAATGTGAGAAGTTTCGCCAAACTCTTTTTTATACTGGTACTCGGTTTGGTTGCCCTGGCCGCCTTCGGCCAGATCGTCGAATCCGACTACTTTGTTCGCACCATCTACTTGAACGAGGTTCTGACCCATCAGGCAGGCATGAAGGTCAACTACACCGCCGCCGACTACTCACGGGTAGAAGTCTACATTCCGAACGACTGGTTTTCGACCGCCGCGGGTAAGGCCGAAATCGTCTATACTCCGTCGGCCTCCGCTCCCTACATGGATGTCTACTACAACCAGGGAGAGTTCTCCCACGTGCGTCTCTACGTCAAGCAGGACCGGAACCACCTTAGTTGGGGTCGCCTCGAGGGAGAAGATGTCGGCTCCCGGTTTGACAAAGAGACGATCGGCGACCTTCCCTAACGGTTGAGCTACCCGGCGCCTCCGGGCGAACTGCTCTCATTCCTCTCGGACTACCAGACCTACTTCGTCGTCGGGCACACCGAGCCCGACGGGGACTGCCTGGCGTCGGCTCTCGCCCTCCAGTCGTTTCTAAAGCGGCACGGGAAAGATGTCCGTCTGTTGGACGAGGGTCCCTTCTTCCGACCGGAGATAAAGCGACTCGAGCACCATTTCGAGACCTCCATCGATCCGAAGGACCTCAGAGAGGCCGCGGAGCCGGCGGTCGTCATTCTCGACTGTTCGACACCGGAGCGCGTCGGTGTCTTCGGCGACCCGATTAAGCCCTATCCGACCGCGGTCATCGACCATCACGCCTCCGGAAACCCCTACGGAGATGCTACCTACGTCGTAAGCGACGCCCCGTCGACGAGTGTTCTGGTACAACTCGTAATCGAAGCGGTGGCCGGAAGACCGACGGAGGAGGAGGCTCGGTTGATTCTGTTTGCCCTCGCCACGGACACGGGCTTCTTCCGGCACCTCGACATCGGCGCGGGGCCGGCGTTCCGGGCGGCGGGTCGCCTCGCCGACGCGGGAGCCTCTCCGAAGGATACCCACCTCGAGATGTACGGTGGCAAGAGCATCGAATCGAGGAGGCTCCTCGGCGTGGTCCTCGCGCGGGCGGAGTTCTTGGCAGACGGCCGAGCCGCCCTGGCGTACGAAACGCTCAAAGAGACCGAGAAGTACGGCCGGACGAACAGAGATTCGGAAACCCTGTATCAGCTACTGATGGGAACAGGCGAATGTAAGGTTATCTGCCTTATTCGAGAGGAGTCTCCCGGAAGCTGCACCGGAAGCCTCCGGTCCCGGGACGATACCGACGTCGCCGCCACCGCTCAGCGGTTCGGGGGCGGGGGCCATCGCAGGGCCGCCGGGTTCCTGGTTCAGAAGCCGCTGTCTGAGGTCTTACCGGAAATGCGGTCCCTTCTCGAGGAGCTCGCGGGCCCCTAAGAGTCTCTACCGGCCTCGATGCCGGGACGCATCAACGGTAACAGAACGTAACCGATCACGGCTCCCAGCGGGGGACATTCCTCCGCTCGAATTGGCAAGGCGATTGCTTTGGACGCCTCACTATTCACGGGGAGGAATGTGATGGCGACGCTAACCGAGCTTGTAGTTAGCTACAAGAAGACCGGGAAGGGGTTTGACGAAATAGCCCGCCGCATGTCGGCTCTGGTGTATGAGTTCCCGACGCAGTACCGCGGGTTCGACGAGGATGATTCCGGAGAGTTTCTCCTCTTTCTCTACCCAAAGTTCCACCGCTTTATCGAGAACTTCTCTCCCGAGGGAAAACCGTTTGAAAACTACTTTCGGCGCTCCCTGCGGTGGCAGGTCAAGAGCTACGCGACGAAGATGAGAACCCGCCGGGCCCGGTACAAGGCGGAGGAGTGCCCCGGGCTCTGGCCCGACGGGTGCGTCTACGGGGAAGAGGAGGTCCACGAGGCCGGTACCCTCTACGGCCCCGAGTTCTTCGACCGGGCGGGAAGAACGCCGTCGATCGCCGACCCGAAGAAGCGCAGGATGATCGTCCTCGCGCTCAAAGGATGTACCGGGATGGACGACCGGCAACTCGAACGGGTCGCCCGGCGGATAGGTATCTCGCCGCCTTGGCTCGTGCTCCAGCGGGATCGCCTCGAGGAGCGGCTCCGGAAGAAGGATCCCCGCCTCGAGACTCTTCGGAGGCGGCGTAACACCGCCTTCGCAACCATCGTCCAGGTGCAGGGGGAGCTCTCCGGGTGTATCGAACCGCGCCGCCGGGCAAAGCTGGCCTACCGTCTAAGGGTTCACCGAAAGCGCCTCGAAACCGCCCGGTCTCTTATCGCCCGGGTGCCCCTCCGACCCACGAACGACGAGATCGCCCTGATCCTAGGGATACCCAAGGGAAGCGTCGATTCGACGCTCTACTACCTTCGCAAGCAAAAGGGTTTGCGACATACTCGTCGTCATGATGGAGCTACTCCTCGCCACAAACAATCACCACAAAAAGCGCGAGTTTGAACGAATATTCGAAGGGGCCCGGGTCCTCCTCCCGGAGGATCTCGGCATCGCTTTTTCCCACGAGGAAACCGAGGCAACCTTTCTCGGAAACGCCCTCGGAAAGGCGACGACGCTTGAGGCGCTCCTTCCGCCGGAGTACCGAAGCCGGGACCGGCGCCTCGCCGTTATCGCCGACGACTCGGGGATTTGCGTGGAAGCTCTCGACGGGCGCCCGGGAGTCTACTCGGCGCGGTACGGCTCGGAAGCCCTATCGGACACCGAGCGGAACGAGCGCCTGCTCTCGGAGCTGCAGGGCGTCGCGGATCGGCGGGCCCACTATGTCTGCTGCATGGTCGCCCTCGAGGGGGAAGACCGTTTCGGCGTGGTCCAGGAAACCTGGCACGGAGAGATCGCGAGGGCCCCTTCCCGGGGAACCCGGGGGTTCGGATACGATCCGATCTTCTTCTTACCGGAGCAAGGCCTTACGGTCGCCGAAATAAGCGACCGGAAAAAGGACGCCCTCTCCCACCGGGGCAAGGCCGGCCGGCGGCTCTGGAGCTACTTGGCCTCTTCGGAGACCTGACTCGGGTCCGGGAGCTCGAGCGGCTCCACCGGCTTGAAGGCCTCGTCGTAGGCCCGGATGCAGTCCCGGATGATCGTTACGGCCTTTTCCCGGTCCATGGTCATCTTTACCGAAGTCTCGGAATGCTCGAGCTCCTTATAGACCTCGAAGAAGTGGGAGATCTCCTGGACGATGTGCTGCGGCAAGGTCGAGATATCGCGGTAGCCCGAGTAGACGGGATCCCGGAAGGGCACGGCGATAATCTTCTCGTCGACCTCGTTGTTGTCGACCATCTTGACGACACCGATCGGGTAGCACTCTACCATCGTAAGGGGATCGAGAATCTCCGAACAGAGCACGAGGACGTCCAAGGGGTCCTTGTCGTCGGCATAGGTCCGGGGGATAAAGCCGTAGTTCGCCGGATAGTGCGTCGAGGTAAAGAGAATACGGTCGAGGCGGATCAGACCCGTCGCCTTGTCGAGCTCGTATTTCTTCTTGCTTCCCTTGGGAATTTCGACGATGGCGACAAAGTTTTCCGGGGTTACCCGATCCTTGTCGATATCGTGCCATGGATTCATCAGCTACCCCTTTTTTGCCGCGCCGTACCGGTTCGTCCGGCCCTTTCCGCGCCGCCTAAAGAAGAGCAGCCGGAGGCCGTTGAGAGAAACCAGAACCGTGCCCCCTTCGTGCCCCACAACCGCCAAAGGCAGAGGCAACTGCACGGTGAATATCCCAAGAATCATTATAGTAATCAATAGCCCTGCAAGGCCAAGGTTGAATACCAGCGTCTTTCGGGTCCGACGGCTCAAGTCCATTACGTAGGCAACCTTCGACAGGTCGTCGGCCATCAGCACGATGTCTGCCGTCTCGAGGGCCACGTCGGTCCCGGCGGCCCCCATGGCGATGCCGATCGAGGCCCGGGCGAGGGCCGGAGCGTCGTTGACCCCGTCGCCGACCATGGCAACCGGACCGTACTTCGCTTCGAGCTCCTCGATGACCGAGAGCTTCTCGTCCGGAAGGAGCTCCGAATAGACCTCGTCGACCCCGACCTCTCGGCCGATCCGGTTGGCGGTCTCGGCGTTATCCCCGGTAATCATCACGATGCGCCGGACACCCGTCTCTCGGAGGTCCCGAACAACATCCGCGGCCCCGTCCCGGAGACGGTCGCTAAAGGCAACGAGACCGAGGACGGTGACTCCCCGGGCCTGGTTCTGGGGGCCGGCCGGGGCGCCGGTACCCCCGGAGCCGTGCTCTTCGGCGACCAAGACCACCGTCTTGTTTTGCCGCTCGAGGGCCTCGAAGGGCGGGAGCGCCTCGTCTAAGTTTGCCACCTCCGACCCGGAGATAAACTTCCGATTCCCGATAAGGATGGTCCGTCCGTCGACTTGAGCACGGACGCCCCGGCCGGAGACCGCTTCGAAGGCTATCGCCTCGCTAACCTGTATCTGCCGCCGGCGGGCCTCCTCCACGGTGGCCTTGGCCAGAACGTGCTCCGAGGAGCCTTCCACGGCGGCTACCAGCGCCAGAAGCTGCTCCTCCCCCGGGGGGCCGGCGTCGGGGCTGCCGGCTGCCGCGCCGGCCGTAGCTGAGGCGCCGAGGGTCTCCAGCACCGCCTCCGCCCCGGGCATCAGCACCACGTCGGAGACCTCCGGCTTGCCGGCGGTCAGCGTTCCGGTCTTGTCGAGGGCCACCACCTTTATTTCCGCCGCCTGCTCGAGGTAGACACCCCCCTTAAAGAGGATGCCCCGGCGGGCGCCGTTTCCTATCCCTGAGAGAATGGACGCCGGAGTGCTGATGACGATGGCGCAGGGAGACGCCGCGACCATCAACGTCATCGCCCGGTAGAAGGCAGAGTCAAAACCCTCCCCCAGAAGAAAGACGGGAATGACCACCGCCAGGGCCGTGGCGGCGATTACCCCCATCGCGTAGTACTGCTCCGCCGTGTCGAGGAAGCGTTGGGTCTTGGCCTTCTGCCCCTGGGCCTCCTCCACCAGCTTGATAACCTTCGCAAGGGTCGAGTCTTTGGCCGCCTTGGTTACCTGCACCTTCAACAGGCCGTTCTTGTTGATGGTTCCCGCGAGAACCGAGTCTCCGATGCTCTTCCCCACCGGAACCGACTCCCCGGTTATAATCGCTTGATCCACGGCGCTCGCGCCGTCGACCACCAAGCCGTCGAGGGCGATGCTCTCCCCGGGGCGGGCGACAAAGATATCACCCACCCGGCAGCTCTCGACCGGGAGAACCACTTCCTCTCCGCCCCGGAGGACCGAGGCCCGGGCGGGTCGCAGCTGCATTAGAGCCCGGATGGCGTTCCGGGTGCGCCCCATCGCGTATTCCTGCAAGACGTTGGAGAGGGAGAAGAGAAAGAGGAGCAGCACCCCCTCGAATGGGGCTCCGACGATCGCGGCGCCGAGGGCCGCGAGAACCATCAACAGGTCGACGTCGATGGTTAGCTCTTTGAGCGATTCGATGCCCCCCCGAACGCCGAAGATCCCTCCGGTAATGTAGGCGGCAACGTAGAGGAGCGTCGTAAGAGTCGGTGCGTCGGCGAAATGCTCGACGGCGAGGGCGGTAAACATCAGCACAAAGGTCGCAGCGGTCAGTACTACTTCCCAGGGAAGCTCGGTTGCCCGGCGCCAAAGGCCGCGCAGACGGGCGCCGAAACCCTCGGTCTCCGGCGCTTCGGTTTTCGGTACCGCAAGGTCTAGAGAGAGCTCGTTGGTAGCCTCGGCCGTCGTTTCGCCGCCGATCGATTGCCGTTCCGGGGTAATCGAGATAAGCCCGTGGACCGCGCCTGCCCGGACGTCGAAGCTGCTGCACTCCTCTTCGGCAACTTCCACGCAGGACCTGCACCACCGGCGCTTATCCTCCCGGTGGAGGACGGGACAGCCGGCGAGGTTAAGCTCCAGGGCGGGACGCAGGCGCTCGGTGAGTGCTGCGAGTTGTTCTTCGGATACGACGCGTTCGTCGTAACGCACCACGAGTCGGGCCTCTTCCGGATCGAGCTGAACGCTCTCTATCCCCGGGGCGGTGTCTATCTCCGATCGGAGAATCCGGCAGCACGATCGAACTGATTGCTTGGGTCTCACGGTCTGGGTCCTTTCTCTTCCGTGTTTCTTTTCTCTGTTAACGCGCGATAGTAGGGGCACTCCTCCCGGTTCTCGCACTCGATGCAGTCCCCGTAGTACACCACCCTGCCGCTGAGCATCTTGGAACCGATGCGATCTTGGACCTCGCGTTCGAGCGACTCGACGGTGGTGCTTTCCATATCCACGATCCGCTGACACGAGAGACAGGCCAAGTTCACGTGGGGCGTCGTGTTTACCTCGTAGTGGATCCGCTCGTCCCCGACGTTTCCGAGGCTCGTGATCGCCCCGAGCCGCACCAGGCTGTCGAGGGTCCCGTAGACCGTCGTCATGCTCAAGGAGGGATACTTCTCTTTGAGAACGTCGAAGATTGCCTGGGCCGTGGGATGGGCTTCGCTATCGGCGAGAAAGCGACAGATCTCTATGCGCTGGGGCGTCAACCGAAGGCTTGCCGCCGAGAGGGCGCTCCGGAGGCGCCCGTTCAGCTGGGCCACTTCCTCGGGGCTCCGCCGGACTATTTGGGCCATGTGCTAACTCCTTCAAAAGAGAAGGTAGTACTAATTTGAAATAATTACAATCTATTGGGCGGCCGGCGGTGGCTCCCGGGACCGGGGGCTGAGGCCGGGCGCGCTCAGGGCACCAGCACGATCTGCAGGTCGCAGACGTTGGTGTTGGTCGCCCCGGTCTTGAGTAGCCCATCGATCGCCTCGAAGAAGTGGTAGCTGTCGTTGCGCTTTAGGTGGTCGTCGATGGAGAGGCCGGCGCTCGGCTCCCCGGCGGCGGCAAGCGCGGCCCGCAGCAGCCCGGCGTCGGCGAAGGCGCCGGCGGCGTCGGTGGGTCCGTCGTTGCCGTCGGTCGAGGCGGCGAGGAAGTGGATGCCGGCGGTACCGGCGGGGTCGTCGGCCATCATCTGGAGGGCGGAGAGGGCCATCTCCTGGTTCCGGCCACCCTTCCCTCCTCCCCGGATGGTTACCGTCGTCTCGCCGCCGAAGAGGAGACAGGCCGGCCCCTTCGTTAGAAGCTCCCGGGAAGCCTGGTCCTCTGCGATAGACAGGATAAACTTTGCCGCTTCCCGGGCCTCCCCTACCAGGCGGCTGGTAATGACGACCGGCTCGTACCCGAGCTCCCGGGCCCGGGCCGCCGCGGCGAGAATCGCCAGATAGTTGGTCCCCAAGAGCACGTTGTGGACCCGGTCGAAGATCGGGTCGCCTATCTTCGGTGTTTCCGGAATGTTTCCGGCGACCCCGGCGTCGACGATTGCGGCTACCTCGGGGTCGAGCTTTGCCCCGAGGTCGTAGCGCTCGATAAGCTCGGCGACCTCCGAATAGGTCGTCGTGTCCGGGGCGGTAAGCCCCGAGGCGATGCTGTCGAGGCGGTCGCCGATAACATCGGAGAGAATAAGGTTGAGGGAGGTCGCCGGGTACATCGCCGCGGCGAGGCGCCCGCCCTTGATTCCCGACAGGTGCTTCCGAAAGGTGTTGATCTCCTGAATCGGGGCCCCGGAGGCCAAAAGCGCCTTGGTGGTGTTCTGCTTTTGGTCGAGGCCGATGGAGAGTCCGGCTTCGGGGAAGTCGCCGGGCTTGCAGAGGAGCGCCGAACCGCCCCCGGAGACAAGGTTGATGCAAAGGGTCTTCTCGTCGGCGGCCTTTGCCAGGGCCAGGACTTCGTCGGCGCCCCGGACGCTATTCTCGTCGGGGACCGGGTGTCCCGCTTCGATGGTCCGGATCCGGGAGACTTCGTCGGTGTGGCCGTACTTTACCGAGATGGCGCCCTCGCTGATCCGATCCCCGAGGACCGCCTCGATGCCCCGGGCCATGCTCGCCGTCGCCTTCCCGGCGCCGAGGACGACAACCCGGTCGAATTCTGAGAGGTCGATGGAGAGCTCTTGCTCGGCGGTCTGTACGAGGAGCCTGTTGCCCTCGAGACGAAGCGTTTCCTGCATCATCTCTACCGGGTCGACACGGCGGAGTCCGGCACGAAAAATTTGTGTGAGGTGATCGCGGTAGTTCATCTTGTCTTACGACTATAGCAGATGTTGACCCTTCGTTGTCCCCTTACTACCGTATAGCAAATGGAAAACAAGGTAGCGACCATCCCGACCCGGGCCGACGTGGCGCCGGCGGACAGCTGGAACCTCTCTCGCCTCTACCCGGAGGAGAGTGCCTGGGAAGAAGACTTTGCCCGCTTCAAAGAGATCACCCAGAAGATTCCCTCCCTCAAGGGAACCCTCGGCGAATCGGCCGACTCCCTGGCGAACGCGATGGAACTGTTGAACGAGGTGCGGCAACTCGAGGAGCGCCTCGGCTACTACGCGCACCTGCGCCTCGCCGAAGACCAGACCGAGAACGCGAATCAGGATCGCTACGGCCGTTTGGTAAAGGTCGCCTCGGAGGCCGACTCCCTCGCCAGTTTCGTCGCCCCCGAGATTCAGTCGATCCCCGACGAAAAAATCGAGAGCTATCTCGAAGACGGTCGTCTCGCGGACTACCGGATCTATCTCCGGAAGCTGTTGCGGTTTAAGCCGCATATCTTGAGCGAAGCCGAAGAGCGGCTCTTGGCCCTCCAGGAAGAGGCCAACATGACCGCGCAGAAGGGTTTCTCCTCCCTTACCGACGCCGACTTCGACTTCGGCTCCATCGACACCCCGGAGGGCACGCGCCCCTTGAGCCAGGGAAACTACAACAGCTTTCAACAGCACGCCGATCGGGGTGTCCGGGAGCGCTCCTACCGGCAGTTTGTGGGGGTCTACGACGGCCACAAGCACACCCTGGCCAACCTCTATTCCGGGAGCGTAAGCCTCGACGTCTACAAGGCCCGGATCCGCAACTACGAGTCCTCTCTCGCCTCCCGCCTCTTTCCCGACAAGGTCCCCGAGGAGGTCTACCGGGGGCTTATCGAGGCGGTCCACGCCGGCCTCCCGGTGCTCCACCGCTACTACGGCCTCCGACGCCGGGCCTTGGGCCTCGAGGAGCTGCGGCACTTCGACACCAAGGTGCCCTTAGTCCCGGACATCACCATGCATCACACCTACGACGACGCGGTGGAGAGGGTCTGCAACGCGCTTTCGCCCCTAGGTGATGAGTACGTCGAGACCTTGCGGGGGGGACTCCTCGGGGGCTGGGTCGACCGCTACGAGAACAAGGGCAAGCGCTCCGGCGCCTTCTCCGCAGGGAGCTACTTCGGCGACCCCTACATCCTGATGAACTTTCAGGATGACGACCTCCGGGACGTCTTTACCCTGGCCCACGAGGCGGGCCACTCGATGCACTCTTACTACTCGGTCCGGGCCAACCCCTTCCCGCAGTACAACTACACCATCTTCGAGGCGGAGGTCGCTTCTACCTTTAACGAGCAGCTTCTCTACGCCGCCTTCGGCGAGGAGCTTTCGGACACCCAGACCCGGCTCTACCTGATAAACCGGCAGATAGACGACATTATCGGAACCCTCTACCGGCAAACGATGTTCGCCGAGTACGAGCTCAAAACCCACGAGCTCGCCGAATCGGGACACCCGCTGACCTTGGACCTGCTTCGGCAGGAGTACCGTAAGCTCTTGGAGCACTACTTCGGCCCGGAGGTGGTCTTCGAGGAGGTCTCGGACCTCGAGGGCCTGCGAATCCCCCACTTCTACCGCGCCTTCTACGTCTACAAGTACGCCACCGGAATCGCCGCGGCCATCCAGCTCGCCGAACGGGTCGTGGCCGGAGGCAGTGAGGAGCGGGACGCCTACTTCCGGTTCCTCTCCTCCGGGGGATCCCGCTTTCCCTTAGAGTCCCTCGGGGCCGCCGGGGTGGATGTGGCCTCCGGCGAGCCGGTCCGCCGGGCGACCGAGCTCTTCGGGAATCTGGTGAATCAGCTCGAGATCGGGTTGGGGGTTTAGACCGGGGCTGCCTTCCGGGCCGGGGGTTGGGGCGGCGGGGTGCGTTCCAGGGCGCCGCGGCAATGGGCGACGCGTTGGGCGGGTATCGGCGGCCGTAAATTACTCGGCCGGCTCGTTACAATTCCGTTAGGACAAGCCATCTTTTCGCCTTGACAAACGCAGCCCAACGGTATATTTTGCGGATCGCACACCAACAAACGCGGCAGTGGCGGAACTGGTAGACGCGCTAGCTTGAGGGGCTAGTGGCCGTAAGGTCGTGGAGGTTCAAGTCCTCTCTGCCGCAGACGATCCCTTCATCCAGAACCCTTCGCTGACCAGGCCTAAATCCACGCTACAAGTTCACTGATCTTCGGTCATGCTGTTGAGAGCGGCCGGTCCGCCCTCTTAGTCAGAGGCGGGTTATGGCTGAAGGGATCTTGAAGGCAGGAGAAGAGAGGACTTGAAACGAGGGCCCGGCGCGGTATTCACGATGAAACGTTCTTTCTTTGTTCCCAATGTGGCGAAGGCGAGTCATGAGTACTAAAGTGTGGTCGTGAGCACGCAAGACGAGAGACTGTACTGGCTCGACTTTGTTCGCGGTGTGGCGATGGGGTGGATCTTCCTCGTCCACTTTGTGGAGCACTTCCTTGGTGGGCCACACTTCGCCAACCCCAACGCCGGTTGGCCCTCACTTTCCGAACGATTTGCCCAAGTTGCACCTCTATCAATCCCGGGCATCTCCGGCATAGTTGCCAACGGACTCAGGTACGTCGGTTGGCTTGGTGACCAAGGTGTCCAGATCTTTGTCGTCGCGAGCGGATTCGGGTTGGTGCTCTCTGCGCTGCGACATCCCACGGGGAGGTTGGCCGGAGCAGCGAGTCTCAAGAGCTTCTACCGGAAACGGCTTTTTCGACTATTTCCGCTGTGGTGGAGCGTCCATTTGGGCTTCATCGTGACATTCGTCATTCTCGGAGTTGGCCTTAACCCGGCATCTTGGCGAACGGTTGCAAGCATCCTTGGACTTCGGATGATTCCCGGAGTGTTGTACTACTTCGCCCCGGCCTGGTGGTACATCGGCCTCGTCCTCCAACTCTATGCGGTCTTTCCGTATCTGTTCAAGCTTCTGAAGAAGTTACGACCGCTACCGTTCCTTGCTGTGGTCGGCGGCGGTGGAGTCTTGATTCGGGGAATGGGACTGCTTCTGTTTTCCGTGTACGCCCCCGAATACCTCGACTGGTGGTCCCGGGGCGCCGTCTTTGTCAGCAGGCTCGGCGAATTTGCTTTCGGGATGTTTTTCGCGGTGGTCTTTGCCGAACGTCGAGAGCTTGTTGAAAGGCTCACGAGAGGCCGGTGGGCCGTTCTTGGCTGGGCCCTGTTGTACGTCTTGGGCAATTTCCTTTCATTTTTCCTCTTGGGGATGTCGGTCGCATTTGTTCTCACAGGTGCGTCTGCTTTCGTACTCCTGTACAGAATCGGAAACCATTGGAGACCGTGGGCTCTCCGCTGGGTCGGCAGCAATTCGTATCCCATTTTTTTGGTTCACCATCCGGTCATAATCTATTTGGTCCCCGCATCTCTCTCGATAGCGGCAACGGCTCGCGTAGGATTGTATTTCGCCGTAGCGGCAGTCGTGACTATCGCGGTCGCCGTCGCCTTAGATCGGGTAACCGGACAAGTTGTGCGCGGTTTCTCATCCCGGCGCAGGCGGTTAGGGTCTCGCAAGCTCGCAATCCTTTGCGCAGCGAGTGTGTTTGCCGTCGTCATATTGCTTTTCGGCGCGGAAGCTGCGGTCCGGACGTTCGACCCACAGGAGATCTACGGCTGGGGCGAGCGCCCGGCTCTCCGTCCTGACGATCAGTTTTCCTATACACTCAAGCCAAACAGGACGACCCGCCTCCGTTGGCAAAGCTATGACTACGTGGTAGAGGCAAACGAGCTGGGTTTTCCCGGTCCGATATATCCCGAAGCGCGGGACCCGTCAACGTATCGCATCTTGGTTACGGGCGACGCATTCTCGAGCGCCGAAGGTGTGGCGCCGGACGCATCCTGGCCTCGACTGCTTGAGAAGACACTCGGTATCTCGGGGCTTCAAGTCGAGGTGCTGAACTTCTCGATCACGGGATGGGGACCTCGTCAGTACGCGGCGGCGGTCCGCCATTTTGCGCCTGTATATAGTCCGGACCTCGTGGTCGTCACATTCTTTGTGAACGACTTTGCCGATGCGCAGATTAGCGACAACCAGTTCCACCGATCCATCGGATTTGATCGCCCACCTCCGAACGGTCTTCGATCGTTTGTTACGCTTCAACATCTTCAGAAATGGACGGAGTTAGTGTTACGCCCCAAGATCAAGAGCCTTCTTGGTCGCGGGGGGAATCCTCTGGGTTATTTCTTTGCCAATGTCCGACACTTTGAGCGCGCCAATGTGGATGCCCTCGTTGCGGCGGCGCCGTTGGTCCATGAAGAGCTTCGGGAGATATCGATAGTTTCGAAGCGAGTGAACGCAGATCTTCTAGTGTTGCTGGTGCCTGCATCACCTCAGGTCGTTCCGACGGAAGACTTGGACTACTTTCCAAGGGACATCGACATCAATGATCAGGGGCGTTTCGACCTGGACCAACCCCAGCGCTTTGCACGGAAGATCTGTAGCGAATTAAACATAGACTACGTGGACTTGCGTCCCGTCCTTCGCGCCGGCGTGTACCAACGGCCCTACCAATCGGCGAACATGCACTGGACCGAAAACGGCCACGCAATAGTGGCCCAGGCCCTAGCGAAAAAGGTGTTCATAGATTTCTGAGAACGAGGCCTGTTGTCTGTTGATTGTGCACGGTTACCATGCGGTCTATGAGAATCGTTTTCGCTTCGATCGCCGTGTACGCCGGTTGCATTCTTTAACGTTTTGATCTATACTGTAGTCAACATCAAGAGAGACGTGAGGGTCCGGCCCGTTGATCGTCCGGCAACCTGCTCGCAACGAGTAAGGTGCCAAAGCCGCCTGGCAGAGATGCTAGAACGATGTGACTCGAACCAAGAACCGTTCGGGTAATCGTGTGCAAGAACGCACATGGCCGGAACCTCCCGCGTCGGGAGGTATTTTTATGTCCTATCGGAATGAGCGCTTGCTGGTGTCGAGACAGGCGTCGATGCGCCGGGAGGGACCACGATGCTGTGGCTGACCCTCCTCTTCGCCTTCGAGGCAGGCGTGGTCGGCAACAACGCCTGGTATCTGTACGAGGCCCACGAGTGGTTTGAGCCTGACCGGGTAGGCTACTACACCCTGGTCGAGCTGGAGGCGCAAGCCGGCTGGGTGTTCGCCGGCGGCTCAGTCAGGACCGACATGCAGCCCAACAGCGTCGGCAACTACAACCCCCACTGGGCGACCTACGACTTCTCCGCCGGCATCCGCTTCCGGGAGGTCGAAATCGGCTACCGGCACCGGTGCACCCACCCCATCCAGACCTACCTCACCAATCAGCAGCTGTTGCGAAGCCCGGTGCTCGAGGGGTCCTACGATGAGATCTACGTGCGCATCGCAGCCGATCACAAGCGCCGGCTGGGAGGGTACCGTGAACGGAACTGAGAGTGCATGGCCGATCGGTTCGTTGGTAAGAAGCAGAGACCTTTCCTTCGACGTCGGTTCGTTTACCGGGCCGGAGGACGCCTACGTCGGGCATATCCGGCGTTTCATCGAGTACCTGTTCGAGAGTGGCGGCTGCGGGGACAGTTTCGATCGTTTGCAGCTGTTGCCTGGCAGATCCCGCTGCTGGGTTTGTACAAAGAAAGTAATACTCTCTTACCTTTAAGGACAATACTACACAGGTGTCCGTTGTGTGTCAAAAGTGTATTGACACGAGTTGTGAAGGGGTGGTACTTTTGCCAAAAGGAGTTTTGTGTGATGCGAGAAAAATCAGACAGGTCTGAGATTCGAATCCGAGAGGTCGACCGAGACATCCACAAGGCGCTCCGGATTTTGGCTTATCGCCGCGAGATAACTCTGAACGAACTCGTTATCGAGCTTCTCACAGCCCACGTCGAGGAAGTTATGCCCGACTACGAGGAGCTGGTTCGTCATGAGTTCCTCTACCAGAAGCGGAAGATCCCGAGCGCCGAGGAGCTTGCAGCGATGCGTTCGGCCTGGGAGCAAAAGCACGGGATGAGCTTTGAAGAGTGGGAGCGAAAGCAAGGTTGGAAGCAAGACTGAGTCGTTGACTCATAAAAAGGGTCCAGGAGCAGCCGCCAAGCAACCCTGGACCCAAAACCTAGCGACAGGGGTCTGTCACCGTTGTGTAAAGTATACAGCGGGCAGCCCCCTTCGGAAAAGGAGCGGGCATGCAGGGAACGATCATCGGCCTTCGGGCCAGTTGGGGCACTGGAGTAGCCCTCGTGGCTATTCGAACACAGGATGGGCGCACCGAGATCTGGCGAGCTAATAACGCGCCATTCATCCAGGCGCTCGACGACACGATCCCTGGGGGGTGCGTTAAGTCGAACCACACCGACGATTTCGCGGCGGTTATCCGAACCGGCATTCTGTTCGAAACCGACCCCTCCGGGGTGATCTCTGGGATCGGTCCCGTTTCCCAGGTAGAGGAGGCACTCTCGTGACCCTCCCACTCAAACGAAAACCAGGTAACCAGTCCAAAGAAGTCGGCGAGCCCTTCCGGAGGGTGGCTAAAATTGGCTTCAGAGCGATTAGTTCCGTTTTTTCCGCCAGTATTGAGTGTATCCCTTGCTCCCAGGGGTATAGGACCACTTCGGCCTTTGAGTTCACATAGGAGGGACCATGGAGCTACGACAGGATGCAGAGATGCGCCAGCGGCGGCCGATCGTCCACCTTTCCGGCGAAGATGTCAGCTGGATCGGTTTGGTTCTGACCGACATCTCGCCCCTGGAGGTCGAGTGATGTGGATGGCCAACTCAGTGTTTTTCGAGGGTCGGCTCGATCGGGTGGACATCGACGAAAAGCTCGCGATCATCTCTCACTACCGACAGGTTGGGCATAAGACCTATCTCAAGACACCAGTTCGTGTTCTGGTCCCGGGGCCCGCGATGCTCGACCGTCTCGACACTGAGATCCGAACCGGTCGAGTGCTCCGGGTCCTCGGGGAGCTGATGCACGACTCGGCCGGACTGACGATTGTGGCAACCAATATCACAACCGCATCGGAGCACCTGACTGAGGCAATCTTGGAGGCGCTGAGATGATTGGTGCCGTTGTGATAGCACACCTTGCCGTTCACGTCGTGTCAACGGCCTGGATAACCAACCGAGTGCTCAGGGGGACACAGTGAGCTACGAACCAAGACAGGAGATGGCTTTTTGGAAGAGGAAGCCGATCGTACACCTTTCCGGCGAGGACTACAGTCACACCCAGGTTGTGATGCTGTGCCGGAAATCGGCGAAGGCCTTCGGGTGGGACTCGGAGCGTGTGATGCACATGAGCCACAAGATGATGAGGGCGTCGTACCGCGATCTCCTCGATCTCGTGGATCATTTTTTCGAGATCGAATGAACGGTGGCCGGATCTCCGGTCACCGTGGCCCCCCAAACCTGATTACTCCCAGGGGACGGGGGGGCTCTTCTCCGAGTTCTTCAAGGAGGACTCAGAGGAGGGTTTAATGGACGCCATACGCCGATACGAGCCAAACGAAGTAAGCGGCCTGATGGAACCCGACCCCGAGGGCGACGGGGTCTATCGGCCCTGAGGGGGAGCTATGGAATTATTGCAGGTCGTTTTATTTGTTTTCAAGATAACGGAGGTCGTTGACTGATCCTGGTGGATAGTCCTGATACCCCTTATGTATATCGTCGTCACGGAGCTGGCACGCCCCTTTTTCTAAGGAGATGGGTATGAACGATTTTGAGAGTTCGAGGAACGCCGCGACAATGCGCCGGATGGTCGAGGATGGGCTTTTCAGGGAGCCTGCGCGTACCCAGTTGATAGAGTTCCTGAGGAAGAGAATCGCGGAGTATCCAGAGGTTCCCACGAGAGATCCCAGGGAGGATAAATGGCGTCACCGTTGAAAGCCGGAGACCGAGTAATCTGTGTCGACGACAAGAGCCGAACGCCCGATATCGAATATCTCTTCCCCGAAGAATTGGTGCTGGGGAGAATCTACACCGTCAGGAAAACCGTGTTTCACGAGTTTGATCCCATGACGTGGGGTGTGATCCTCGAGGAGATTCGGGGCAAGCCTCACCCGAAGCACGGTCGGGAGTGTGGGTTCTTCTCGATTCACTTCCGCAAATGGCCCGAGGATGCTCCTCAGCCGAGACTGAAGGCCTCCTCACGGCATCGAAAGCCCTCGAAAGTATCATGAAACCACCACGAGGCCGCGAGCGGATTCACCATCCGACCAAAGGTGATTATCGGTGGGCCCTCGCGGGTGTCGCTGGTATCGCCTGGTTATGGTCGGTCGGACATGGGCCCGGGGCTTTCATTCAGCAGCTCGCGTTCTTCTGGGGTATCGGTGTGTTCTTCGGATTCTTTGAACGCGCTACCCGAAAGAGCCGCCGCGAGATCCAGGGTGATCCGAACCGGGCTTACAAACGCTATATAACACGCCGTTAACCTAATGTGGTGCTTGCAGGGATCTTCTTTGAGGTCAGGGAACCCCAATTGTCAGAAAGCGACCCACGTGTGAAGTATCACTTTTTTCACATAAAGAAGCACCTTGACCATCTACGGGAGCTTGCGAAGGCAGACAGCGATATCAGGAAAGGCGTCGATAAGTTCTACAATGAGTGGCTTCTTAACATGCTTCAGCTATACAAGGCCGGCAAGACAGAACTGAGCCGAAAGAAGACGAGATTTGTGACGCAAAAGCCCGTCCTCGAAGTCAACGCACCGGAGCATATTCCAGATGATAGCGAAATTACTGAGCTCTTGACCGCCAGGTAAAACACACGCGCAAATGCCAGGCTGGAATTTCTGGTCCTAACGACGCCGTCCCATTCGCGTTTGTAGAAGTCCATAGCGTAACCGTCCGCCGAACCCCACCCGGGAATGACTATCCGTCGGCGGAAGGTTACTGCTATTGGACAGGGTGAACCGGATGTTCTCGATGGCCACCTGCACTGCATGTCATAGCGGTTGTCCCAGGCCGAGACCTCGGGAGACTAGGACAGGCGCCTGCCACAGAATCTCGCTGCTGCGGACATCAACGGGCCCGCCCTGGCCGGGTTCGGACGGAATTGACGCTCACGATCGTTCAACAACGTGTCTACGAAAGTCAGTGTAGGCCAATTACCAACTACTCTCGACTAAATACGCTCTCAAGGTTGATCGTCAGATCCGGGAAAATCCTTGGTTCTACCATGCCTTCCCGGGTAAAGAGAACCGGTTTGCAGAAGCCGGTTTGCTGCTGGGGTGTGGCGGGGTCATTTGCCCCTTGCGGGACAACCGAATAGATCAAGAGCGTCTCGTTTCCCGGATTGATGATCCAGTATTCACGGACTCCCCTGCTCTCGTACAGTCGGAGCTTATCCTCCATATCCTTGTACGCAGTGGAGGGTGATAGAATCTCGACAACGAAATCGGGAG
>CAYPUT010000036.1:0-21685 GCA_964413945.1 uncultured Spirochaetaceae bacterium
TGCAGCACCCCGATAAACTCTTCGATCGAGCGGGTCGGGATAATCGTATCCCGCCCTTTTGCGGGGCCCTCGACAAAGTCGTCCACCTTGCTGGTCGTTCGGTTATAGACGGCTACCGAATAGCCGTGATCGTTCATGTTCAGAACGAGATTCTGTCCCATTACCGCCAGCCCGATGAGCCCGATGTCTGCTTGCTGTGCCATTCTAGTTCTCCTCTCTTGTTGTCGCCGGTTAGGCGCCGGTCCAGGGCGGATGCTCCGGCAGGGCGCTTCGAAAATCGTTCAAAAGGCTCTCTTGGTAGGAGCCGACGTACTGTTCGTTGAGGAACGTCTCGAGACCCTCGTTGAGAAGGCGCTCCCAGGACTCTTCCTCTCGTCCCGGGATGACGGGAAAGAAGCACGCCCCCACCGCTTCGGCGGCCTTTAGGTCTCCCGGGGCGTCTCCAATCATCAAGATACGGCTCGGCTCGTACTTTCCACCGGCAGTCCCTTGCAGGTGCTCGCCCTTGGTTCCCATCTCCTGCCCGCAGATAAGGGCCGCCATCGAATCGATGCCCTGTTCCTGCCATTCCCGCTCCAGCGCCTCCAAGGGCGTCTGCGAGACGACGACGACGTCGCAATCGTCCTGCATCTCTGTCAGGGCCGCCCGGACGAAGGGAAAGGGAGGAACCCCCCGGACGATCTTCTCGACGGCAGCGTTGACGTCGAGGGACCAGGCCATTACCCGCTTGAGCTCCTCGTTTCCCGTCCGATCGATCTCTTCCTGGAGCGCCGGGTTGCCGAGCTTATTCTCCCGTTCGACCCAGGCCGCCAGATCGGGAAGCTTTTTGGGGGTGACACTTCGCCTCTTGGCTTCGGGGTGCTCCTCGACGAGGGAGAGGGCCCGCAGAACCGCTTTGAAACGATTGATACCCCGGGTGGTACTGTAGAGATTGACGAACTCCCAGACTTCCCGTGCGTACTTTGAAACCGCCTGGAGCTCGTAGTGGTTGACGAAAGCGGGACAGAAGCACTCTTTGTGCTTTATCTCCATCGAATCGAAGACACACCCGTCGGAGTCGATGCCGACGAAGAAGTCGTGTTTCTTGGAAAAATCGGAAAGGGGCGTGGTCACGGTTATGGACTCCTCTTGTGAATGAATCTGCCACGGCCCCCTGGGAAGTATCAACCACTTTGTTGATACCCGACCATCAAATCCCGGGTATCGGCATCCTCCGCATCTTACTACCGCGCCGGGATTCACCGTGATTCGATCAACAGGGTTGTTGATACGCCACCGGGTTTCCCGTAGTTTAGACACATGTTAGACGCCCTCGTTATCCGTGTTGCACGAGCCCGAGAGGCCTCCCGGCGGCTCCTGGAGGCGGACACGGAGACCAAAAACCGTGCCCTGGAAGCCATCTCCGAGGGGCTCGACGAAGAGCGGGACGCTATCCTCGAGGCGAACAGAAGAGACCTCGAAGCGGCGGAGCGGACGGGACTCGCCGCACCCTTACTCAAGCGGCTCAAATTTGACGTCGGAAAGCTCCAGGACGTGCGCTACGGTATCGCCGCAACAAGGGGCCTCCCGGATCCCGCCGGACGGGTCTTGAGCGCCCGGGAGCTCGAGGGACTTATCCTCAGACAGGTTACCTGTCCTATTGGGGTCGTGGGGATGGTGTTCGAGTCTCGCCCCGACGCCATGGTGCAAATTGCGACCCTCTCTCTCAAGAGCGGAAACGCGATCATCCTCAAGGGCGGAAGCGAGGCGGCACACTCCAACCGGGCTCTCGCCGGAGCGATAGAACGAGCGGCCCGGAAGGCGGACATGCCCGAGGGATGGATTGTCCTTATCGAGACGAGAGAGGATGTATCGGCGCTTCTGTCGATGGATAAGTATATCGACTTGATCATCCCCCGAGGCTCGAACGAGTTCGTCCGGCAGATCATGAGCTCCACGGCGATTCCCGTTCTTGGGCACGCCGACGGCGTCTGCCACGTTTACATCGACGAGTCGGCGGATCCGAAGGTAGCCCGGGAAGTGACGGTCGACTCGAAGACCCAGTACGTAGCGGTCTGCAACGCCGTGGAGACACTCCTCGTTCATCGAGCAGTCGCCCCGTCGCTTCTCCCCGACATTGCCGAGGCGCTTGACGCGAAATACGTCCGTCTGAAGGGATGCCCCGAAACGCGAAAGATTCTCCCGGATATCGAAGAGGCGACCGAGGAGGATTGGAGCACCGAGTACCTCGACTATGTCCTCTCGATCCGGGTGGTTGCGGATATCGACGAGGCGATCGAGCATATCAATCACTACGGCTCCCACCACACCGACGCCATCGTCACTTCGAACCGGGAGCGGGGAGGGTCGTTCCAGCGCCGGGTCGATTCGGCGAGCGTCATGTGGAATGCTTCGACCCGCTTTGCCGACGGATTCCGTTACGGCCTCGGAGCCGAGGTCGGCATAAGTACCTCGAAAATCCACGCCCGGGGTCCCGTTGGGCTCGAAGGTCTCGTCACCTACCAATGGCGCCTCTCTGGGGCAGGGCATATCGTTTCCGACTATTCGGGTGAAAGGCCCCGGGCGTTTACCCACCGGGATCTTCCGGCGGAATAGCATGCCCCGCTCCTTCAGTAACGCCGGACGAATTGTTATCAAACTGGGCACCAACGTCCTCTCGACCGACATCGGGATCGACGGCGAATACATCGTCGAGATCGCCCGGCAGGTCGAAGAGCTCCGGAAAGGGGGGACGAGGGTGCTGATCGTATCCTCCGGAGCGATCGGCATGGGCGCCCAGGATCTCGGCATTACCGAACGGGTGGAATCGGTGGTTATGCGGCAAGCCTGCGCCGCCATCGGCCAGCCGCTCCTGATGCAGGCCTACCGCGACGCCTTTGCCCGGTTCGGCGTGACGGTGTCCCAGGTTCTTCTGACCCGGGAAGTGCTAAACGATCGCCGTAGCTACGTGAATCTCCGGAATGCCGTGGAGGCCCTTTTAGACCTCGGCGTCGTTCCGATCTTCAACGAGAACGACAGTATTTCCACGGCGGAGATCGGGAACGCCTTCGGAGACAACGATCAACTGAGCGCCTTGGTCGCGAGCAAGACCGATGCCGACGTGCTGATCATCCTTACCGACATCGATGCCCTCTACGACGCGAATCCCAAGCGGAACCCGGAAGCGAAAGTGGTTCGCATAGTCGAGGCGATTACGCCGGAGATCCTATCGTACGCCGGTGCGTCCGGGAGCCGTTTCGGCTCCGGCGGCATGCACACAAAGCTCAAGGCGGTAAAGATTGCCGAGCGGGCGGGGTGCCGGGTGGTTCTCGCCCACGGCCGGGAGCCGAACGTAGTGCCCCGGATTATGGCCGGAGAAGAGATCGGGACGGTGTTCTTAGCCCAAGAGAAACTGAAAAACCGGAGCCGGTGGATCCTCAATTCGGAAGCCCGGGGCAAGATCGTCGTAGACGCCGGCGCCGAATCGGCCATCCGGCGTCACAACAGCCTCCTCCCCCCGGGGGTCGTCGCCGTCGAAGGGCTCTTTCCGGCCGGGGCGGTGGTGGAGGTGTGCGCCGAATCGGATCGCGAAGCGATCGGCAAGATGGTAAGCTCCTTGGCGAGTAACGAGCTCCGCCTCGTCGTGGGAAAGCACACCTCGGAGGTAGAGGCAGCCTTGGGCCCCGGGAGCCGGGAGATTATCGCCCGGCCGGAGGACATCGTCTTCTACAGAAGTCGCTCCTAAGGCTGCGGTTTCATTGACACCCCTTGGGGGGCGTTCTACCATGCCGAAGGAAGGAGTACGGAATTATGTCCTATTTGGAAGAGAAATTTCAGCTTGACGGCATCAAGGCCGTCGTTACCGGTGGCGCCGGGGTTATTCCGAGCGCCATGGCGAAGGCGTTGGCGGCGACCGGCGCCGATGTCTGTGTCTGGGGCCGGGGAACCAACCATCCGGTGTCCGAAGCGGTCGAGGCCCTCGAAAAAGAGACCGGACGGAAGGGTCACATTTTCGGCGTAACGGTGGACACCTCCACCGAAGAGGCCGTCGCCAAGGCCCTTCGAGAAACCGAAGATTCGATGGGGATCCCCAACGTCCTGGTCAATGGTGTCGGGGGCAACCTGGAGAAGACCCCCTTCGTCGACCTGAATGTCGAGAAGTTTCAGAAGATCCTGGAGCTCAACCTCCTCGCGGGCCTCGTCATTCCGACCAAGATTCTTGCCGCCCGGTGGATCGAGGCGGGGATTAAGGCCTCGATCATCAATATCGCCTCGATGACGTCGTACATCCCGCTCTCGGGGGTCTGGGCCTACGGCGCGGCGAAGACCGGCGTGATGAACCTGACGATCGGTACCGCAAAGGAGCTTGCCCCTCACGGTATCCGAGTAAACGGGATCGCCCCGGGATTCTTCTTGGGATATCAGAACAAGGCGCTTCTGGTAAAGAACGAAGAGACCGGCGAGCTTACCGATCGGGGGCAGCAGATTATCAGCCGTACGCCGATGGGCCGTTTCGGAGACGTGTCCGAGCTCGAAGGGGTCACGGTCTTCTTGGCAAGCCCTGCGGCGAGCGGCTTTATCACGGGGGTAACGATTCCCGTGGACGGCGGCTTTCTGACGGACAACGTTTAGACAAAGGAGCACGAATATGTCACAGAGCCTGGCTCAACTTATTACCAAGACCGGGGTCCTCGATTTGTCGGCCGCCGATCTGGAGTCCAAGAAGAAGAGTGCCCTCGCCGGAGGCGGCCGCCTTCTCGGGGACAAAGAGGCGGGAATCTACGCCCTTTCGGTCTATCCCCTCGGAGACCGGCGGTGCTTTATCGCCCGGGTAGACGGCGCGAAGAGCTTCGTCGTCGCCTCGAAGAGCGCCTTCGACGGCGTCCTCGACGCTCCCCTTCAGGAGGAGGGCGGGGTCTTCTATCAAGCCGTAATACCCGGACCGAAGCATCTTTCCACTTTGCAGAAGCTCTTCCCCTTCACCAAACCGATCTCGCTCCGGGAGCGGGTGACCACCGTCGGTATGGGAGACCGTCTCGGCCTCGCGAGCGCCGGGCATCTCCAGTCGGCTCGAAAGTACCAGGTCGCGCCGGTCCTTGCCCAGCAGAGTATCCGGGAGCTCGATATGACGCAGCGGACCTTCGTAAACGTGGTCGCCGACGCGGCGTTTTTAGTCTACCAGGAAGGTTTCGAGGATGGCTGGGGAGCCGACGGCGACCACTTGAAGGACCTGCCGTCGATCGACAAGGCCCTCGCCCAGGATATGCCGATGATCACCCTCGACCTTACCGAGGTGATGAGGCCCGAGGTGGCGGATTTTAGCCCGGAACAGGTCGACGCCGACTTTGCGAAGCTTCCGGAAGCCGAACAGAAGCGAATCGACGGGGATTATTCGGACAAGACCTTCCGAGTCGGCCGCTTTTCCCTTACCTTTACCGAGCTCGAGGCACGGCGCTGCGCGGTTATGTACGGCCCGGCGCTCGATTTCGGCGGAGAGGTCGATCGTTACCTCCGGAAGCACCGGGGAGACCACTACGACCTGGAGATCAGCATCGACGAGACCACGACGCCGACGCTGCCGGAGCATCACTACTTCTTCGCCCGGGAGCTCTCGCACCGGAAGGTCACGGTAAACTCTCTCGCCCCCCGGTTTATCGGCGAGTTTCAGAAGGCCATCGACTATATCGGCGACTTGGAAGAGTTCGAGGAGCAGTTCGAGATTCATTGCGAAATCGCCCGGGCCTACGGGCACTACAAGATTTCATTGCACTCGGGGAGCGACAAGCTCTCGGTCTACCCGATCGTCGGGCGCCACACCGACCTTCGGCTTCATCTGAAGACTTCGGGGACGAGCTGGCTCGAAGGCCTGCGCGTTATCGCCGTTCACCGGCCGGATCTCTACCGGGAGATTCATACCCGGGCGGTCGACTACGCGCCGGAAGCCCTCAAGTTGTACCACATCACCGCGGACTTCAACGCGGTCACCGATCTCGATTCGGTGTCGGACGCCACGTTACCGGACTACCTCGACGATCCGAACGCCCGCCAGCTCCTACACATCGCCTACGGTGGGATCATTCCCCACAAGGAGCTCGGGCCGAAGCTCTACGACGCCCTCTACGAGCTCGAGGAGGAGTACGACCGGGCGCTCGTCGAGCATTTCGACCGGCACATAACCCTCTTGGGGGCGAAGACGCGGTCGTGAAAGGAACGGTCGAGATACAGGGGCTCCGGATCGCCACTCGCCTCGGGGTAACCCCCGGAGAGCGGCGGTTCCACCAGCCCTTGGAGGTCGATCTTCTTCTGGGATATGATGTGGAGCACGCGGTAGCCGAGGATAGCATCGACGCGGCCGTCGACTATGCGGCGGTGGCGGAGGCTGTTGTCACCTGGGCTGCGGATCGGGAGACGGCCCTGATAGAAACCTTGGGAGCCGCCCTATCGGACTACGTTCTGACCCGCTCGCCGCGTCTCGAGACCGTATCCGTCGCCCTGCGGAAGTTTCCCCTTCCCCGGGCGGCGGCGGTGGAGTTCCGGATCGAGAGGTCCCGGACTTGACAGCTATGATATTTACGAATAGCTTACCTGAAAATTAGGAGTGTGCTATGGCAGGACCTATTTCCAAGAACGCCCGACGACAGGAAGCGCAAGAGCTTCTGAGTCGATGGGGCGGAAAGATCATCATGAAGTCGGTGTTTGAGAACGGCAAGCTTCGGCACTACGCCGTCTGCGATAAGAGCGGGAACCAAGCCCGGCGACCCAAAGATCTCATGTAGAGATTTGCGGCCCGGTCATCGATCGGGCCGATTTTGTATATGATCCTGTCGGGCCGTTACATTCAGGAGCGCCTCGGACGGGGCATCGTTATCGACCCCTTCGATCCCGCCCGTCTCAACCCCAATAGCTACAACCTCAGCCTTCATAACGAGCTTCTGACATACGAGAGTTCTCTTCTCGACATGCGCCTGCCGAACCCGACCCGAAAAATCGTCATTCCGCCGGAGGGTCTCGAGCTCGAGCCTGACCGTCTCTACCTCGGGCGTACCGTCGAGTACACCGAGACCGACAGCTTCGTTCCGATGCTCGAGGGCCGGTCGTCGATCGGCCGCTTGGGGCTCTTTGTCCACGTGACGGCCGGATTCGGGGATGTCGGTTTTAAGGGGTTTTGGACCCTCGAGATATTCTGCGTCCAGCCGATACGGATATACCCCGGGGTGCAGATTGCCCAGATTTTCTACCACACCATCGAAGGCGCCTACGACAGCTACGAGGGGGGGAAATACCAGAACAATACCGGGGCTCAGCCGAGCCTTCTCTACCGGGAGTTCGAGACAACCGCCGAAACCTGAGGCGCGATGCCGCCGCCGGCTACTATGTCGCTTCGAAGGCACCGGGAACGAGCGCCAGCCGGCCGTCGGCGACACGCCGGAAGAAGCAACTGCGGTTTCCGGTATGACAAGCGGTCCCCCCGACTTGTTCCACCAGGAAGAGTACGGCGTCTTCGTCGCAGTCGACGCGAATCTCTTCGATTCTTTGGAGATGTCCGGATTGCTCTCCCTTCTTCCAGATCCGATCTCGACTGCGGCTGTAGTAGTGGGCAAAACCGGTTTCTAAGGTCAGTCTCCATGCCTCCGGATCGACGAAGGCGGTCATGAGTACTTCGAGAGTCTGGGCGTCCTGGGTGACCGCCGGAACGAGACCTCCCATCTTGTCGAAGCGTAGCCGGATTTCCTTTCCCGGGGCCGCCCCCCCGTCCGTTAGACCGGCTGCCATCTGTTTTCCTTAAGCTCCATGCCGTACTCCTCCCGGAGGGCCCGTTCCAACCCCTGGTGCAGGAGGGTTGCCGTCCGCTTGAGATCTGCCGCGGGATCCTCCGCGGTCGGATAGTTCGGATTCTCGAGGCGGCGCCCGCTGGTCATCAGGGTATCGATGAGCATCTTCGCCGCCAAGAAACGCCGCCATTTCTCGACCCCGTACACCAGATAGTCGTCGATTATGCCGAGGACCTCCCAGGTAACCTGCTCGGCTTGCGAATAGCGGCCGGCATCCTTGTTCTGATCGCTAAAGCGAACCGGAAGGTCCGAAACGATTCGGTCGAGGTTCGGAACCAGATAGTCGAGATCGAAGAGACCCGTCGCGCAGTTGAAGAGAATCGGCGTACCCGACTCCTCCACCCGGAAAACCTCCTCCTTGGAGATTGCCGGACCGATATCGGCGCAGTTGAGGTGACCCGACTGGTCTCTAACCAGGATGCCACCCTTTACGTCGATCGCGGTCCGAAACGAGAAGTCGAAGGCGGCGTTCTTTCCCGATAGCGCGAGGTAGGCGATGCCGACGGGATCGAGGGTAAAGCCCAGGTTATCGACGTTGCCGAGGTAGACGAACCGTTTTCCCCTGTTCCTCAGCTCGGAGTACACATCGCCCAGGACCGAGAAGTTCTGTCCGTGACCCCCGGGGAGGGGGAGGGGGCGTCCCTCTTCGCCGAAAGCCCGGGTAAAGAAGCCCTTCGGCCGGCCCTCCTCGGAATGGGTGTAGGCGGCTATCATCGGTTGGACCCCGGTCAGGGGTTCGGTGATGTCGAAACCCGTTTCTTCGATTAAGTCCTTCAGGAGGGGGCTCTCCCGGTACTCCCGGTAGGTTTGGGCGAGCTCCTCGTCGTTATTGACGCTGCTCATCTGAAATAGGGGCACTCCCGGGGGGAGGCCGGGCCCGGTCGGGCCTCCCTCGCCGTCACCGCCCGCCTCTCCGACCTCCCGGCGATAGTTCCGAATCGCCAGAAGCAGATGCCTCATCTTGAGCTCGAGAAACGACGGACCCGGGGAGCCGTCGGGCTGAACGAAGGCCGGCGTTACCCCCTTCGGCTTTTCCGACACCCTTGGGGCGAGGGCGTCGAAGTCTTCCCGGAGAAGCTCGAAGAGCTCGTCGCTGACGCTCCGGTTCTTCTTCTCGTCGGCGTAGCTGGTCGCGGAGCCGCCGTTGAGGACCCCGTAGGATACCGCGGGTAGAAGCCGAAGTCCGATGCGCCGAAGGGTATCGTTGTCGACTTCGACGTCTCCCGACTGCGGCAGAATCGCGGCGGCACCCTCGTCGATCGCAGATAAGCGGCGGCGCCCTTCGGTTGCGTCTATTCGAATGCTCCGGTCTCCCCGGCTGTCGATAACGGTGGTGCCGTCGATCCCGGGAATTTCGGACGCATGGACCGGTTCGAGGTCGTCGAATCGGCCCCGGTTGAAGTCTTCGAGAATCGAGGTGGCCCTTTCCACGTCTATCCCGAGGGATTCCATCCGATCGACGAGCTCCGGCGTGGCGTACCTATTCTTCGACAATAGCCGCTCCTTCTCCTGTTGACTCATCCCTTTGCCGACACGTGGCGCCGGCCGTAATAGGCGGCTCCGTAGAGGGAGATATCGTAATCCCGGACAAGGGCTACGGGGGTCGTCGACAGCCGCTCCCTCAAGGACGGGTGATAGTTGGCCCTAAACGCCTCAAGAAACCCATGGGAGTCTTCGAACCATTCCGGGTTGCGGATCGTGACTCCCCCGGCGAGGAAGAATCCTCCTTCCGGGAGGGAGGTTACCGCGATATTACTGCAAAAGCTGCCGAGGAGCCGGACAAAGAGAGCGACGGCTCGAGCGCAAATCGGGTCCTCCGACGCAGCCTTGGCAATCGCCGCAGGCCTCTCCCCTGCCTCGAGGGTTTCGATCCGGCGTGCTTCATCGGTCGCTTGTTCCTCCCGGGAGCAGAAAAACGAAAAGATGTTCGAGAGCCCCCGTCCCGATACGAAGGGCTCCCACCCCAGGGGATAGCCGTCCTTCCGGCCGAGAAACCGCTCGAGCTCCCAGGTAGTCTGGTCCGTCGGAGCGAAGGTCATGTGCCCTCCTTCCGACGGGAGGGCGAGAAAGCTGTTCTTGCGTTTCAGGAGGAACCCTACACCGAGACCGGTTCCCGGACCGACAACCGCGATTACGTCCCCCGACTTCGGCCGCTTGCGCTCCGGGCTTCCCGGGAGTGGCTCGATCTTTTTCGGGGCTGTTTCGAGAAAGACGGGGATGCCGTAACAGACCGCGGTAAAATCGTTTATTACCGACGTCGGCATCCCGAGGCGCTCGGCGAGGGAATCGCCGTCGATCGGCCAGGAGACGTTCGTAAGGTCCGCCCGGTTGCCCCGGACGGGTCCGGCCGCGGAAACCACGAGCTGGGTTGCGACATCTGCGAGGCAAACCTTCCAGGAGGACGCGGCGGCGGCAATCGCTTCGACAAGGCCTTCGATCTCCTGGGAGGATACCCGGTGTTTTTCGACGATGCGGTATTCCGTGCTTACCGAGGTGTCTATGAGGGCAACCGTAGTGTTGGTGCCCCCGACGTCTGCAACAAGTAGCATTACCGTCTAGTATACTGCGGTAGTAGGCCCCTTGTCGCCGCCGGAACCATCGGTTAGCATCCCTTAATCATGTCTTATCCCGAGGGGAAGCGACGCCTCCTGACCCGTGACGACTTCGACGGTGTGGTTTCCGCGGCCCTTCTGAGAAGAATCGGTCTCATCGAACAGGTAAAGTTCGTTCATCCCCGCGATATGGAAGGAGGCGTGGTTCACGTCTCACGACGGGACATTATCGCCGACCTCCCCCCGCAACCCGGAGCCTACCTCGCCTTCGACCACCACGATATCGACCCGGGAAATCACTCCACCGCCGGTTTCGTCGTCGACGCAAATGCCCGGTCCGCGGCCCGGGTTATCTACAACCATTACGGCGGCGCCGGCCGCTTTCCAGCGGTGTCGCCGGAGCTCATCGACGCGGTGGACAAGTGGGAGTCCGCCGCCTTTACCCGGAAGGAGGTCCTCGACCCGGAAGGGTTGGACTTACTCGGGTTCCTCCTAGACCCCCGAACGGGGCTCGGGCGTTTCCGTCGTTTTCGCATTTCCAACCATCAGCTGATGCTCGACCTCATAGACTACATCGCCGATCACGACGCCGAGGAGCTTCTTACCTTCGAGGACATCAGGGAACGGGCGGACGTATACGAGAGCCACAAGAAGGACTTTTCTCAGCAGATTCAGCGCTGCTCGATGGTCCGGGACACGGTTCTCCTCGTCGACCTTCGGCGGGAGACTACCCTCTTCGCCGGGAACCGCTTTGTCAAGTACGCCCTATTCCCCCACACGGACGCCTCGGTTCAAGTCATGTGGGCCTTCAAACGGAGGACTGCGGCGATCAGCGTCGGAAAGTCGATCTTCGATACCGACCTGTCGGCAGACATCGGGGGGGTGATGGCCCGGTACGGCGGCGGCGGGTACAGTTACGCCGGCGCCTGCCAGGTGCCGGCGGAGAACGTGGATCAAACCGTAGAAGAGATTATCGAGGCGCTTCTCGATTAGCCGCAGGGGTGCGAGAGGTGTCAACGAGCCTGTTGTTATTGTCTCTTAAGTTATTTGCAGATCGTCTGTTGACCGGAGATAGTAGAAACCGTCGGCCGGATCGGCGGCAACTATTTACCGAGAGAGAAATTACCGCCATTTCCATCAACAGGCTCGTTGATACCCTCGGTTAATCGATAGCTGACAGTGGAAATAATATATAGCATGTTTTATATTCCGAACGAAAGGGAGGAGTGATGAAGAAGTATCCGGTTGGTTACTCGATGATGGTTCTCGCAATCTTGTTCCTTATGTCCCCGGGGGTCGTCGAGGCCTACGAAGAGAGTCTCGACTACGCCCAGGTCCGGCGGGTCGTTGCCCGGGAGACCTCTTCCGGGGTCTGGCGGTTCGACGTTACGGTCCGGCACGACGATAGCGGATGGGACCACTACGCCGACGAATGGCAGGTTATCGACGCGGAAAACGGGGACGTCCTGGGAACCCGGGAACTCGCCCATCCCCACGTCGACGAGCAGCCCTTTACCCGGAGCCGGTCCGGGATCGAGATCCCATCGGATACGTCGGTGGTAATCGTCCGGGCGAAGTGCAACGTACATGGCTTCGGCGGACGAGAGATCGAGGTCGATCTGGCACGCTCGTCCGGAGAGGGGTACGAGGTTAACCGGCGTTGATTTATGCCTTCGGACTCGCCTTCGGACTGATCAATACCACGCTGCTCCACCTTTCCAAGGGTATGCAGCAACTCGGGATTCAGCGTATCCGGGGCGGTGGGATCCAGGATGCCCAGCTTCCCTGGTTTCGTCGCCCGGGGATGGCCGTCTATACCGCCGGTTTCGTTATCAACAACACGAACGGGCTCTGGCTCGTCCTCGGAAATCGCTTTGCGCCCCCGTCCTACATGACGAGCATGTACGGGTTCGGCCTTCTGGCTCTTCTCTGGTTTTCGCAGCTGTTCTTGAAGGAAGACGTCCGTCCTCTGCAGTACCTCGGGGCAATCTCGGTCGCCCTGGGGACCGGCATGCTCTTCGCCGACGGTATCTCCCGTCCCGCCGTCTCGATGGCCGAGGCATCGATGCCCGAGCTCTTTGCGGTAGTGATCGGGTACGCGGGAATAAGCATCCTCGCTGCGGCCCTGGTAAGCCGGCGGAGCGGTAGCTTCGTCCTCGGGCTGGTTTTTGGTGCGGCCTCCGGAGGCCTGGCGGCGCTGGACCCGATTCTCAAGGGATGGTCTCAGAATGTCGGGCGTGCCGGGTTTTTCCCCTCCGGGGGGCTTCCCTGGGTCGTCTACGTTATCAGCTTTTTCCTCGGATTCGCGGCCTTTGGGATAACGCAGTGGGGTTTCCTGCGTTCCGCCCGGGCGACGGTTCTGGTAAGCGTCCATTCCTCGGTCTACGTCATCCTGCCGGTGGCGCTGCAGCTGCTCTTGTTGCCCGGTTTCGGCGTCTCTTTTCTGCTTCTTGCCGGAACCTCTCTCGTTGTGGCCGGCGTGATGGCGATCGAGCTCTTCTGCGCTCCCGGGGCGGTCCTTGCCGAGGCTCCGAAGCCGGGACGGCCGGTAGCCGTCGCCACCGCCACCCTCGACTATTCCCCGGAGGTCGCCTCCGAGACACCCCCGGTGGCGGAGTAGTCGGCAAAGACATATCCCCTCGGGGCCTCCCGGATAAGGGCCGCCGGCAACCTCGCCGCGGAGGCCCCGCCGGTCAGTCGGCGGTACGCTTCCGCCTTGGCCTCGCCGAAGAGTAACCCGATCAGGCAGGGAGTCGAGGTCAGCAGCGAGGCGTTTGCCGTAATGCGCACCGGGGGAGGTTTCGGCGAATCCCGGACAACCGAGAAGCCGGGGGGCGTCTCGAGGTCCAAGGGACGTTCCGGAAAGATCGAGGCGATGTGGCCGTCTTCCCCGACGCCGAGAACCGCAAGATCGAAGACCCCGGTTCCCGTGGTACGCTCCTTCAGAATCTCGCCGTAGGCCGCAGCAGCAGCCGCCGGATCCGACCCCGATTTCAACCCCGGCAGCGGCAGGATCTCCGGCTTCGCCGGGGCACCGGCAAAGGCTGCTTCTATCGATCCGGCGATAAGACCGTAATTGCTGTCCGGATGGTCCTCCGGGACAAACCGCTCGTCCACCAGAAAGATCCCGACGCGATCCCAGGGCAGGGGAATTCTTGGCAGCGCCTCGAGGAGGGGCACGACCGATCTGCCGCCGGGAAGGCCGAGGGCCCCGGAGCCCCGGCGTGCGAGGACCGGGCCGAGCTCCTTCTCGAGAAGCTCTCCGATGCGGCGAAGAATGGTATGCTGATCGGCTACAAGTATCTTCACGCCGACCAGTATAGCCGACCACGAGACCCCGCGGAACCGTGGTCCTTCAGGCGTCCTTTAGGGGGGAATTGTCCTCCGAGAGCTTTCTTAGTATGTTCAACCCGCATCTTCAAATCCGCAAAATCGTCTCGTCGGGAGGAGACCTCATGCCCCGGGTAGCTATCGTCTACGGTTCCACGACCGGAAACACCTACGATGTGTCGGAAAAGCTCCAAAAGCAGTGGGGCGGTTCCGACTGCGATCTGGTAAATGTTACGGAAGCGACCCCGGAGCTCTTCGGAGAGTACGATTTCTTTATCTTTGGCGTCTCGACCTGGGGTGCCGGAGATCTTCAGGACGATTGGGAAGAGTTTTTTCCGACGTTCGACGAAGTCGACCTGTCCGGGAAAACGGTGGCAATCATGGGCCTCGGGGATCAAGAGAACTACCGGGACCAATACGCCGATTGCGTGGCCCTCCTCCACGACAAGGTTGTCGAGCGCGGAGGAAGGGTTGTCGGGTACACGGCGCCGGAAGGGTACACCTACACGGCCAGCCGAGCGGAGCGAAACGGAAAGCTTCTCGGGCTGCTCTTAGACGAGGATAACCAGGCCGCCCAAACCGACAGCCGAATTCGAAACTGGGTAGCGGGTTTAAAGAAGCGGTTCAGATAGACTTGACAGGCGTAGGGGAGGTTGTTATTCTCTCGCCACTTCCGCCCTTGTAGCTCAGTCGGTAGAGCACATCCATGGTAAGGATGGGGTCATCGGTTCAAGTCCGATCGAGGGCTCACTCTCAAAGCCGCAAGAGACGTTGACCCTCTTCCGGTCTTTCTTTATACTAACGAAGGCGTAGTGTTGTCCGGAGGCGGTGAATGGCTAAAGCAAAAGGCAAAAACATAGAAAAAATTGCACTCCAATGTACCGAGTGTAACCGAAAAAACTATACCACAACGAAGAACCGGAAGAACATCCAGGGCAAGATGGAGTTTATGAAGTATTGCCCGAACGACCGGAAGCACACACTCCACAAAGAAGCCAAGATTAAGTAAATCCTAGGCCAGTAGCTCCAACGGCTAGAGCGCCGGTCTCCAAAACCGGATGTTGTAGGTTCGAATCCTACCTGGCCTGTATTGTTCCGACCGGCACCTCCGGAGGGTAGGTAATCGATGAAGCGAATCGTACAGTTCTTTAAAGATAGCTACGCAGAGCTCAAGAAGGTCGTCTGGCCTTCCCGAGACGAGGTGGCTGCATCGACAAAAGTGGTCCTCGTGTCCGTCGCTCTTTTCGCCATTGTGCTCGGAATTGTCGATTTTTTGCTTCTTACCGGCGTCGACGCATTATTCTAGGGAAATGGCAAAAGGTTGGTACGTTCTTCATACCTATTCCGGGTATGAGAACAAGATTGAAAGAACTATTCGGAAACTCATAGAAGACGGCGAGCTCGAAGACGCCGTGAGCGAGATCAAGGTTCCCTCGGAGCAGGTCGTAGAGATAAAAGAGGGAAAGAAGAAGGTTTCCACCAAGAAGTTTCTTCCGGGGTACATCCTTCTCGAGATGGATCTGCCGGATCTCGGTTGGAAGACCGTCTGTTCCAAGATTCGCCGGCTGAACGGCGTTACCGGCTTCGTCGGTTCTTCCGTCGGTAACAAGCCTCAGCCTATTTCGGCCGAGGAGGCGAAGTCCATCTTCCAGAAGACCGGCGAGATCAAGGGCGACCGTTCCATGAAGCCGAAGCAGTCCTTCGTGGAAGGGGAGTCGGTTCGGATCATTGAGGGGCCCTTCGAATCCTTTACCGGTAATGTGGAAGAGGTGAATCTGGAGAAGGGCAAGCTGCGGGTTACCGTCGGAATATTCGGGCGGTCGACCCCCGTTGAAGTGGACTTCTTGCAGGTAGAGAAAATATAGGCCGAGGGCGCGTCGGCGCCCTCATAAACGTTGGTGCCGCCTCGGTGCGGCAGTCGGAGGGACCTCGTCGCCCACCCCAAAAAAAGGTGGAACGGCGGGGGCTTGTACCACGAAGAGGAGTATTACAATGGCAAAGAAAAAGGTTGCCGCAATTATCAAATTGCAGGTGCCTGCCGGTAAAGCTACGCCGGCGCCCCCTGTTGGACCGGCCCTGGGGCCTCACGGCGTCAGTGCGCCGCAGTTCGTCCAGCAGTTTAACGACGTAACCAAGAACTTCGAGCCGGGACTCATCATCCCGGTGGTCATTACGGTTTTTGCCGATCGTTCGTTCACCTTTATCACCAAGACTCCACCCGCCGCAGTGCTCATCAAGCGCGCCATCAGACTGGAGAAGGGGTCTCCGGAATCGCACCGGGTAAAGGTCGGAAAGCTGCCGAAGGCGAAGCTGCAGGAGATTGCCGAGACCAAGATGCCGGACCTCAACGCAAACGACATCGAAGCCGCGATGAAGATCGTGGCCGGAACCGCCCGAAGCATGGGTGTCGAAGTGGAGGCCTAGGATGAAGCACGGAAAGAACTACCGCCGGGCGGTCGAAACCTTCGACCGGGCAAAGCGCTACTCCGCCGACGAAGCCGTGGAGATCCTCAAAACGGCCTCCTTTGCCAAGTTTGACGAAACGGTCGAGCTCTCGATGAACCTAAACCTCAAGAAGAGCTCAAACGTTCGGGATACCATGGTGCTCCCGAATCAGTTTGTCGAAGAGAAGAAGATCCTCGTCTTCGCGAAGGGGGATAAGGCCAAGGAAGCCGAAGAGGCCGGGGCCACCTACGTCGGTGACGACGATCTTATCGAAAAGATCCGGGGGGGCTGGCTCGACTTCGATGTGGCGGTTGCCACTCCGGACATGATGAAGGATGTAGGCCGTCTCGGGCCGATTCTCGGTCGCCGGGGGCTTATGCCGAACCCGAAAACACAGACGGTAACCAACGATATCAAAGCGGCGATCGACGAGCTCCGGAAGGGCCGGGTCGAATTTCGCTCGGACAAGACCGGCGTCGTCCATCTTGCGGTCGGTAAGATGTCGATGGATCCGGGGCAGCTCAAGGAAAACATCCAGGCTGTCATTTCCGAGGTGATCAAGCGAAAGCCGTCGGAAACCAAGGGCGACTTCGTAAAATCGATCGCCATTAGCTCCACAATGGGCCCGGGTATCCGAATCGACGAATCGGTGCCGGTTGGGCAGGAGGCCTAATATGTCGACCGCATATCAGACGAAACTCAACAACGAGAAGACAGCTGCCGTAGACGCCGTAAAGGCAAAGCTGTCGGAGAACAAGGACTACGTCTTTACCGACTATCGAGGATTAACGGTAGATCAGATTTCCGCGCTTCGGACGAAGCTCCGGGAGAACAACGCGGAGTACAAGGTTATCAAGAACCGCTTCGCGAAGATCGCCTTCCGGCAGATGGATATGCCCGAGGAGATCGCCGGCTTCCTTATCGGTCCGACGGCGCTTGCCCTTGCCAAAGACGACGCCGGTGCCGTGGTGAAGGCGCTCGTCGACTTCGGAAAGGATACGCCCCTCGAGCTAAAGGGCGCCGTCATCGACGGTACCGTGTTCGACGCAAAGCAGGCGGAGGCCTTCTCGAAGCTCCCGACGAGGGATCAGCTCTTGGCGATGCTTATGGGGACGATGAACGCTCCCGTGCGTAACCTGATGTACGCCATGAACGGTGTCGCTTCCAAATTGGTTCGAACGCTCCAGGCCGTCGCGGAGCAGAAGAAGGAACAGGAATAATACCGACGTTAGTCTTCGCCCTAGCGTGTTGCATGCTATCGTCGGATTAAATGAAAGGAGAAGGTAATATGGCAACACTTACTAAGGATGACATCCTGGAAGCTATTGCGGGTATGTCCGTGCTGGAAGTCTCGGAACTGGTTTCCGCGATGGAAGAGAAATTTGGGGTTTCCGCCGCCGCACCTGTGGCCGTTGCCGCAGGTGGAGCTGCCGCCGGAGGCGGCGAGGCCGCCGCAGCGGAAGAAGAGCAGACTGAGTTCAACGTAATTCTCAAGAGCTTCGGCGACGGGAAGAAGATTCCGGTTATCAAGGAAGTTCGGGCCGCCACGGGCCTCGGTCTCAAGGAGGCCAAGGAGCTCGTCGAGGCCGGGGGACGCGCCGTCAAAGAGGGCGTGTCGAAGGAAGAAGCGACTCAGATGAAGGAAAAGTTGGAGGCAGCCGGCGCGGTTATTGAACTGCAATAGAGCCATTTGTCAGGAACTTAAGCGAGAGAAGCCACCCGCAGCGCCTGGAAGAGCGCGGCTCGAAAGAGTCCCGTTTTCCGGGATGGGTGGCTTTGTGCGCTTGTGCTTTGAATGGGCCTCTGCCCACGGCGGTATTGCGAATCCGGGGAAGCGTTTCCCGGGGCCGTGGGTAGAGGCGGGTTCGAAGACGGTTTCGGATTCGACAACGGGAGGTATCTGGTGTCCATGAAGACAATTAAGCGAATCGTCGTAGGTACGGAAACTCAGGAAATTATGGAGCTTCCAAACCTGATAGACATTCAACTCTCATCCTACGAGCGTTTTCTGCAGCGGCAGACGCTTATCAACGGAGAGCCCCTTGGGATCCAGGGAGTAGAAGAGGTCTTTCTGACGACGTTTCCGATAGAAAGCCAAAACGGGGACATGCGCCTCGAGTACGACCACTATATTCTCGACGAAGAGAACATCAAGATGGGAGAGCTCGAGTGCAAGCAGAAGGGTCATACCTACGCGATCCCCATCAAGGCACGCATCAACCTCGTCTTTCTCGATACCGGAGAAATCCGCCAGAAGGACATCTACATGGGGGATCTGCCCCTTATGACCGACCGGGGCACCTTTATCATCAACGGTGCCGAGCGGGTCGTTGTGAGCCAGATCCACAGAAGCCCCGGCGTCATCTTTTCTCACGAGAAGGGCGTCTACTCTTCGAGAATCATCCCCTACCGGGGCTCCTGGCTCGAATTCGAGATCGATCAGAAGAAAGAGCTGGTCTACGCGAAAATCGACCGCAAGAAGAGGATCCTCGGGACCCTCTTTCTCCGGGCCCTTGGATACGACACCCGGGAGAAGATTATCGACGTCTGCTACAAGACCAAGGAGCTCTCGATCGCCGACGACCGGGAGACCCGGGAGCAGCTGGTCGGGGAAGTGCTGGCTCGGGCGGTCTTTATCGACGACGAAAACGCCCCGGGCCGGCAGCGCAAGCTCTATCGAGCCGGGGAAAAGCTCCATCCCCACGATGTCGACGAGCTTCTCCACTCCGGGGTAACCAAGATATCGGTCATAGACATGGCGGACCCCGAGTCCCTCCACTCGGAAATAATTCTGAACTGTTTCGAGCGGGAGGAGGCCAAGTACACCCGGGACGACACTGAGTACGACGAACCGACCAAGGAAGACGCCCTCGCGGCGATCTACGCGGTTATTATGCCCGGCGAGCCGATTACCGTAGAGAGTGCCGAGAAAGATTTTACCTCGATGTTCTTTACCGAGCGGCGGTACGACCTCGGTAGAGTAGGCCGCTACAAGCTGAACAAGAAGTTCGATTACGAGACTCCTGCCGAGGACTACGTCCTGATGAAGGAAGACATCATCAATACGATGCTCTACCTGATCCGGGTGTACATCGGCGAGGCGAACGTCGACGATATCGACCATCTGGGAAACCGGCGGATTCGGAGCGTCGGCGAGCTTCTGACCAATCAGCTCAAGACTGCCTTCTCCCGGATGGAGCGTATCGCGAAGGAGCGGATGTCCCTCAAAGAGACGGACACGATAAAGCCGCAGGACCTTATTTCGATCAAGCCCGTCGTGGCGGCGATCAAGGAGTTCTTCGGGTCGAGTCAGCTCTCCCAGTTCATGGACCAGGTCAATCCGCTCTCCGAGCTGACCCACAAGCGGCGCCTGAACGCTCTGGGCCCCGGGGGGCTCTCCCGGGACCGGGCCGGCTTCGAGGTCCGGGACGTCCACTACACCCACTACGGGCGAATGTGCCCCATCGAGACGCCGGAAGGTCCGAACATCGGCCTTATCGTCTCTTTGGCGAACTACACCCGGGTGAACGATTACGGCTTTCTCGAGGCCCCCTACAGGAAGGTAAAGGACGGCCGGGTTACCAACGACATCTACTATCTCTCCGCGATGGATGAGGAAAAGTACTATATCGCCCAGGCGAACGCTCAGGTCGACGATAAGGGTAGCTTTCAGACCAAGACCGTTTCGGTCCGCCGATCCGGTGACTACACGACCCGCCCGCCGGAGGACATCCAGTACATGGACGTCTCTCCGAAGCAGATAATCTCCGTATCCGCGTCGCTGATCCCCTTTCTGGAGCACGATGATGCAAACCGGGCCCTGATGGGCTCGAACATGCAGCGGCAGGCGGTCCCCCTGGTCTTTCCCGAGCCCCCGCGGATCGGCACCGGCATGGAGGCCAAGACGGCCTACGACTCCGGCGTGCTGACGAAAGCCCGGCGCGATGGAACCGTAACCTACGTCTCGGCGACCCAGGTTGTCGTCGAGCCGAAGGGTTCCTCCGGGTCGGAAGACCGGGACGTATACCCCTTGTTGAAGTATCAGCGGACCAATCAGGACACCTGCTACATCCAGAAGCCGATCGTAAAGCTCGGGCAGAAGCTTAGAGCAGGGGACGTCATAGCCGACGGTCCTGCGACGTACAACGGAGAGCTCGCCCTCGGGCGAAACGTCCTGGTAGGTTTCGTGCCCTGGAACGGCTATAACTTCGAGGACGCCATTCTGGTCTCCGAGAAGGTGGTAAAAGAGGACATCTTTACCTCGGTTCACATTAAGGAGTTCACCGTCGAAGTCCGGGAGACCAAGCTCGGGCCCGAGAAGATTACACGGGATATTCCCAATACCTCCGAGAAGTCTCTCGATCAGCTCGACGAAGAGGGGATCGTTCGGGTCGGCGCCAAGATCGGCTCCGGCTACATCCTCGTCGGAAAGGTGACGCCGAAGAGCGAAACCGAGACGACTCCGGAGTTCAAGCTCTTGAACTCCATCTTCGGGGAGAAGGCGAAGGAAGTCAGGGACACGAGCTTGCGGGTGCCCCACGGAACCGACGGAACGGTCATCGACGTTCAGCGTCTCCGGCGCAGCGAGGGAGACGATCTGTCTCCCGGGGTCGACGAAGTGGTCAAGGTGCTTATCGCCACCAAGCGCAAGCTTAGGGAGGGGGATAAGATGGCCGGTCGCCACGGAAACAAGGGCGTTATTGCCCGGGTGCTTCCGGAAGAGGATATGCCCTACATGGCCGACGGCACCCACCTCGATGTCTGTCTGAACCCCCTCGGCGTTCCCTCCCGGATGAACCTCGGGCAGCTCCTCGAAACGGAGCTCGGATGGGCCGCCCTCGGCCTCGACGAGTGGTACGCCACACCGGTTTTCGAGTCCGCAACCCGAGAGATGATCCAAGAGCGCCTCGAGAAGGCCGGATATCCGAAGACCTCGAAGATAACCCTCTACGACGGACGTAACGGCGAACCCTTCGAGAATCCGGTTATGGTGGGATGCATGTACATGCTCAAGCTCCATCACCTGGTGGACGACAAGATGCACGCCCGGTCGACGGGTCCTTACTCCCTGGTTACACAGCAGCCCCTGGGCGGGAAGGCTCAGTTTGGCGGCCAGCGCCTCGGAGAGATGGAAGTCTGGGCCCTCGAGGCCTACGGTGCGGCGAACACCCTGCAAGAGCTGTTGACCATAAAGTCCGACGATATGACCGGGCGGGCGAAGATCTACGAGAGTATCGTCAAGGGAGAGCCGTCGACCTCGGCGGGAATTCCGGAGTCTTTCAACGTCTTGGTGCAGGAGCTACGGGGCCTTGCCCTCGATATTTCTATCTTCGATTCGAAGGGAAAGCAGATACCGCTGACCGAACGGGACGAAGAGTTGATTAACCGACAGGGCAGCAGCTTCTAGGGGGAAGCAAAGACGAATGAGAGACATCCAAGATTTCGATAGCATTATGATTCAACTTGCCTCGCCGGATCAGGTCCGCGCGTGGAGCTACGGCGAGGTCAAGAAACCGGAGACGATTAACTATCGAACCCTCCGGCCGG